>MESD01000071.1 GCA_001770815.1 Burkholderiales bacterium RIFCSPHIGHO2_12_FULL_69_20
AGAGCCTGCCAGTTACGCGCTGATGCTGGCCGGCCTCGGGCTGGTCGGAGTTGCGGCGCGTCGTCGCAACCCCGGCTGAGCCGCACGCCCCTCAACCACTGGAAATCCCGCCATGACTGCCCAACACTTCTCCCGCAGGTCCTTGCTGCCGCTGGTCGCTGCGCTGGCCGCACTCGCCGCGCCGGCCCAGGCAGCCGCCGCCACCTACAGCATGACCAGCTTTTCCGCTGCCTCGTGGGGGAGTTCCGACGCCACCCTGGGCCTGAACAGCGGCAGCATCGTCGAAGACTTCGAGGACACCGCACTGGTTGCGGGGCTGAAGATCCAGGTCACCCATTCCAGTGTGGGCAGCTACGGCCCCACCGCGACGCTGCCGAATTCGTTCGACCCGTTCGCGGACCCTCACGGCAATGCCTTCAGCACCTATCCCTGCGGAACCGCCGCATGTTCCAGCTTGTGGGACGGCACCCATGCGCTGCTCAACACCGGCAACAACCAGTCGGCCTTCTATGGCAACTCCAATGCCTGGGGCGACCTGGAATTCAGCTTCACGGGCGGCGTGACGCAGGTCGGCTTCAGCCTGCAACAGAACGAGTACGCCGTGGACGTGCATCTCAACGGCAGCCTGTTCACCACGATCCCCGGCGGCGGCGGTGGGCGCACCGGCTACTTCCGCATCGACAGCCTGACGCCCATCACGTCGATGAAGCTGGATGGCTACTACCCCGATGCCTGGGTGGTGGACCACCTGGCCTTCCCCCCCGCCGTGCCCGAGCCCGAAACCTACGCGCTGATGCTGGCCGGCCTCGGGCTTGTGGGTGTTGCTGCGCGCCGCCGGGCTGCCACTGTCGCTTGACCCACGCCACGAACAAGCACCATGAAAACCACAACGCTTTCCCTGCTGCTGGCCGCCGGCTTGCTGGCTGGCCTGTCGGCTGGCGGTGCCAACGCCACCGTCTCCCTGCCTTCGACCGAGGACTACGGCCTGTCGGTGCGCATGTTCGGCTGGTCTCAAAGCACGGAGGTCTACGCCTTTGCCTACCCCGGTTTCACGGTCACCAACCTCTCCAGCCCGGGCATCGACATCACCAGCCTGAGCATGGACGACGGCGCGGCTGCCGGGCTTTGGGATTTCGTCAGCCGCGAAACCGCCAGCGCCGGCGTGGGCTACACCCTGACGCAGGGTGATCGCATCAATGACGCAGGCTGGAGCGCCAACGTCGGCTACAGCTTCACCGGGATGAGCGCCGGCCGGTTCATGCAGTTCCACGTCGACCCCGACACCGTCCACGCGGGCTCCGGCAACGTGGTGGATGCGCGCCCGTCGGTGTTGGCCGGCGGCACGGTGACGGCCCACTTTTCCAATGGCCAGTCACTGACGCTGACCTGGAACAACCCGGCAGCGCAAAGCTTCTCGCCCCTGCCGCGTGCCGATCTTGCGGCGACCGACTTGCGCAACGTGTACTACGAAATGTCCGGCACGGTGGCCGTGCCGGTGCCCGAGCCCGCCAGCTGGGCGCTGATGCTGGCCGGCGTGGCGGCGATGGGCTTGCTGGCCCGCCGCCGCGGCTGAACGCACGGCGCGGGTGCGGGCCGATCAGGCCAGCGCCGCGTCGATCTGCTGCGCCAGGCCCAGGCCGTTGGCGGCCTTGTAGAGCATCGCAAACACCGCCCGGCCGCCGCTGCGCTCGGCCCAGACCGCGCCGACCTGGCCTTTCTCGATCTCCTTGGGCGCGTCCTTGATGTGGGCGCCCTTGTACTCGGCCACGAACAGGCGGCCGTCGGCCAGCTCGCAGACGAAGTCGGGGTAGAAGCGCCCGGCCGAGGTGGGCAGCCAGAAGCCGGCCACCGGGTCGGCATCGAGGTTGCGCACCCAATGCCGGATCTGCGCGTGCTCGTCCAGCGCCAGCGCGCAGCGCCACTCTTCGCCGCCGTCCTCCAGATCGGCCACCACCGGGTAGAAGTGCCGCGCAAAACGAAACTTGCCGCGGTAGCGCTTGTTCGCGGGCACCGGGTAGACGTTGGGGTCGAAGTGGAATTCATGGCGTGCACTGGTCTCCAGCGCCCAGCCGCCGTCGAGCACCAGCTGGGTGAAGGTGGCGCGGGCCGCCTGGTCGCGCAGCTCGGTGATGCGCAGCGCCAGCCGCTGCAGCAGCGGGTATTGGTGGCGGGCCAGCTGCGCCAGCGGGATGCGCTGCTCGTTGACCAGGTGGCGCACACAGGCCAGCACGAAGGCGCGCAGGTGCGCCGGCACCACGTCCACCGCCACGTTGCGCGACGGGTGCTGCAGCTCGCTGGCCAGCCAGCGCGTCAGGTCCTGCTCGGTGATGGCCGTGGGCACCGCATCCAGCGGCAGCTGCGCGGCATCACCGCGGCCCACCCGCAGCCGCTGGCCGTCCAGGTACACCTCCCACAACGTGCCCTGTTCGGCCAGCGTGAAGCCGGGCAGGCTGATGGTCTCGGCCAGCAGGTTCAGCGCCACCTGCTCGAACACCGCCTCGCGCTCGAGCAACAGCAACTCGCCTTGCGCGCCGCCGGGTGGGTGGTAACACAGCCGCGGCACCGGGGCGAACTGCGCCCCCTGGTGGCACGGGGCCAGCGCCCCGGCCACCAGCGCGTTGTGGCGCTCGATCTGCTGCGCCACCTGCTCGCGCTGCTTGCCGCGCTGCGCCGCCACCAGCGCATCACCCACGGCCGGCGGCAACTCGCCGCGCCACTGCACCCGCTGGCGCGCGCCGTCGCTGCTGAGGCGGGCGATGCCATCGGCCACCGCCCGGGCCACCACCTCGGCCACCGCGTCGGGCAGCGGCTTGCCGGCGGGGATGTCGATGGCCAGCGTGGGCAGCGGCGCCGCCACCGGGGCCGGCGCCGCGAACAGCGGCCCGTCGTCGCGCGGCGCCCCGTCCGCGCCGGCCGCGGGCCAGCCCAACGGCAGCTGCGGCGCGATCATCGACGCCATGTCCAGCGGGTCGAAGCCCATGCCGTCGATCAGCCGGTCGGCCAGCGCGTTGGCGGCCAGCCCGGTCTCGGCCTCGGTGACATGGGCATAGGCCTTGTTCAGCGCCGCGCGGCTGCGCCGCCGCGCATAGGGCATGCGCAGCACGCGGCCCAGCAGCTGCTCGACCGCGGTCGCCGAGCGGATGCTCTGCACCGAGCACAGGATGTAGGCAAACGGGCAGTCCCAGCCCTCGCGCAGCGCCTGCACGGTGATGATGTAGCGCACCGGGCAGGCGCGGCTGGCCAGGTCCAGCCCGTCCAGCTCGCGTTGCGTGCCGGTGGCCACCTTCACCTGCTCGGCAGGGATGTGCAGGTCGTCCACCAGATGCGCGCGCAGCACGTCCACGTTGACCGGGTCGGTGCTGTTCTGCGCCTGCAGCAGCACGATGGGGCGGATGTAGTCGCCCTGGTTCGGCCCCGGCTCGGCTTCTTCCTGCTGGGCCTCGGCTTCGAGCAGCTTCTGGTTCTGCACCGCGTCGTACACCGCCGCCTGCCAGCCGCGGGTGTGCTCCATCAGCGCGATCGGCAGCTTGACCATCGCCTCGGCCTGCAGCTGCTGCGCCGAGACCGTGAACAACACGTTGGTGCGTTTTGGCACCGGCGTGGCCGTCAGCTCCAGGATCAGGCTCGGGTTCAGCCGCTTCAGCGCCTCGAAGCTGCGCTCGGTCTTGGTGTTGTGCGCCTCGTCGACGATGACATAGGGCTGGCGCAGCGCCAGCCAGTTGGCCAGGCTCCAGCGCGGCTGGCCCACCAGGCCGGCCAGCAGCGCACGGCCGGCCTTGTCAGTCGCCACCTCGGCGGTCGACACCAGCGCGTCGGGCACGCCCTGCAGGCCCTGCAGCGCCGCCGGCCCCAGGCTGCGGAAATGCCGCTCCCAGGCCTCGGAGAAGGCATAGACGTTGCGCTGCTCGGTGTCTTCCACCCGAAAGCTCTGGATCGTGGCCACCACCACCACCGCCTGCTGCTCGAAGTCTTGCGGCGCGATGGTGGCCAGCTCATCCAGCGCGCAGACCCGCACGCCCTCGCCGCAGGCCTGGGCCAGCGCTTCGTGGAAGGGGTGGCCGGGTGTGGCCAGCGCGGCCAGCGTCTGGCTGCGGATGGTGTCGCTGGGCACCAGCCACAGGGCCAGCGGCTGCGCCGTGCGCTGCGGCCAGCCGCGCGCCATGCGGCCCACCGCATGCGCGCCCAGCAGCGTCTTGCCGCCGCCGGTGGGGATGCGCAGGCACACGCAGGGCACCTCGCCGAAGGGCTCAAGGTTGTAGCCGAAGCCGGTGCGCTGCTCGAAGGCCGCGCGCGGGCCGGCCAGCGCGGCGGCCTGCAGGTAGTCGTCCAGCGCCTGCAGGGCCTGGGTCTGGTAGCGCTTGAGGGTGAAGGTGGGCATGCAGATCAGCGTTGACGCCAGTAGCCCGGGCGTTGGCGCTGGTGCATCACGGCAACGATGCGGATCAGGTCGCCCTCGACCAGGTAGATCACCGAGTACGGAAACCGGTCCATGTGCCGAACACGGGCATTGCGCTTGCTGCGGCCCACTTTGGCCCAGGCCAGGGGTTGGCTGGTGATCAGCCTGATCGACCGCAGGAACTCACTCGCGTATCGCTCACCCAACCCGGCATGGATGGCAGCGTAGGGGTCACGGGCTGCTTCGGCCTCGTCCAGCGCGGCCTCAACAATGTCCAGCCGCATCAAAGACCCAGGCGCTTGCGGGCCTCGTCCCACGGCACCGCCTGCATCTCGCCGCGATCCACGGCATCGACGCGGCGCTCCACTTCAGCCATCCACGCGTCTTCGATCTCGGGGTCCAAGGGCAAGGCCACTTCATGGTTCAGCCGGACCATCAGCAACTCGAACTCGTCCGATGACAACTGGCGGGCGTGGGCAATGAGGTCGTCAACGGTGAGGTGCATGGCGGTCCTCGGCAGATGGATGGTGAGGCTGCAAGCTTAGCGCGGCACCGCGTGCGGCAGCTGCTTGAACGTGACGCCGGCTGCCGCCAGGCGCGCCGGGCCCAGCAGGCAGGCCTCGCCGTAGACCACGCGCGGGCCGTCGTGCGGGTGGCCGGGGGGAGGCTCGGCCAGCAGCGCGGCCAGCACGGCGCCGGTCAGCACGTTGCCGCTGGCCGGCCGGCGGTCGCCCAGGATGCCGTTGAACAGCAGGTGGTAGGCCGTGCCGTGGTGCGTGCCCAGCCAGGGCGTGGCGGGGGCCAGCGATTCGAGCGCGGTGCCGGTCTCGCGCATCCAGACGAAGGCGGCCAGGTCGGCAAAACGCACCTCGGGGTGGATCTCGCCGTCGGCGTCGAACAGCGGCGCGCCCAGTTGCAGCATGCGAAAGCCGCCGCCGCCGGCCCAGCCCACCGCCGCGCTGATGCCGCCTTGCTCACCGTCGACCACCTTGCGCAGCCGTGGCAGGCAGTGCGTCAGCGCATGCTCGCCCATCTCGATACCGATCCAGCGCCGGCCCATCTTGTGCGCCACCGCCGCGGTGGTGCCGCTGCCGAGGAAGCTGTCGAGGACGAGGTCGTTGGGGTGGGTGGCGATGTGCAGGATGCGTTGCAGCAGGCGCTCGGGTTTGGGCGTGCCGAATGCTTCGCGGTCGGTAAACAGCGCCAAGCTTTCCTTTTTCGCGTCTTCGTTGTCGCCAACATCACTTGCGGCCCAAAGTGTCATGGGCACCAACCCGCTTTGATTCTCTGGAAACTGCTTGATTCGGGGTCGGCCGGTGCCGTTCTTTGGGAAGTAAACCCGGCGCTCCACGTCGCGCAGGCGAATGAACTCCGCTTCAGTTGCACCCCAGCACCGCCCCTTCGGCGGCACAAGGGCCGGTCCGTTCGGAGGTTGAATGCTGTACATCTGGTTCTCTCGAAATCCTTGCGCGGTAAAAGGTATCGACTTCCATGGTCCGCGCAAATCGCCGTCAGGGTTTGACAGACCCGCATCGTTGGCCGGAAGCAGGTTTCGGTGCTGCTTCCAAATCGCTGGGCCTCCCCGTGCATAGAGGTACATCGCATCATGCGAGGAGCTTATCGGTGCGCGGTTTTCCCGGGATGTGCGCTTCTGCCAGACAAGCTCGCCAACAAAATTCCCCCGCCCAAACACCTCGTCCATCAACACCTTGAGGTAGTGCCCCTCGTTGTCGTCGATGGTCACCCAGATCGAGCCGTCCTCGCTCAGCAGCTCACGCAGCAGCTGCAGCCGCGGCAGCATCATCGTCAGCCACTGGCTGTGCTCGAGGTTGTCGTCGTAGTGCTCGAACGCGCTCCTGGTGTTGTAGGGCGGGTCGATGAAGATGCACTTCACCCGGCCGCGGTAGAACGGCAGCAGCGCCTTCAGCGCCTCAAGGTTGTCGCCCTGGATCAGCAGGTTGCCGCTGTCGGCCGCACCATCAACGCCCACCCTCGCCGGCCCCGCGCGGTGCGGGCGCAGCACCCGGGTGGGCACCTGTTGGGCGGCGCGGAAGGCGGCGTCGCGGCTCAGCCAGTCGAGGGTGGGCATGCGGTGCGGGCCCCGGGCTCAGACGCGCCCGCGGCGCACGGCGTCGCGCAGCAGCTCGTTGATGCGGGTCTGCCAGCCCGGGCCGCTGGCCTTGAAGGCGTCCAGCACGTCGGCATCCACCCGCATCGTCAGCGCCGCCTTGGGGCGCGCCAGCCGCGGCCGGCCACGCAGCGGGCGCATCTGCGCAAACTCGGCATCGGTCAGCTCGACCGTGTCGGGGTCGGCGGCGATGCCGGCGTTGATGGCGGCGTCTTCTTCAGGCGTCGGGATGATGGTTCCGGCTTTAAGCTTCGGCATAACGCGCCACCTCTCGGGCATTGGCCTTGCGCAGGCTGATGATGCGGCGCTCGCCGCCGCGGTCGGTGAACACCACACCGTGCAAGCGCAGACCGATGTAGCCGATGCCCACCTGGCGTGGCTCACCGTACAACTGACGCAGATCGGGCCAGCACCACACCGTTTCCCATTCGATGGCGGCAGCCAAAGCCAGCGACAGCCCATGCTTGGCCCGGTTGGCTGCATCCTTCGTGGGATCGAAGCTGATGTCCACGGCAAATTATTGCACGTACAAAAATGAAGGGCCAGGTGCAACCGGCCCCTCAGCGCAACAGCTCCAGCTGGAACCGGCTGCGGCCGTGGATGCGGTAGACGCTGAAGTCGGTCACGTCCAGCGTGGCAATGCGGCGGATGCCGGTCTGCTCGGCCAGCCACACCAGGGCCAGGTCGGCCCAATCGGGGTCTTGGTCGCGGTACTTGTGGAACAGCTGCGCCAAGCGCGCATGGCCGGCGCGGTCGGGTGCATGCACCTGCAGCACGCCGCGCGCGGCCAGGTCGGCCAGGTTGCCGCGCAGGCGCGCCGGCAGAAAGAAGGCGCATTCGGCCAGCACCGGCTCCACCGTGTGCAGCGGCCCGGGCTGCGCGGCCAGCCAGGCGCTGACTCGGGTGTGGTGGGGATCGTCGCGGTTGAACAGCGCCACCAGCGGGCCGGTGTCCACCAGCACGTCAGGCGGCATCAACGCCCTTGCCAAGCCGGCGCAGCACCTGCCGGCGCACGGCGGCCTTGTCGGCAGGCGTGCCGCCGGTGGCCACGGCACCGATCAGGCCGGCATCGGCAAACGCGCGGTAACTGGCGCTGGGCTCGGCCGCGGCATCCGCCTGCCGGGCGGCCGGGCCGGGCCGGGCAGCCACCAGATAGGTGGCCAGACACTCTTGCACCACCAGCGTCTTGGTCACGCCATGCTCGGCACAGTGCCGGTCCAGCGCCGCTTGCAGCGCGGCATCGAGGCGGACGGTCAAGGTCATGGCAGCGGTCCAGAAATACAGTTCTGGCGATTGTATTACGACTGGCGCACCCTCAAGCCCCGGCAGTTCTCAGGCCCGCAACGCCGCCAGCACCTCGTCGAGCATCTTCTTGGCGTCGCCGAACAGCATGCGGTTGTTCTCTTTGTAGAACAGCGGGTTGTCGACCCCGGCGTAGCCCGAGGCCATGCTGCGCTTCATCACGATGCTGGTCTTGGCCTTCCACACCTCCAGCACCGGCATGCCGGCGATGGGGCTGGTGGGGTCTTCCTGCGCGGCCGGGTTGACGATGTCGTTGGCGCCGATGACCATGGTCACGTCGGTGTTGGGGAAGTCGTCGTTGATCTCGTCCATCTCCAGCACGATGTCGTAGGGCACCTTGGCCTCGGCCAGCAGCACGTTCATGTGGCCCGGCATGCGGCCGGCCACCGGGTGGATGCCGAAGCGCACGTTGATGCCCTTCTCGCGCAGCAGCTTGGTGATCTCGTAGACCGTGTGCTGGGCCTGTGCCACCGCCATGCCGTAGCCGGGCACGATGACCACGTTCTTGGATTCGCGCAGCAGCTCGGCCGTCTCTGCGGCCAGGATCGGCGACACCTCGCCCTGCGGCTCGGACGCGGCACCGTCGCCCTTGGCCACCGGCGCGCCGCCACCGAAGCCACCGGCGATCACGCTGATGAAGTTGCGGTTCATCGCCCGGCACATGATGTAGCTGAGGATCGCGCCCGACGAGCCCACCAGCGCGCCCACCACGATCAGCAGGTCGTTGCTGAGCATGAAGCCGGTGGCCGCCGCGGCCCAGCCCGAGTAGCTGTTGAGCATGGAGACGACCACCGGCATGTCGGCGCCGCCAATGGCCATCACCATGTGCACGCCGAACAGCAGCGCGATCACCGTCATCACGATCAGCGGCAGCATGCCGGTCTGGATGTCGTGCGCATGCAGGAACTCGCGGCCGAACCAGATCACGATCAACAGGCCCGCCAGGTTGAGCAGATGCCGCCCGGGCAGCAGCAGCGGCTTGCCGCCGATCTTGCCCGACAGCTTGCCGAAGGCGATCAGCGAGCCCGAGAAGGTGACGGCGCCGATGAGGATGCCGATGTAGATCTCCACCTCGTGGATGGCCTTCTCGGCCGGTGTGGGGAACACGGTGGAGGTGTCGACGTAGCTGGCAAAGCCCACCAGGCAGGCGGCCAGGCCCACCAGGCTGTGCATCAGCGCGACGAGCTCGGGCATCTGCGTCATCTGCACCTTCTTCGCGGCGATGAGGCCGATGGCCCCGCCGACGGCCAGCGCCCCGACGATCCACGGGATGCCGGCCGGCGTGACGCGTGGGCCCAGCACGGTGGCCAGCACGGCCAGCGCCATGCCGATCATGCCGAACAGGTTGCCGCGGCGCGCGGTCTCGGGGTTGGCGAGCCCGCCCAGGCTCAGGATGAAGAGGATGGTGGCGGCGATGTAGGAGACGGTGGCCAGGCTGGAGGTCATGTCCTTGTCCTTGTTCTTCTTGTGCTGCTGGTGCTTATTTGCGGAACATCGCCAGCATGCGCCGCGTGACCGCGAAGCCGCCGAACATGTTGACGGCGGTGAGCGCCAGCGCAAACACGGCCAGGCCCAGGATCAGCGCATTGGGCCGGTCCATCACGCCACCAGTGAGCGGTGGCGCCACCTGCACCAGCGCGCCGATGGCGATGATCGATGAGATGGCGTTGGTCACGCTCATCAGCGGCGTGTGCAGCGACGGCGTGACGTTCCACACCACCATGTAGCCGATGAAGCAGGCCAGCACGAACACGGTGAAGTGCGACAGGAAGCTGGCCGGCGCGTACAGCCCCACCAGTCCGAACAGCACCGCACCCACGCCGAACACCGTGACCAGCGATTGCACCGACATCGGCGCGCCGGCACCGTGGCCGTGGCCCTTGGGGGCAGCGGCCGGCATCGCGGCCTTGGGTTTGGGGGGCGCGGCCTGCTTGATCGGCGGCGCCGGCCAGGTGATCGCGCCGTCCTTGATCACGGTGAGGCCACGCAGGGCGTCGTCGTCCATGTTGACGTTGATGACACCGTCCTTGGTCTTGCAAAGCTCCTCGGTCAAACGCAGCAGGTTGTTCGAATACAGCGTCGACGACTGCTTGGCCAGGCGGCTGACCAGATCGGTGTAGCCGACGATGGTCACGCCATGGCGCACCACCGCCTCGCCGGGCACGGTGAGCTCGCAATTGCCGCCCTGCTCGGCCGCCATGTCGACGATCACGCTGCCGGGCTTCATGCTTTGCACCATCTCGGCGGTGATCAGCTTGGGCGCGGGCTTGCCCGGGATCAGCGCGGTGGTGATGATGATGTCCGCGTCTTTCGCCTGTTGGGCGTACATCGCGCGCTGGGCGGCCAGGAAGCCCTCGCTCATCACCTTGGCATAGCCGCCGCCGCCCGAGCCTTCTTCCTCGTAGTCGACCTTGACGAATTCGCCACCCAGCGAGACCACCTGGTCGGCCACCTCGGCGCGGGTGTCGTTGGCGCGCACGATGGCGCCCAGGTTGGCGGCCGTGCCGATGGCGGCGAGCCCCGCCACACCGGCGCCGGCGATGAACACCTTGGCCGGCGGGATCTTGCCGGCGGCCGTGATCTGGCCGTTGAAGAAGCGGCCGAAGGCGTTGGCCGCCTCGACCACCGCGCGGTAACCGCTGACACCGGCCATCGAGGTCAGCGCGTCCATCTTCTGTGCGCGCGACAGCTGGCGCGGCAGCGCGTCGATGGCCAGCACGGTGACCTTGCGGGCCGCCAGTTGCTGCATCAGCTCGGGGTTCTGCGCCGGCCAGATGAAGCCGATCAGCGTAGCGCCTTCGCGCAACTGCGCCACTTCGTCAGGGCTGGGCGCACGCACCTTGAAGACGATGTCGGACTGGGCCCAGACCTCGGCCGCGCTGGGCAGCACTTGCGCACCGGCGGCGCGGTAGGTGTCGTCGGCGAAGTTCGCGGCATCCCCCGCGCCACTTTCCACCGCCACCGAGAAGCCCAGCTTGATCAGCTTTTCCACCACGTCGGGCACGGTGGCCACGCGCTTCTCACCGGCCGCGGTTTCCTTGGTCACCCCAATCAGCAATCCCATGAATCGGTCTCCTCTCAAGCAAATGTTGCTTGGCTACTTTGCTTGGCCCCCACGGGGGGCGGGCTGGGCGCAGCCAAGCCCAGTGGGCACTTATGTCTGGACCCCCATTTGCAAGGCGGGCGGCCCTGCAAGAAGCTTACCCGACTTCAAGCTGGCGGCCGTCGCCGCCGTGACCGCCTTCACGCTCACCGCACGGCTACGATGGCCCGATGACAAACCCCCGTTGGAAGCCCAGCGTCACCGTCGCGGCCATCGTCGAGCGCGACGGCCGCTACCTGCTGGTGGAAGAACTGACGCCCGAGGGCCTCAAGCTCAACAACCCGGCCGGCCATCTCGACCCCGGTGAATCACCCGAGCAGGCGGCCGCGCGCGAGTGCCTGGAAGAAACCGCCTGCCCCTTCGTGCCGCAGTCGCTGCTGGGGGTGTACCTGGCGCGCTTCGAGCGGCCGGCGCAGGATGATCAACCCGCCGAGGACATCACCTACCTGCGCTTCGCGTATGCCGGCACGGTGGGCGAGCCCGAGCCCGGCCGCGCGCTCGATGCGCCCATCGTGCGCACGCTGTGGCTCACGCCGGCCGAGGTGCGCAGCAGCGTGGCGCGGCACCGCAGCCCGCTGGTGCTGCGCTGCATCGAAGACCACCTGGCCGGCGTGCGCCACGCGCTGGGCGCGGTGTGGGCCGACGCCTCGCTGCAACAGCCGCGCAGGCTGGGTTGAGGGGGCACACCCGCATGGACGACGTCCTGAACTTCGGCCCGGTGGCGGTGCACCTGGGCGAAAAATCCGGCAAGTACCCCGACGGCAACCAGGTGCTGGTGCGCGGCACCGAGCTGCGCGTGGCCTTCGACACGCCGCAGGTGGCCAACCGCATCGGCGCGGCCTTCGACGAGGTGGATCTGGTCATCCTGGGCCATGTGCACGAGGACCACATGGCCGGCCTGCACCGCGTGCCGCATGCACCGGTGCAGGTGCACGAAGCCGACCTGGCCGCCGCGCAGAGCTGGGCCGGACTGTCGGCGCACTACGGCTACCCCGCCGAGGTGCTGGGCCCGATGCGCTCGCGCATCGAGGAACAGTTCAACTACCGGCCGCGCCCCGACGCCACCGCCTACCGCGACGGCGCCACCTGGGATCTGGGCGGCGGCGTGACCATCCGCGCCCACCACCTGCCCGGCCACACGGCAGGCCATTGCGCGCTGGTGGTCGAGAACGAGGGCCTGGCCTTCATCGGCGACATCGACCTGTCGAGCTTCGGCCCGTATTACGGCGATGCCACCTCCAACCTGACCGACTTTCGCCGCACGCTGGCCGCGGTGGCGGCGATCGACGCGCGCACCTGGGTCACCTCGCACCACCGCGCGGTGGTCACCGACCGGGCGCGCTTTGTCGAGGCGCTGGCGGCCTTTGCCGCCAAGATCGATGAACGCCGCGATCGGCTGCTGGCGATGCTGGCCGAAGGCCCGCAGACGCTGGATCAACTGATCCGCCGCCGCCTGGTCTACAAGCCCGATCAGGACGCGGCCTGGGTCGACTTTGCCGAGCGACGCAGCATCGGCATGCACCTGGACGAGCTGATCGCCGACGGTGCGGTGCGCGCGCGCGACGACGGGCACTACCAGGCCGGTTGAGGCACGGCCCGGGGCGCGGACAATCACGCCCATGAAACTCATGCGCGTGGTCGTCGGCCTGTCCGGCGGCGTCGATTCGGCCGTCACCGCCTGGCTGCTCAAACAGCAGGGGCACGAGGTGATCGGCATCTTCATGAAGAACTGGGAGGATGACGACGACAGCGCCGATGGCGGTTATTGCTCGTCGAACGTCGACTTCGTCGATGCCGCCGCGGTGGCCGACGTGATCGGCATCGAGATCGAGCATGTCAACTTCGCCGCCGACTACAAGGACCGCGTCTTCGCCGAGTTTCTGCGTGAATACGAGGCCGGCCGCACGCCCAACCCCGACGTGCTGTGCAATGCCGAGATCAAGTTCAAGGCCTTCCTCGACCACGCGATGCGGCTGGGCGCCGACAAGATCGCCACCGGGCATTACGCGCGGGTGCGCAAAACCGGCGCTCGATTTGATTTGCTGAAGGGCCTGGACCCGCTGAAGGACCAGAGCTACTTCCTGCACCGGCTGAACCAGGCGCAATTGGGCAAGACGCTGTTCCCGGTGGGTGAGCTGCCCAAGACCGAGGTGAGGCGCATCGCCGCCGAGATCGGCCTGCCGAACGCCAAGAAGAAGGACTCGACCGGCATCTGCTTCATCGGCGAGCGGCCGTTCCGCGAGTTTCTCAACCGTTACCTGAGCCACCAGCCCGGCCCCATCGTCGACGACCGCGGCCGCACGCTGGGTCAGCATGTAGGCCTGAGCTTTTACACGCTGGGTCAGCGCCAGGGGCTGGGCATTGGCGGCGTGAAAGAGAAGGGCGCGGCGCGTGGCGCCGGCGACCACGCGCCGTGGTTCGTGGCCCGCAAGGACCTGGCGCGCAATGCGCTGGTGGTGGTGCAGGGCCACGGCCATCCCTGGCTGCAATCGGCCACGCTGCAGTTCGACGATGCCAGCTGGGTGGCCGGTGCGCCGCCGGCCGACGGGCCGCTGGCGGCCAAGACGCGCTACCGCCAGGCCGATGCGGCCTGCACGCTGGCCGCGGCAGGCGAGGGCCGCTACCGCCTGGACTTCAGCGCGCCGCAGTGGGCGGTGACGCCCGGGCAATCGGCCGTGCTGTACCAGGGCGAGGTGTGCCTGGGTGGTGGGGTGATCGCCTCGGCCGATTGATGGTGGCAGCGCGCCCGGCTCAAGTCGACTGCCCGGCCCGCCGATAGGCAAAGGTCAGCCCTCGCGCGTCCTGCGCGGCTGGCCCGACCCTGCCGCCATGTCCGACCCCATCGCCCCGCTGCCCCGCCCTGACCTCCTGACGCGTGCCGACTCGATTGGCCGGCTGGGCCGTTGGTGTGCGCTGACCGCCTTTGCCTGGGCCGCCGTGCTGCTGCCCGCCGCCGCTGGCACGCTGGTGCTGCAGGCCAGCGATGCAGCTGGGCAGCCGCTGGCCGGCGCCGTGGTGTTTCTCGCATCGAAAGAGGCCAAGGCGGCCAGCCGGCCCGCCACCGGCGCACAGATCGTGCAGGCCAATCGGCAGTTCAATCCGGCGGTGACGGTGGTGCCGGTGGGCACGGCGGTGAACTTTCCCAACCGCGACACGGTGCGCCACCACCTGTACTCGTTCTCGCCGGTCAAGACCTTCGAGATCAAGCTTTACGTGGGCACGCCGGCCGCGCCGGTGGTGTTCGACCAGCCCGGCATCGCGGTGCTGGGCTGCAACATCCACGACCAGATGGCCGCCTGGGTGGTGGTGGTGGAAACGCCGCACCATGGCATCACCGGGCCCGATGGCCGGCTGAGCCTGGCCCAGGTGCCCGCCGGCAGCTACCGGCTGCGCAGCTGGCACCCGCGTTTGCCGCCCGGCGCACCAGCGCTGGACCAGGCACTGCAGGTGCCCGCCACCGGCAACGTGCAGGCGGCGGTGAAGATCGCCGGGCTGATGCCATGACGAGCGGCACCGAGCGCAGCGCCCCGGCCACCGCCCCGCGCGGGTTGCCGCACTGGCTGCAGCGGCTGCAACCACGCCGGCTGCGGCTGTCGGCGCGTTTTGCGCTGGTCTCGCTGGCGCTGCTGCTGCTGGTGCAGGCGGCCGGCTTCGTGGTGATCCAGCAGAGCATCGACCGCAATGCCCACGCCCAGCTGGCCGACCGGCTGGCGCTGGCCGAGCGGGTGTGGCAGCGCCTGCTCGACCAGCGCGCGGCCAAGCTGCACCAGGGCGCGGCGGTGCTGGCGGCCGACTACGGCATCCGCGAGGCGGTGGGCACCGGCGATCTGGACACCCTGCGATCGGCGCTGGGCAACCACGGCGCACGCATCGGCGCCACGCTGGCCGCGCTGCTCGACACCCGGCTGGCGGTGCAGGCGCTGGGCGAAGGTGCCGACGCCGCGCTGGCGCCGGCGCTGGCCCGGCTGGCACCGCAGCTGGCGCAACGCCCGGGCAGCGGCGTGGTGGCGCTGGTGGGCGGCAGCCCCTACCAGTTCGTGATGGTGCCGATGCGCGCGCCGGCGCTGATCGGCTGGGTGGTGATGGGCTTTCCGCTGGACCAGGCGCTGATCGACGACATGCAAGCCGTCTCGGGTGTGCAGGCGGCGCTGGTGGCGCAACCCATGCGCAGCGCGCCGCGGCTGCTGGTGCACAGCTTCAAGCCGCCGGCCGACCCCGGCGCGCTGGCCGCGCAACTGGCCGACGGCGACCTGCCGCTGGCCGGCGAGCCCCACCTGGTGGCCACCTGGCCGGTGGCCAGCGGCAGCGAGGGCCGCATCACGCTGCGCGTGGCTGGCTCGATGGCCGCTGCGGTGGCGCCCTACCGCGATCTGCAGGGGATGCTGGCGATGATCACCGTGCTGGGCCTGGTGCTGTTCGGCGCCGGCAGCCTGTGGAGCGCCGGCCGCGTGACGCAGCCGCTGCGCCGCCTGGTGCGCGCCAGCGAGCGCCTGGGCCGCGGTGACTACGACGAGCCGGTGCGCCACGACGGCCGCGACGACGAGATCGGCGAGCTGGCACGGGCCTTCGACCACATGCGCATCAATGTGGCGGCGCAGCGCGGCGAGATCCGCGACCTGGCCTACCGCGACCGCCTCACCGGCCTGCCCAACCGGCTGCAGTTTCGTGATCGGGTGCAGCAGGCCATCGCCCGCGCCGATGCCTCAGGCGACCACCTGGCGGTGCTGATGCTCGACCTCGACCGCTTCAAGCATGTCAACGACGTGCTGGGTTATGCCTCGGGCGACCGCCTGCTGCAGGGCGTGGCCCAGCGGCTGCAGCAGGTGGTGCGCGACGGCGACGTGGTGGCGCGCCTGGGCGGCGACGAGTTTGCGCTGCTGATGCACGACGCCGACGAAGCACTGGCGGTGCAGGTGGCCCAGCGCATCACCAGCGCCTTCGAGCAGCCGCTGATGCTCGACGACCAGACGGTGGACCTGAGCGCCGGCCTGGGGCTGGCGATCTGGCCGCTGCACGCCAGCGATGCCGACGCCCTGCTCAGCCGCGCCGAGGTGGCGATGTACGCCGCCAAGCGCCACACCGCCGGTGCGCAGGTCTACGACCCGGCGGTCGACACCGCCAGCGCGCTGAACCTGTCGCTGCTGAGCGAGCTGCGGCGCGCGGTGGAGGGCCACGAGCTGCGGCTGTTCCTGCAGCCCAAGATCGACATCCGCACCGGCGCGGTGTGTGGCGCCGAGGCGCTGGTGCGCTGGCAGCACCCCACGCGCGGGCTGGTGCCGCCGATGCAGTTCATCCCGTTTGCCGAGCAGACCGGCTTCATCCGCCAGCTCACGCTGTGGATCTTCGAGCAGGCCGCGGCCGAGCAGGTGACGCTGGCGGTGCTGGGTGTGCGCCGGGTGTCGGTGAACCTGTCCACGCGCGACCTGATGGACCAGGATCTGCCCGAGAAGCTGGACCACATCCTGCGCCGGCACCGGGCCATCCCCGAGGGCTTCTGCCTGGAGATCACCGAGAGCGCGATCATGGACGACCCGCAGCGCGCCGAGGCCACGCTGAACCGGCTGTCCGAGCGGGGTTACAAGTTGTCCATCGACGACTTCGGCACCGGCTATTCGTCATTGGCCTACCTGAAGAAGCTGCCGGTGGACGAACTGAAGATCGACAAGAGCTTCGTGATGGCGATGGAGCGCGACGCCGGCGACGCCAAGATCGTGCGCTCGACCATCGACCTGGCGCACAACCTGGGCCTGAGCGTGGTGGCCGAGGGCATCGAGAACGAGGCCGTGCTGGGGCTGCTGCACACGCTGAACTGCGACGAGGGCCAGGGCTACCACATGAGCAAGCCGCTGCCGGTGCCCGAGTTCTGCGACTGGGTGGCGCGCTGGCAGGTGCGGCGGCCGGCGGCGGCCGGCATGCCGGCCGAAGGGCGCGCCGGCGCGCCGCTGCTGCACTGAGCAGCGGCGCGGGTTCGATCAGCCCTGCCTGAGCCCCGGCTTGCCGGCCACGAAGGGCCTGACCGCCGGCAGTGCCTCGCCGCAGAAGCCGAAGCTCAACGCCGGCCGCTTGCCGCTGATCAGCTCGGCCAGCGCCTGGCCCGAGCCGGCGCCATGGGTCCAGCCCAGCGTGCCATGGCCGGCGTTCAGCCACAGGTTGGGCAGCCGGCTGCGGCCGATGTAGGGGATGTTGGTCGGCGTGCTGGGGCGCAGACCGGTCCAGTAGTTCGGCTCGCTGGTGTCGGCCACGCCGGGGAACAGTTCTTCGTAACGCCGCACCAGCGCGGCGCAGCGCTTGCGCGCCGTGGCGCTGTCCAGCGAGCTGTCGTAACCCGCCAGCTCGGCGGTGCCGGCAATGCGGATGTGATCGCCCAGCCGGCTGATGGCGATCTTGCGCGTGTCGTCGAGCAGGCTCACCACGCTGGCGTCGTCGGGCCGCTTCAGCCGCAACGTGGCCGAGTAACCCTTGGCCGGGTAGATGTTCAGCCAGAGGCCCAGCCGGCGCAGCAGCGGCGCGGTGTGCGAGCCCATCGCCGCCACGTACTGATCGGCCACCAAGGTGCGGGCGGTGCCGTCGGGCAGGTGGCGCACGCGCACGCCGCTGATCTGGCCACCCAGCGCATCGATGCGCTCGACCGCGGTGTCGTGCAGGAAGGTGGCGCCGCGGGCACGGCATCGCGCGGCCAGTTGCTGCGTGAACACCTGCGCGTCGCCCGATTCGTCGCTGGGCGTGAAGGTGCCGCCGTGGATGTTGGGGCCGAAGGCAGCCAGCGCCGGCTCGATCTTCAGCACCTCGTCGCGGCCCAGCACACGGCGGTCGACGCCGTAGCGCCGCATCAGCTCGGCGCCGGCGGCGCCGGCCTCGAAGTCGGCCTTCGACGAGAAGAAATGCAGGATGCCGCGCTCCAGGCGCTGGTATTCGATGCCGGTGGCGGCCACCAACTGCTTTAGCGATTCATGGCTGTAGCGGCCCAGCGCGACGAGTTGGCGCACGTTGCGCTCGAAAGCCGCATCGTTGCACTGCGTCAGGAACGACAGGCCCCAGCGCCACTGGTGCGGATCCAGGCGCGGGCGGAACAGCAGCGGCGAGTCGTCGCGCAGCAGCCACTTGGCCACCTTCAGCGGCGCGCCGGCGTTGGCCCAGGGCTCGCAGAAGCTGACCGAGATCTGCGCGCCGTTGGCAAAACTGGTTTCCAGCGCCGCATCGGGCTGGCGGTCGACCACGGTGACCTCGTGCCCCTCGTTGAGCAGGTGCCAGGCGGTGGACACGCCGATGATGCCGGCGCCGAGAACGATGACCTTCATGCGAGGCTCCTGCTGAATGGAGGGGGCGGTGGACTGTGAGCCCGGATTGTCGGCAGGCAGGCCTTGTAAATGAAGATTCATTCATCAACTTCTCACTTCATTAGCAAGTCTGATTGAAATGAGTTGGCACAGCCGTTCGTGACCTTCGTCACACGAAGCGACGCGTCAATCCAACAGCTTGCTTTTGCCCCGCATTCCCGGGATGGCGGTAGATGCCGGTCCTGTGAATATTGCCCACACAGGCCCGGGGTACTGCGGGTCCAATCGCTGCAGCGGGTCGGGAAATCTCAACGGCTTCAGCCAAACCACTGCCCTTCGGGTGGCCAGCCAAACCCCACGCACCGACCGACGCCCGATCCCCAGCGCCCACCGCCGAGAGACGACCATGCCACCAGCTGTACGTGCCCCCAACCTGTTTGCCCGCCTCACCCGGCGTCGCCCGCGCGCCCTGCGCCAGCAGGAGCCGGCCGACATGGGCACGGCCTTCGGCATGGAGCAATGGCTGGACGAACGCGACCACCTCGGTCCGCAGGCGGCGGCGCAGCCCGCGCGGCGCTCGTGGTTGCCGCGCTGGCTGCAGGGCGCTGCGGCGCGTTGAGCCGCGCCGGGCGCGTCAGCGCCCAACACCGCCAAGTCGTCAGTTGACCTGATGAGTCTTGTTTTGCACTTGCCGTCTACAATGCGCGCGTGACTCGACTCAGCTTCCGCCAAAAGGTGCACCTCGCCCGCGAGGACGCCATCGTCAGCACCGTCAAACGGCTGCTGGCCGAAAAGGGCTATGACCTGATGACGGTGGACGAGGTGGCCGCCGAGGTGGGCATCGCCAAAGCCAGCCTGTACAAGCACTTCCCGTCGAAAGAGGCCCTGGCCGCCGCGGCCATGGTGCAGATGATGGAGCTGGCACTGCAGCACGCGCAGGCCCAGCAGGACCGGCTCGACGCCAGCGCCATCGACCGGCTCAAGGCCATCACGCGCTGGACGCTGCAGACCCAGCTGGCCGGCGAGATGCCCACGCTGCCGGCCGAAAACTCGGCGCTGCGCAACGCGCTGATCGCCCACAAGGGTTACATGGACGGCCTGATGAAGCTCAGCGATCAGCTGGGCGAATGGATCGTGCAGGCCCAGGCCGACGGTGCGCTCAACCGCGCGTTGCCGCCCGAGGCGGTGCTCTACACCGTGTTCGCCCGCGCCTGCGATCCGGTGCTGGGCTTCCTGAAGGCCGGTGGCAGCCACAGCGACGAGCAGATCGTCGACTGGGTCATGTCGACCTGCTTCGACGGGCTGGCCGCCCGGGCCTGATCGGCGCGCCGGCCATGGCCGGCCAGCGTCAGCGAATGATCAGCACCGGTGTCTGGCACTGGGCCATCACCTTGGTGGCGACCGATCCCAGCACCAGGTTGCCCAGCAGGCCGTGGCCGTGCGAGCCCATGACCAGCAGGTCGAACTTGCCCTTGCTGGCCACGGTGGCGATGGTTTCGGCGGCGTTGCCGACCTTGGCCACGAACTGGGCCGTGATCTTCTGCTTGGCGAAGAAGCTGCGGATCGGCTTGAACACCTTGTCGCTCTCGTCGGCGTAGTGCGTGAGCAGGATGGACTTGTCCAGCACCGCGGCGGCACGCTGCGGCACCGCTGGCGCCACATGCAGCAGGGTGTATTGGTGGGCGCCGCCCAGCCATTCGTCATGGGCGGCCAGGTAGGCCAGCATGCGCTTGGTGAACGGGCTGCCGTCGACGGGGACCAGGATCTTCATGGGGTGCTCCTTTGGCGTTGGCGATGCTGCGATGCAGTGTCGCACCGGGCCGGGCCCAGGCCTTGCCAGGCGTCAAGCCGCGTGCGGCACGTCGATCGGCTTGAGCGGATCGAAGCCATCGGCCTCGCCCTTGCGCAGCAGGCCCATGGCCTGGCACACCACCCGCGTGGGTGCACGGTCGGCGCGCGGCACCTCGTAGTCGTGGCGGCAGTGCAGGTGGCCGTGCAGCCACAGGTCGGCCAGCGGGATCAGGTCGTCGTCGGCATTGCAGAAGCTGGCCGTGCCGGGCTGGTGGCCAAACCGTGGATCGACGCTGCGCAGGCTGGGCCCGAAGTGGGTGATCGCTACCGTGCTGTGCCAGCCACCGGCGGCAGTCGGCCCCGGGTTGGGGCGCCGCAGTTCGGCCGCCAGCCAGTCGCGGCAGGCCAGCGATTCATCACGCAGCAGTTCGGGCGTCAGATCGACGCCGTCGCAACGCGCGCCCATCAGCTTGAGGAAGTAGGCCGACGCGCGCATCGCCCGCTCGCGCTGCGCCTCGCCGAACAGGTCGAAATCCGACCAGCGCACGGTGCCGACGAAACGCACGCGCTGGCCGGCTGCGCTGGTCAGCACCACGCTTTCGCGCTCGAGCAGCCGGATGCCGAAGCGCTCGCAGCGCTCGCGCAGCGCGGGCCAGTCGTGCCGCAGGTCGCGGCCATCAAACTCGTGGTTGCCGCTGACCATCAGCATCGGCACCGGCCAGCCGGCAAAGCGCTCCAGCGCCGTCCAGTTGGCGTCGATGTCGCCGCCCAGCACCAGCAACTCGGCGCCCGGCGCGGGCTCGGGGTCGAAGGTCTCGGTCTCGAGGTGGAGGTCTGAAAACAGTTGCAGCCGCATCACTCCGGCCCCTCGTCCGACGAATGCGTCGGCCGATCCCCCTGGGGGATCGCGGGCCGGCTTGGTGAGCTGGAGCCGGACTCAGACAGTCCCTGCGGACTGTCTGTGCCTGCGGAAGGCCATCGGCCTCTGGCCGATGGCGGCCCGGCGCTCGGCCCGCGCGCGGCTGACGACACCGAGGTCAGGCGGCGAGCTTGCGCTCGATCTGGGCCTTGATCGCCAGCAACTGCGCCGGCAACCGCGACGACAGCTGCTGGAACAACTCGCCGTGCAGGCCCATCTCGGCCTGCCAGGCGGCGCGATCGATCGAGATCACGCTCTGGTACTGCGCGTGGGTGAAATCGAGGCCGGTCCAGTTCAGGTCGTCGTAGCGCGGGCTGACGCCGAAGATGTTCTCCTCGCCGCCGGCGCTGCCATCGACGCGCTCGAGCATCCACTTCAGCACGCGCATGTTGTCGCCGTAGCCGGGCCAGACGAACTTGCCGTCGGCGCCCTTGCGGAACCAGTTGACGCAGTAGATCTTCGGCAACTGCGCGGCACCCGGGCCGGCGCCGAGCATCTCGCCGATCTTCAGCCAATGGGCGAAGTGGTCGCCCATGTGGTAGCCCATGAAGGGCAGCATGGCGAACGGGTCGCGGCGCACCACGCCCTGCGCGCCGGCGGCGGCGGCGGTGGTCTCCGAGCCCATCGTCGCGGCCATGTACACACCCTCGGCCCAGTTGCGGGCCTCGGTGACCAGCGGCACGGTGGTGGAGCGGCGGCCGCCGAAGATGAAGGCATCGATCGGGTAGCCGGTGGGCGAATCCCATAGCGGGTCGAGCACCGGGTTGTTGGTGGCTGCCACGGTGAAGCGCGAGTTCGGGTGCGCGGCCTTGGCGCCTGTGTCCTTGGCGATGGCCGGGGTCCAGTCCTTGCCCTGCCAGTCGATCAGGTGCTGCGGCACGTCGCCGTCCATGCCTTCCCACCAGACGTCGCCGTCGTCGGTGAGTGCCACGTTGGTGAAGATCACGTCGCGCTTGAGCGAATCCATGCAGTTCGGATTCGTCTTGTAGTTGGTGCCCGGCGCCACGCCGAAGTAACCCGCCTCGGGATTGATGGCGTGCAGGCGTCCGTCGGCGCCCGGCTTGATCCAGGCGATGTCGTCGCCGACGGTGGTGACCTTCCAGCCGTCCAGGCTCTTGGGCGGCACCAGCATCGCGAAGTTGGTCTTGCCGCAGGCGCTGGGGAAGGCGGCGGCCACGTGGTACTTCTTGCCGACCGGCGAGGTGACGCCCAGGATCAGCATGTGCTCGGCCAGCCAGCCCTGATCTCGGCCCATGCTGCTGGCGATGCGCAGTGCAAAGCATTTCTTGCCCAGCAGCGCGTTGCCGCCATAGCCCGAGCCGTAGGACCAGATCTCGCGCGTCTCGGGGTAGTGCACGATGTACTTGGTCTTGTTGCAGGGCCAAGCCGCGCTCTTTTCGCCCGGCTGCAGCGGCGCACCCACGCTGTGCATGCAGGGCACGAAGGCGCCGTCGCTGCCCAGCACGTCGAACACCGCGCGGCCCATGCGCGTCATGATGCGCATGTTGACGGCCACGTAGGCGCTGTCGCTCAACTCCACGCCGATGTGGGCGATGGGCGAACCCAGCGGGCCCATCGAGAACGGCACGACGTACATCGTGCGACCCTTCATGCAGCCCTTGAACAGCGCTGGGGTTCCGTCAGCCTGGCCGGTCTGCAGCAGCGCGCGCATCTCCGCCGGCGCCATCCAGTTGTTGGTGGGGCCGGCGTCTTCTTCGCGCTGGCTGCAGATGAAGGTGCGGTCTTCGACCCGGGCGACGTCGCTGGGGTCGCTGCAGGCCAGGAAGCTGTTGGGGCGCAACGCGGGGTTGAGCTTCTTGAAGGTGCCACCGGCCACCAGTTCATCGCACAGCCGGTCGTATTCAGCCTGCGAGCCGTCGCACCAGTAAACATCGCTGGCTTCGGTCAGGGCGGCCATTTCGGCCACCCACGCCACCAGGCGGGCATGCGTCACATAGGCAGGCACATTCAGGCGCAGGCCTTCCATCGCGGGCTGGTTCATCAAGGCTCCAATCATGTCGAGGATGTCAAGAACGGGATTGCAGGAGCCTCGGCGGCGATGGAGCCGCCGGCGCTCGTGCAATGCCGCGCCAGAGGGGAAGGGATCAGGGGGCGAGTTTGGGGGATGCGGTCGGGGCCGATGAGGTCGCTGCAACCGCCGCCAGCGATGACCGGCGGGTGACGCGGCAATCGAACAACCGGGCCGCAGGGTGAGCGGCAAGCGCATTGTCAAATGAGTGTAATGGCCTCGTAACCACCGGGTATTGGGGGGTCATGCAAATTCCGCATGAACTAATGCGTGGCCATCGAGCCCTGCAACGCTGCCAGCAGCACCGCCTCGTTGGCGCCCACAATCGAGGCCAGGACACGCCCCCCGATCACCCCCCGGACCCTCGCCCGATGAAGATTCTCAGCGTCAACACCGCCCGCGCGCTGCCGCGGCTGATCCAGGGCCGGCAGGTGCTCACCGCGATCGGCAAGCAGCCGGTGGCCGGCCCGGTGGCGATCGGCGCGCTGGGGCTGGCCGGCGACGAGCAGGCCGACCCCACCGTGCACGGCGGCCTGAGCAAGGCGGTCTACGCCTACCCGGTGCTGCACTACCCGTTCTGGCAGACGGTGCGGGCGCAAGCGAAGGTCGCGGCGCCGGATGCAGAACTGCCGCATGGCTTTCTGGGCGAAAACCTGACCATCGAAGGCCTGGACGAATCGAAGCTGTGGATCGGCGACCGGCTGCGCCTGCCCAGCGGCTGCACGCTGGCGGTGACCGAGCCGCGCCGGCCCTGCTTCAAGTTCAACGCGGTGATGGGCTTTGCGCAGGCCAGCAAGCTGATGAACCAGTCGGGCTACTGCGGCAGCTACCTGGCGGTGATGCAGCCCGGCACGGTGCAGGCCGGCGACGCGGTCGAGCTGATCCCCGGCCCGCGCGAGGTGAACCTGCGCCAGCTGTTCGTGGCGCGCCAGCGCGGGCGCGACTGATCCCTGATCACTGATCAGGCCACGGCACGGCGCGCCAGCCGCGCCTTCTCGCGCCGCCACAGCGGCCCGGTCAGCACCAGCACCGCCGCGTAGCGCACCACGTGGAAGGCCGTGACCACCGGCACGCCCAGGCCCAGCACCGACGCGGTGATCGCCATCTCGGCGATGCCGCCGGGCGAGGTGGCCAGCAGCACCGTGGCCGGGTGCAGCTGCCAACCCCAGGCCACCCCCGCCGCGAAGCCGGCCGACAGCACGATCATCGCCAGCGTGCCCAGCGCCACCGCGCCCAGCCAGCGTGGCGCGGCGCGCAGCGAGGCCGGCGTGAAGCGGGTGCCCAGCGTGATGGCGATGGCCAGCTGCGCCGCGCTGCTCAGCGGCTGCGGCAGGGCCGACCACTCGACGCCCGCGCCGGTGAGCGTGGCAGCCACTGCCAGCGCACCCAGCACCCAGGGGTTGGGCACCTGCAGCCGCTGCATCAGCGCGCCGCCCGCGGCAGTGGCGGCCAGCAGCGCGGCCAGGCCCGCCGGCTGCACCGCGCGCAGCGGCAGCAGCGAAGGGTCGGCCCCATGCACACCCAGCGCCTGGTAGCCGAACGGGATCAGCACCACCACGATCAGCACCCGCAGCGAATGCGCGCCGGCCACGCGGTCGACCTGCGCGCCTTCGCGCTCGGCCAGCAGCGCCATCTCGGACGCGCCGCCGATCGCCGCCGCGAAGAACGCCGAGGCGGGCAGCACGCCGCGGCCACGCTCGGCCCACATCAGGAAGCGGTAGAAGCCGTAACCGAGCAGCAGCGCCCAGGCCACGCCCAGCGCGATGGCCGGCGCCAGACTGGCCACCACGCCCAGCACCGACGGCGTGAAGTACAGGCCCAGCGTGGTGCCAATGATCCACTGGCCGGCATTGCGCAGCCGGTGCGAGGCCGCCAGCGGCGCGCCCAACGCACTGGCTGCCGCGGTGGCCAGCAGCGGGCCGATCAGCCAGGGCAGCGGTGAATGCAGCGCCTGCGCCAGTGCGCCGGCCAGCGCCGCACCCGCCAGCGTGAGCGCCAGGCGGACAGCCGGCGACATCACGCAGCGGCGGTAGCGTCCAGCGTCGGGTAGTCGGTGTAGCCGGCGGCGCCACCGCCGTACAGCGTGGCCTGCACCAGCGGCTGCAGCGGCGCGTCCTCGCGCAGCCGGCGCACCAGGTCGGGGTTGCCGATGAAGGCCTTGCCGAAGGCCACCAGATCGGCCGCGCCCGACGCCACCGCCTCCAGCGCCATCGCCCGGGTGTAGCCGTTGTTGACCATCCACGGCCCGCCGTAGATCGCGCGCAGCGCGGCGTAGTCGAAGGGCTTGACGCCCTTGGCCGTGAGGTCGCGCGCACCGCCGGTCTGGCCTTCGATCAGGTGCAGGAAGGCCAGCTTCAGCGGCGCCAGTTCGCGCACCACATGTTCATACAGCACCTGCGCGTCGCCGTCCTGCCCGGCGTCGTTGACCGGGGTGATCGGCGACAGGCGCAGGCCGGTGCGGCCGCCGCCGATCTCGGCCACGATGGCCTGCATCACCTCCAGCAGCAGCCGCGCGCGGTTGGCCATCGAGCCGCCGTAGGCGTCGGCGCGGTCGTTGATGCTGTCGCGCAGGAACTGCTCGAGCAGGTAGCCGTTGGCGCCATGCACCTCGACGCCGTCGAAACCGGCGTCGATGGCGCAACGCGCCGCCTGGCGGTAGGCGGCGATCAGGCCGGGGATCTCGTCCAAACGCAGCAAACGCGGCGTCGAGCAGTCGACGAAGCCCTCGGTGGTGAAGGTCTTGGTGGCCGCAGGCCGGCTGGTCGACGACACCGGCGCCACGCCGCCCGGCTGCAGGCTGACATGCGAAATGCGCCCGACATGCCACAGCTGCACCACGATGCGCCCACCCGCGGCATGCACCGCGTCGGTGATGCGGCGCCAGCCGGCCACCTGCTCGCGGGTGTAGATGCCCGGCGTGTCGAGGTAGCCCTGGCCTTCGGGGCAGACCTGGGTGGCTTCGGTGATGATCAGCCCGGCCGAGGCGCGCTGCACGTAGTAATCGCGCATCAGGTCGTTGGGCAGTTGGCCGGGCGCGCGGTTGCGCGTCAGTGGCGCCATCACGATGCGGTTGGCCAGGGGAATGTCGCCGAGGCGGATGGGGTCGAAGAGGGTGGTCATAACCGGTCAGGGTAACCCCGGTCGTACCGAAGCGGCTGTCACCTGCGCGCTCGGCGCAGGGCTGCCGCGACAATGCGCGGACCATGACCGACACCGCCGCTGCCACGCCCAACGCCGGCCCGCTCGCCGGGCTCAAAGTGCTGGAACTCGGCCAGTTGATCGCCGGGCCGTTTGCCGGCAAGACGCTGGCCGAGTTCGGCGCCGAGGTGATCAAGATCGAGCCGCCTGGCGAAGGCGACCCACTGCGCAAGTGGCGCCTGCTGCACCACGGCACCAGCGTGTGGTGGCAGGTGCAGAGCCGCAACAAGCAGAGCGTGGTGCTGGATCTGCGCTCGCCCGAGGGCCGCGCCGACGCGGCCCGTCTGGCGGCCGAGGCCGACGTGCTGATCGAGAACTTCAAGCCCGGCACGCTGGAGAAATGGGGCCTGGGCTACGAGGCGCTGGCCGCCACCAACCCCGGGCTGATCATGCTGCGCATCAGCGGCTATGGCCAGACCGGGCCCTACCGCGACCTGCCCGGCTTTGCCGTGGTGGCCGAGGCCATGGGCGGCCTGCGCCACCTGATGGGCGAGCCCGGCCGCCCACCGGTGCGCGCCGGCGTCAGCCTGGGCGACACGCTGGCCGCGCTGCACGGCGTGATCGGCGTGCTGCTGGCGCTGCAGGCCCGTGCCAAATCGATCTCGGCGGACGCGCCCAAGGGGCGCGGCCAGGTGGTCGACGTGGCGCTGTATGAATCGGTCTTCAACTGCATGGAAAGCCTGCTGCCCGAGT
Organism: Burkholderiales bacterium RIFCSPHIGHO2_12_FULL_69_20; assembly: GCA_001770815.1. GTDB lineage: Bacteria > Pseudomonadota > Gammaproteobacteria > Burkholderiales > Burkholderiaceae_C > Pseudaquabacterium. The sequence continues at coordinate 26,837 of MESD01000071.1, forward strand.
ACAGCGCCTTCGGCACGGTGCGTCAGCCGGCCGGGTCGGCGCTGCCCGGCATCGCGCCCAGCAACGCCTACCGCTGCGCCGACGGCCAGGTGGTGATCGGCGGCAACGGCGACAGCATCTTCAAGCGGCTGATGGCCAGCATCGGCCGCGACGACCTCGGAGCCGACCATGGCCTGGCCGACAACGCGCAGCGCGCCGCACGGGTCGACGAACTGGACGCCGCGATCACCGCCTGGACGCTGCAGCGCCCGGTGGCCGAGGTGGTGGCGGTGCTGCAGGCCGCCAGCGTGCCGGCCGGGCGCATCTACACCGTGGCCGACATCGCAGCCGATCCGCACTTTCAGGCGCGCGGCATGATCGCGCAGGCCACCACGCCTGACGGGCTGACGCTGGCCGTGCCCGGCATCTGCCCCAAGCTCAGCGCCACGCCGGGCGCGATCCGCAGCGCGGCGCCCACGCTGGGCCAGCACACGGCACAGGTGCTGGCCGCGCTGCGCGAGCGTGGCGCGCGGACGTGAGCCTGGCCTTGCACCTGCAGGGCCTGCGCGCGCGTTTCGACACGCTGGCGCTGCGGGCGCCGACGGCAATGCCGGACGAGTTGGCGCGACTGGCGGGCCAGGCGGCCGCCGCCGAGCAGCTGCTGGCCTGGTGCCACCGCGGCGCCGAATGGCAGCAGGCCCTGCAGGCGCCACCCGTGGCGCCGCCGGTGGTGGACCCGCGGCTGGCCGTCGGCGCGCTGCACGGCCCTGCCAACGGCGACCCCCGAGCGCTTGCCGCCTGGGCCGACGCCTTCGCCCGCCAGATCGACGGCAGCCACCGGCTCGAAGCCCTGCCCGGCCGCGCCGCCGGCCTGGCCTTCCGGCTGGGCGTGAAGCTGCACGACGCGATGGGGTGGCGACCGCGTCAGCCCACCGACCCGTGGGACGCCGGCTGGGTGGTCACCACGCCAGCGGCACTGCACCGGCTGCAAACCGTGTGGACCCCCCGCCGCGCCACGCTGCTGTTGGCCGATGCGGGCGCGCAAGAAACCCTGCGCCCTTGCCTGACGGTGCTGGGACAACGCAGCGCCGACTTCCGCCATCCGGTGCGCTGGCTGTGGGTGGGTGGCGGGATCGACAGGCCCGCGCAGAACGGGCTGCCGGTGCAGCGCTTCAACCTGGCGTGATCCGCAACCCGGCCGACCCGGCGGCGGGCCGGCGCCAAGCTCAGAGCCCGAGGCCTTCGTCCAGGCCCAGGTGCACGTTCATCGCCTGCACCGCCGCGCCGCTGGCGCCCTTGCCCAGGTTGTCCAGGCGCGACAGCAGCAGCACCTGGCGCTCGTTGGCGAAGACGAACAGATCGCAGCGGTTGGTGTCGTTGCACGCCTGCACGTCGAAGAAGCCGCCTTCCAGTGTGGCCGGGTCGCTCAGCGGCATCACGTTGATGAAGCGCTCGCCGGCG
>MESD01000072.1 GCA_001770815.1 Burkholderiales bacterium RIFCSPHIGHO2_12_FULL_69_20
CGGCGGCCTGGCGCGCATCGTCGGCATGCAGCACGCCCTTGAGCAGCAGCGGCAGCCGGGTGTGGGCCTGCAGCCAGGCCACGTCGTCGGCGGCCTGGCGCGCATCGTCGGCATGCAGCACGCCCTTGAGCAGCAGCGGCAGCCGGGTGTGGGCCTGCAGCCAGGCCACGTCGTCCCAGGTGGCGGCGTGGTGCAGCAGGTCGTCGAACAGCGCGCTCTGGCCCGGCTGCAGGCGGCGTGCCGGGGGCGGGGGCAGGCCGGCCAGGTTGACCGCCATGCCCGGCGGCAGCGCAAAGCCGATGCGGCGTTCACGGTCGCGTGCGCCGTGGGTCGGCGCGTCCACGGTGAGCACCAGCGCCTCGTAACCCGCGGCCTCGGCGCGTTGCACCAGCTCGCGCGTGAAGCCGCGGTCGTGCTGCCGGTACAGCTGGAACCACAGCGGGCCGCGCGTGGGCTCGGGCAGCACGCGGGCGGCCACGTCCTCCAGCGGCGTGCTGGCCTGGGCGCTGAGCACATAGCCTGCGCCCTGCATCGCGGCGGCCAGTGCGCTGGCGTGTTCACCATCGGGGTGGAACAGGCGCTGGCAGGCCACCGGCGCCAGCAGGATGGGGTGCAACAGCGTGCGGCCCAGCAGGGTGCTGCGGGTGTGGCCGCCGGCCAGCGGGCGCAGCACCCGCGGGTGCAGGCGCAGGCGCTGCCAGGCCGCGGCGTTGTCGGCCAGCGTGGCTTCGTCGGCCGCGCCGCCGGCCAGGTAGGCCCAGGCGGGATCGTCGAGCCGGGCACGGGCCAGCGCTTCGAAGTCGCGCAGGTTGACTGTTGGGCCGGGATTGCCGCTGCGGCTCATGTATCGGCCCACATCCGCAGCAGGTTGTGGTAAGTGCCGGTCAGGCTGACGGCATCGGCGTCTTCACCGTGGCGGCCACGCAGGCGCATCAGCGCCATGTCCATGTCGAACAGCAGGCGGCGCTGCTCGTCGCTGCGCACCAGGCTCTCGATCCAGAAGAAGCTGGCCAGGCGCACGCCGCGCGTGACCGGTTCGACCCGGTGCACGCTGGTGCCGGGGTACAGCACCGCATCCCCGGCGGGCAGCTTGATGCGCGGGCTGCCGAAGGTGTCGGTGATCACCAGCTCGCCGCCGTCGTAGCTGGCGGGGTCGGCCAGGAACAGCGTGCAGCTGAGGTCAGTGCGCACACGCTGGCCGGCCAGCGGGCCGCTGGGGATGTGGCGGATCGCCTGGTCGACATGGTCGCCGTAGTGGTCGCCAACGCCGTCGGCCGAAGCGGCATAGCGGTTGAACATCGGCGGCAGCACCCGCTTGGGCAGCGCGGCCGAGAAGAACAGCGTTTGCCGATCCAGCGCACCCAGCACGATGGCCTGCAGCGCCTGTGACTGCGGACACGCCACCGGCAACTGCTGGTTGTGCTTGACGCTGGCGGCCTGCGGCCCGGCGGTGGTGCGGCCGGCGATCCACGGCGCCTCGGCCAGCAGCGCCTGGGCCCGGGCCAGCTCGTCGGGCGTCAGCACCTGGGGGATGTGCAGCAGCATGGCAGCCCCGGCTCAGAAGCGGTAGGTGCCGGTCAGCTGCACCGTGCGTGCTTTGCCGGGGATGTAGTGGCCGCGATACAGCATGTCGGCGTACAGCTTGTCGGTCACGTTGTTGAGGTTGAGCTTGAAGCTGAGGTCGTTGATCGTGTACTCAGCCATCAGGTCGGCGGTGACGTAGCTGGGCGCGGTGAAGTTGGTCACCTGGTAGGGCGCCATGCTGCTGCGCGCGTTGACGCCGCCGCCCAGGCGCCAGTGCGGGGTCAGCTGGTAGGTGGTCCACACCGTGCCGCTGTGGCGCGGGATCAGGCCCGGGCGCACACCCACCGGCTCGCCTTGCAGGCTGCAGCTGACGCAGGTGACCACGCCGGCACCGTTGATCCGGTCGACACCCTTGTCGACCTCGGCATCGGGGATGTAGGCGTAGCTGGCAAACACCTCCCAAGCCTGGTTGATGCGGCCGGCCACGTCGAACTCGATGCCCGCGGCATGGCGCTGGCCCGACAGCACGTAGGTGGTGGGCGTGACCGATTCGGAGTCGCGGTTGCGCTCGTTGGTCTTGACCGCGTGGAACAGCGCGAAGCGCAGGCTCAGGTTGCCGTCGGCCAGGTCGAACTTGCCGCCCAGCTCGTAGTTCACGCTGCCCTCGGGCGGCGTGTTGCTGCCCAGCGCGTCGTACTGGTAGGTGTCGCCCGAGGTGTTGAACGAGGTGCCGTAGCTGAAGTGCCAGCTCTGGAAGGCGGTGGGCTGGTAGAGCACGCCCAGGCGCTTGCTCCACAGCGCATCGCTGCGCGCACGATCGGTGGGCGCGGTGATGGCGCCGGTGTTGGCGTTGATCAACTGCGGCGTGGTGTAGTGGCCGCTGAAGCGGTCCCAGCGCAGCCCCAGCAACAGCTTCCAGTCCGGTGCCACCTGCATCAGGTCTTGGGCGTAGGCGCCCAGGCCGTTGGACTCGAAGGTGCGGTTGCGCGTCAGCATCCGCAGCGACTCGTCGATGCCGCCGCCGTCGTTGGGCGTGCCGATGGTGGTGCGGGGTTTGGTGATGGCGTTGGCGCCGTAGTTGTTGAAGTCCTCGCGCGTGGCGTCCACGCCGGCCAGCAACTGGTGGCGCAGGCCCAGCGCCTGGAAACGGCCGCTGAAGTCGCTCTGCAGGTTGACGGTCTCCAGGTCCTGGATCTTGACGTTGTTGCCGCGGTTGAGCACCGTGGCGGCGCTCAGCGTCTGGGCGGTGACGGCCTGGCCGTCGGGCTGCAGGCTGGCCGCGGCAAAGCGGATTGCCGAGGCGCGCAGGTCGCGCTCGTAGCGGCCCAGGCGCAGCACGGTCTTGAGCTCGCGGCCGGCGCCGAAGCGGTGGGTGTGGGCCAGCGTGGCGTAGTCGGCGGTGCCGCGGTTGAAGTCGCTGGCCGCGGCGTAGTAGTTGGCCGCCGGCACCGGCACCAGCACGCGGACGGTGCTGCCGGTGCTGGGCGTCAGCCAGGGCATGCCGTAGTGGATGCCGTTGTCGTTTTTCAGGTGGTAGACGCTGGCGGTCACTTCATCGGTGGTGCCGATGCCGAAGCCCAGGCTGGCGGCAAGGCCCTCCTTGTCGATGCGGTCGCCGTGGTTGTCGGCCTGGGTCAGCATGCCGTTGATGCGTGCGGCGCTGTTCTCGCCCAGGCGGATGTTCAGGTCGGTGGTGCCACGCACGTAGCCGCCCGAGCCCAGCGTGACGCTGACCTCGTTGCGGCCGAACAGCAGCGGCTGCTTGTTGACCTGGTTGACCGCGCCACCGGTCGAGCCGCGGCCGAACAGCATCGACGCCGAGCCGCGCAGCACCTCCAGCCGGTCGTGGTTGAAGGTGTCGCGGTCGTAGAAGGCCGGGTCGCGCAGGCCGTCGATGAAGATGTCGCCGGTGGACTGCAGCGAGAAGCCGCGCAGCCGGATGTCCTCCTCGCCGCCTTCGGCCGCCTGGAAGCTGATGCCGGCGGTGTTGTGCAGCGCCTCCTTCAGCGTGTCGAGGTTGCGGTCGTCGATCAGCCGCTCGGTCACCACGGTCAGCGATTGCGGGATGTCGCGCAGCTCCTGCGTGCCCTTGCCGATGCCGGTGGTCAGCGCCTGCACATGGTCCTTGCCGCTGCGCACTGCGCTGGCCTTGGCGCGCACCACGGGCATCACCTGCGGCGATTCGGCGGCCGGCTCGGGCGGCGGTGGCGTGATGGGCGCGGTCTGGGCCTGGGCCAGGCCGATCAGGCCGAAGCCGGCAGCCAGCGCGCCCAGCAAGGGCAGGCGAAGGTCATCGTGGGTCATGGTGGGTTGCTCGTGAGGTGGAAGAAAGGGGGCCGGCGTGATGCGTGGGCATGCGGCGGCGCGGCAGGCCGTGCGGTGCAGCGGCCAGGCGGGGGTGTGATGGGTGGGGTGGGAGGCGGGGCCGCGCGCGGCGCGGTCAGTCGAGCTCGTAGAGCAGCGGCGCGATCACCCGCCACTCGACCGTGATGCCGCCCTCGGTCAGCGGCTGGAAGCGCGCCTGCCGCATCGCCGCCAGCGCCTGCTCGTCCAGCCGCGCATGGCCCGACGAGCGGTGCACGCTGACCTGGCGCGGCCGGCCCTGGGCGTCGACCAGCACCTGCAGCCACACGGTGCCCGATTCGCCCAGCCGGCGCGAGGCCATCGGCACCTCGATGGCTGGCGGCACGCGGTAGCGGATGGCGCTGGCCGGCACCTGGCGCGGGGCCGGCGGCGTGGGTGCCACCTCGGCCTGGCGCACCAGCGGGGCGGGCGGCGCGTCGGCCAACACCGGGGCGGGTGCCACCGCCACCGCGGTGGGAACCGGCAACGTGGGCGCCGGCGGCGGCGCCGGCGCGGCGGTGGCCACGGTCACCTCGGGCGGCGGCAGCCAGGCGGGCGAGGGCAGCAGGGGCTGGGCCGGCCGCAGCGGGGCGACCGGCGGCGGCGGCGGCGCAGCTTCAGCCAGCAGGATCACGTTCAGCGGGCTGGCCGGGTGGCGCAGCACCAGCAGCACCGCATCACGCTGGACCAGGGCCCAGACCAGCAGCAGGTGGACGCCGGCGATCAGCAGCAAGGGCTTCAGGCGGCCGGACGGCGGGCGTGAGGCGTTCCAGCGCGGCAGGACCGGCGGCGAAAGCGTGGCAAGGGCGGACATGGCGGCGAGGTCGGGCGACTGAGTGCGTTTATTGTAACGCAAATGCGAATGAGTCGCAATTGATATCCGGGAGCGATGCACTCACCGCACTCACCGCACTCACCGCACTCACCGCACTCACCGCACTCACCGCACCGCCGCACCGCTGCACCGCTGCACCGCTGCACCGCTGCACCGCTGCACGGGCAGCACGGGCAGCACGGGCTGCCGGCCCGTCTGCACACGGCAAACCGCACTCAATCCTCGTCGTGCGCGGCCCAGCCCGCCACCAGTTGCTGCTGCACCGCGGGCGGCACGGCCTCGTAGTGCGACAGCGCCAGCGTGTAGCGGCCTTCGCCGCTGGTCATGGCGTTGAGCCGGGTCTGGTAGCCCACCAGTTCGGACATCGGCGCCAGGCCCTGGATCACCATGCTGGCCAGCGCGTCGTTGCGGGTGCCCGCCACCTGGCCGCGCCGCGCCGACAGGTCGCCGGTGATGTCGCCCATCGCGGCGGCCGGTGCGGTGATCTCCACGTCGACGATGGGCTCCAGCACGATCGGCCGGGCCTCGCGCATCGCGGCCATGAAGGCCTTGCGGCCGGCGGTGATGAAGGCGATTTCCTTGCTGTCCACGCTGTGGTGCTTGCCGTCGAAGACGGTGACGCGCACGTCGACCACCGGGTGGCCCGAGATGGCACCCCCGGCCAGCACCTCGCGCACGCCTTTTTCGACCGCCGGGATGTAGACGCCCGGGATGGTGCCGCCCTTGACCGCATCGACGAACTCGAAGCCCGCGCCGCGCGCCAGCGGCTCGACACGCAGGAACACCTCGCCGAACTGGCCGGCGCCGCCGGTCTGCTTCTTGTGGCGGTGGTGGCCCTCGGCCGGCGCGGTGGCGGTCTCGCGGTAGGCGATGCGTGGCGGGCGGGTGTCGACCTCGAAGCGGTGCACCTCGCGCAGGCGCTCCAGCAGCATGCGCAGGTGCAACTCGCCCAGGCCATAGACCACCGTCTCGTTGGTGCTGCCCACATGCTCGACCTTCAGGCACACGTCCTCGTCGACCAGCTTGCCCAGGATCTCCCACATGCGCTGCTCGTCGCCGCGCCGCTTGGGCGCGATGGCCAGGCCATGCACCGGTTCGGGAAAGGGCAGCGGCTTCAAGTGAATGTGGTCGTCCTCGGCGGCGTCGTGCAGCACCGCGTCGAAGTGCAATTCGTCGACCTTGGCGATGGCGCAGATGTCGCCCGGCAGCGCCTGCGCCACCTCGACATGGTTCTTGCCCTGCAGCCGGTACAGGTGCGCCACCTTGAAGGGTTTGCGGCCGTCGCCCACGTAGAGCTGGCTGCCGGTGCTGATGGTGCCCTGGTGCACCCGCAGCACGCCCAGCTTGCCGACGTAGGGGTCGACCGTCACCTTGAACACATGCGCCAGCACGTGCAGCGCCGGGTCGGGTTGGGCGTGCATCAGCACGGCCGCGTCGCCTTCGCCGTTGAGGAAGTCGGGCGGGTTGCCCTCGCCCGGGTGCGGCAGCAGCTGGTGGATCACATCCAGCAGCGCGGCCACGCCGGCGCCGGTGCGCGCCGAGACAAAGCACACCGGGATCAGGTGGCCCTCGCGCAGCGCCTGCTCCAGCGGGGCGTGCAACTCGCTGGCGTCGATGTCGCCGGCCTCCAGGTAGCGGTCGACGAATTCACCGTCCACCTCCACCACCTGCTCCACCAGCGCCCGGTGGGCGGCCTCCACCGGGCCGAAATCACTGGGACCGGCGCGGTTGAAGAAACAATCCACCACCTGCGCCGGGCCGCCGTTGGGCTGGGTGAGCGGCAGGTTCAACGGCAGGCATTGCTTGCCGAAGGTGGCCTGGATGTCGGCCAGCAGCTTGGCCAGGTCGATGCCCGGCGCGTCGATCTTGTTGACCACGATCACCCGGTCCAGCCCGCGCTCGGCGGCCTGCTGCATCATGCGCACGGCCATCGGCTCGATGCCGGTGGTGGCGCCGATCACCACCACCGCGGTCTCCACCGCTTCCAGCGGCGGCAGGCTCTGGCCGATGAAGTCGGGCGCGCCCGGGGTGTCGATGAGGTGGATGCGGCTGCCCCGCCAGTGGGTGTGCATCACCGCCGAGTTCAGCGAATGCTGCATGCGGCGCTCGAGCGGGTCGAAATCGCTCACCGTGGTGCCGCGTTCCAGGCTGCCGGCGCTGGTGATGGCGCCGCTGGCGGCCAGCAGCGCCTCGGCCAGGCTGGTCTTGCCCCCCGCCGCCGGCCCCACCAGGGCCAGGGTGCGGATATCGGCCACCTGCAGTGGGGCTTGTGCTGCAGTGGGCGTTTGTGGGCTTGGCATACGCTGTCTCCTCGATGTGAAGCGCACACCACGGCAGGCAGGCCGTCGGCAGGCGCTGGGTTGGTGAATTCAGCCTAAGCCTGTCACCCACCCGGCGCAAGGGGGCCGGATCAAACCTGGATCAAGTCTTGCGCAGGCCGGCCAGCAGGGCGTCCACGGCCGGTGCCACCGCGGCCATCAGCACCTCGCTGCAATCACCCTGGGTGCACAGCCGCAGCAGGCCGTCGATCAATGCCAGCAATGCGATGGCCGCCAGCCGCGGATCGGTGCCCGGGGCCAGCGCGCCGGCCCGGCGCGCGGCCTCGAACAGCCGCTCCAGCCGCACCAGGAAGGCGCGCAGCGCCTCGTGCTGACGGCCCGCCAGCGGGGCCAGGTCGCCGACGAACTCGGCGCGGTGCATCAGGATGGTGAAGACGCGCCGCACCCGCGGCTCCTCGCGCATCAGCGTGAAGGGCACCAGCGCCAGCGTGCGCAGCGCGGCCAGCGGATCGGCCGTGCGGCCGTCCTGCGCCCCGGCCCCGGCCTCGGCTGCGGCCAGCGCCTGCTCCATCGGCAGGTCGACGCGCGCCATCATCGCGTCGAACAGCGCCAGCTTGTCGGCGAAGTGCCAGTAGATCGCACCGCGCGTCAGGCCGGCCGC
>MESD01000073.1:0-7018 GCA_001770815.1 Burkholderiales bacterium RIFCSPHIGHO2_12_FULL_69_20
AGCGGGGTGCTGTGGTTCAGTGAAGGGCGCAAGCTGCTGCGCCGACGCTGGATGCGGCGCGCGCTTGCACCGGCCGGGCCGTGAACGAATTTTCCTCGCAGCAACCCATGCAGGACGGCCGGCGAGTCAGGCCACTTCGGAACTACCCGACGATGATCAGCGGGGGTTGGCTCGGCGCTTTGCACACCCAGGCCCGCCAGGCCTGCACCGCCATCACCATGGCCAGCGTGTCGAGTTCGCAGTAGCGCAGCAAGGCGTTCTGGATCGCCGCGCGCTCACGGGCATCGATCTCTTCGAACTGCAGGCGAGCGTAGGCCGCCATCGCTGCACCACCCGCCTGAAGTTCCGGCGCAAATCCACCCTCGATCGCTTCTGCCTCGGCACGGCTGAAGTCGCTGAACACCGGCGGTAGCAGGTCGTACGGATCCTGGATGCGGCCATCCCGTTGCACCCACCAGGCCATGGGTTGCACCAGGTTCAGGCTGGGCATGGCCACGCTGCCGTAAACCGGCCGGCTGTAGACCTCGCGCAGAAGGTCAGAACTCTGCATCAAGGCCGGCAGCACCTTCTTGAGCGATGAACTGCCCTGGGTCGACGGGTGAAAGTAATGGCGCTCGGCCAGCTTGCAGAGATCGACCATGTTCCTGGGCCCTGCCTGCTCGCCGTCGGCATCCTTGCGGGTGGTGATCGAATCGATGAACGCCAGCAGTTCGGCCACATCGTCGGGTGGCAGCGGATCGACCAGCAACTGCCGCCGCAGGTGATTGAGCACCGTGTTCTCGTGCGTGGCCCAGCGGAACACCGTGCCATCGTCGCCGGCCAGCGCGGCGCGCAGCGCACGCAGAAAGGGCACGCTGGGGTCCACGCCCGGCGTTGCCTCGAGGAACTGCGATCGATGCTCGACCCGGCCGTCCTCTTGCATCACATGGTGCGAGAACTGGAAAGCGACAGTTTCGTAGGGGCGATGCCCGCGGCCAAAGGGAATGGCCACCGCGCAGGTCTCGAAGTCGATGAAGTGCAGCGGGTAGCGCCAAGACTGCATTGCGGCGGCCAGCCCGCCGACATCGAGGAAGAATTCGCCGCCGCCAGGCCAGTCGCCGCTGCATTGATACCACTGGCGGTGCTTCTGCGTCATGCCCTCGGCGCCAGGCACTTCGCCGTCGAAGCCGAGGTCTTGCGGCGTCACCGATCGGGGCTTGAGCACGCCCTGGGAAATCAGTTCACCCTTCTTGCGCAGGTTCCACAGGTCCAGCACCGTGCCGCCCGCGAAGTCAGTCGCCGTCCAGCCAAACGCTGCCGACCAGCATTCATGAAAGCCGCTTCGGGGCTGCCCGGCCGCCGGTGGGGTCGACGCCTTGTACTCGCATCGGCCACACACCGCGCCGGGCAGCGGGCCGAGGCGACGATCGTCGCGGTACGCCGAGGCGAGGTACTGCGCAGCCTCCACAAACGGCATCGGCGACCCAACCACGTCCACCGTGCCGGCCATGATCTCGGCCACCTGGCTGTCGACTGGCACCGCGGTGAGGATAGGCTGGCCGAGGGTCGACGCGTCCGTGCCCGGTGCCAGGTGGACCTCAATCTTTCGGCCATCGCGGCGCACCCGAAAGCGCTGGTTCAGGCCATCGACGCTGGCCGTTGCCGACTTGTCCGCCAGCATCAGGAAACTGCGGTACTCGAACTGCGGAAACGCCAGCGCCGCCACGTGCCGTTGGAAGGCGATGTCCTGCAGGTAAGGCAGCATGTTCGACCGCAGCTGCCCCTTGGTGCCGCGAAAATCGCCATCCTTCGCCGGATCGAAGGACTTGGCCTTCACCTCGATCAACTCGATCCGCTGCCCGCGCTTGCGCAGGATGTCGACCCGCACGAACAAGCCCTGCGCCTGCAGTGCGGCTTCATAGATCGTCACCTCGTCGCGCTGCAGCAGCGCGCGGGTGCGCTCTATCTGCGCTGCGTGGCCGGTGTCATTCACTTCGATGCCATCCGGGTACATCAGGCAAGCCAGGGCGCCGACCTGATAGCCCCCTTCGGCCAGCGCCGCCAGAAAGCTGTTGTCCAGCGCGTTGTTCAAGCAGTCCGGCTTGCCGCTGTAGAACAGCTTGGTCGGACATTCGAGCGCCTGCTTGAAGCGGCTCTTGGTGAGGTAGCGAGGTGTGGCGCTCATCGAGCCATCGTACTGGCCCGTCGTCGCCAGCGGTCATGTCACGCCATGAAGCCGATCGATTTGCGCACGGGTTCGCGTTTTGACTCGCAGGCCTGACGCAGCCGCGCCACCAGGTCGGCGGCGCTGGCCACCGGGTCCAGCCGGCAGTGCCGTTCGACGGACGCGAAGTCGCCCGGGGTGAGGTTGACCAGGCGGTCGAGCTCCTGTCGCACGTCGCCGGTGTGGCTCAGTTTGAGCACCTGCGCTGTCCACACGAACATCTCCCAGGCCTGCTCCGGCCCGAGGTAGCCCAGCCGGATGCGCGCATCGAAGCGCCGCATCGCCGCCGCGTCCAGGCTGTCCATCAGGTTGGTCGACGCGATGAAGATGCCGCGAAAGCCCTCCATCTGCGTCAGCATCTCGTTGACCTGCGTGACCTCCCACGAGCGCTGCGCGCCCTGCCGCTCGCGCAGCAGGCTGTCGGCCTCGTCGAGCAGCAGCACCGCACCGTCGGCCTGCGCCTCCCTGAACATCTGGGCAATGTTGCGTTCGGCCATGCCCACGTAGGGCGACAGGATGTCGGACGCCCGCTTGACCAGCAGTGGCCGGTCCAGGGCCTGGGCGAGGTGGCGGCCGAAGGCGGTCTTGCCGGTGCCCGGTGGGCCGTACAGGCACAGGCGCCCCTCGCCCACCCGACCCAACCCGTCCTGAAGCCGTTGCAGATCGCAGTCGGCGTTGAGCAGGTCTAGCCGGTAGTTGATCGACGCATCACCGTCACCCGATGGCAGCCGCGTCGCGCCCAGCGCATCGAGCGTGTTGTTCATCAACCGGCTCAGCACCTGGGCGGGCTCCAGATCGGGCAAAACGTTGCACACCAGCGTGCTGACCTTGGCGGCACGCTCCACCACGGCCGGCGCCATGTCCAGGTGGCTGGCGGCGCTCTCGCGCCAGCGTGCAGTCAGCGCCAGCCCCGTGGTGTGCTCGTCGATGACCCGGCGCCTGACACTGCTCGGCGGCATGTCCAGGTGCAGCACGTAGTCGAAGCGGCGGCGGTAGGCCGGGTCGATCGCTCGAAGGTGGTTGGTGACCCAGAAGGTCGGCACGCGGTTGTGCTCCAGCAACTGGTTGACCCAACCCTTGACGCCGCTGGTATTGCCTTCGTCGTCACGCGCCTTCGGTCCATCGTTGAACACGTCCTCCACCTCGTCGAACAGCAGCACTGTCCGGTCCGCACCGGCCAGCAGGCTCTGCGCGAACCGAAAGGACTCGAAGCGGGCGCGGCCGGCCCGAGGCTTGCCGCTCGGCTCCTCGGTGGGGATCTCCAGCAAGCGGGCGCCCACCGCATGCACCAGTGCACGCACGAACTCGGTCTTGCCGGTGCCCGGCCGGCCATGGACCAGCACGTTGACGCCCGGCTGCTGCAAGCGCCCGGCGGCAGTCAGGTAGCCCTGCAGGAGGGTGATGTCCTCGGCCAGATGTGGAAAGTGTGCCAGCGTGAGCCGGGGCACGCGGGCGGGCACGATGCTGGTGCCGAACAGCGACAACAGGTCGTCGTGCTCGAGCATCAGGTCTTCGGCCAGGCCAGTCAGCATGTCGACCTTGTTGCAGAAGCGGAAGATCCGCGTGGGATCAACCGACAGCAGCGCCGATCGCGACAGCTTGCCCCGGTCATCGAGCGCAGCCTGAATCGCCGCGACAGGATGACCCAGGCACTGCGCCAGCAGCCGGCAGGTGCTGGCCCGGGTGAGCTCACCGACCTGATCGAGCGCGTCGCAGAACTCGCTCTGCACGCGTTGCAGCGCGGTGAAGTGCAGGATGTCGCGCTCGACATCATTCAGTCCCAGACGCGCGGACAACTTGGCCAGGTTGCCGGCCAGGACCGTGTCCGTCGGGATGGGCGGGCTGGCGCGCTCCAGGGCATCGAGCCTGGCCTGCAGAGACTTCAGCGCCCAGCGTTCGTTGTACCGCGCAAGCTGGGCATCGGTGTAGCCCAGCAGGCGGGCGACCTGCTGGTCATCGAAGCGCCGCTCGCCGATGAACTCTTCGACGCCGTTGCAGCGCAGCAGCGCCCGCAAAATCCACAGGCGCAGCACCGGCAGGTAGGTGGCATCCACGCCGGTCGATTCGGTGTTGCTGGGCTTGATCATGAACACGCTCCGTCAGAGTAGAAGCGTCATTCTCGAAACCGGCGCGACGGCATGCGTCGCGCGCGATCGGGTCAGCCAGGCCCGTATTGGGCTGCGGCCTGGCGATGGGACTCGGCGACCTCGCGCCGCAATGCGGCCGGTGCCAACACCTCGATCGACGGCCCACGACCCAGCAACCACCACCGCAGCTCCCACGAGTCGGCGACGGTGGCGCGCACCTCGGTTCTGCCGTCGGCCAGGGGCCTGACCTGCTGGTCCGCGCCCAGCGGCGACTCTGCCAGCAGGTCGGCGATCACGCTGTCGCAGGCGAGCGCCAGCTTGAGTTGCGACGTGCCGCCCGCAGCGATGCCGAACTGGCCGCGCCCGCGTTGCAGGGCCGCCTCGAGATCGAAGCCCGGCGGAAACATCACGGCGTCCAGCAGCACCTCGACCCGCCGAAACCGGTGCAGCGCATACAGGCTGGCGTGAGCCCCGCTGCCGCGGGTGGCTGCCAGATAAGTCGTGCCACCACGCAGGATCAAGCCCAAGGGATGCAAACGATAGGGACGCGGTGCGCCCTTCGCGCCGGGGGCGTACAACACGTCGATCTGACGGTCGGCCAGCAAGGCATCGGCCAGGCCCTTCTGCACCATGGCGTCGACGGACGGCGGCATCGTCGGCAGCCCCGGCGGCACGGCCTTCACCTTCTGCGGCCAGCGAGAGGGGCCGGCGCGGGGTCCGAGCCGCTCGAGGCGCTGCCGGGCACGTGCAAACAGGGTCTCGAAACCTTCGAGCATCGTCGCCGGCAAGGCCGCCTGCAGGTGCTGCTGCACCAGCACCAGCATCAGGGCCTCGGGGGTGCTCATGCTGGCGATGCCACCCGCCGCTTCGGCCGACCAGCGCCAGCCGTGTGGCCTGCCCTTGTCGTTGTGGTCGAGCGGAAAACTCTTCTGCAGGTCTTTCAGGTCACGCTGCACCGAGCGCAGATCGACCTCGAAGCCGCGGTCGGCCAACTGTTCACGCAACTCACTCGGCGTGGCCCAGCGGTGGTGCGGCAAGGCCTTGAGCAGTTCGAGCAGTCGGGACAGGGTGTCGTGCTTGGGCTGGGCGGGCATGCGGGCTCCTACTCGTGCCGATCATCCGCCATCGATGGCAGGCGGGCCGACGGCGAGAACGCGGTCCAGGGTGTCGACGACAAAACGATAAATGCCCGGCGCCGACGACTCGCGTTTGCCGGCGATGTTCAGCGTCGTCACCTTGTGGCGGACCAGAAACTGGGTCAGGTACTTTTCATGCACGCCGGGCCGGAAGTGCAGGCAGGGGCGGTGCAGCTTGTCCGCAAACTGGGCAGTGCGCTTGGAGCCACCGTCGAGTTTATCGGTCAGCGTGAAGATCACCGTGGCGTCGCTGTCACGGACGTTCCACTCGGTGCGTTGCAGGTAGTTGGCGAGCGGCGTTTCGCTCAGCAGGTACTGCGGCGGGATGGCGCCGTCCTCGGAGCGGCGACCCTTGGGGCACCAGCCACCGTGGTCAACACGGTGGGCGATGGCCCAGTCGAGGGCGGCGAGGGCGGCGCCGGTTTGGCCGCCGGAGACAAGGCGGAATTGAGGCAGAAGCATGAAGCGATCGGAGTTGGATTGACTGTGCATGCAGTCAGTCTCTGTGCCGATGCGACACCATGTGTCGGGCCCGACAAGCCGGGCTCAACCGGCATCCGAACCGAGGCGGCCCCAGATTCGGCGCGGTGGCCTACGGGTTGTCCGGTGCGAGCTCAATGCCTGCCTTTTCGTACACCGCGCGCCAGTCCCCGCGCGGGCCCTTTGGTTGCCCCTTGAGAACTGCGCGAAGGCGAGGCTCCTCGTCCCGCGTGATCCATGCTACTTCCGCTCTGCTGAGTACTTCCCTCACCTCATCCGCATCGACCGCAGCGCCGACCCTGATAAGTTCCATCTTCAGGTCATTCACCGGAACGGCATGCTCGAAATACAGATCGGCACCTTCCTTCCACCCGCCGGGCTTGCGATAGGGCTGCTCGCACAGTGGGGCGCGCACGCCGGAGCGCTGCCAGACATCCAGAGCCGCAATCGAGGTTCTGGGTTTCACGAAGTACTCGACGTGCCGGCAGGCCTGGCCCAGCATATGGTCCAGCCATCGACGAGACCGTGCGTCTGAACTGGCGACATAGGCCTTCAGCAGCTGAACAATGGATTCGATGACTTCGTTGGGGATTGGCTTGCACACGGGCATTTCGTCTCCAGGGTTTCGTACATTCTTCGGCCAGTACTCAACAGCGTGAAGCGTCTTCGGGCGTCTGGTCCGTGACCAATGCCTGACTCCTGGACGAATCGGGAATTGATGCAACAACCGACCAGGGATCGGACGCGCGAGCCGAAGACACAGCGATGCTCGGTTAGGCCCTTTCTCAAGGCCGTTTCCACACCACCCCGGCCCAGCGCCATCCGCTTCGAGTCCAATGGAGGCCGATGACCGCCCTGCCACCCCCCGCCCCGACATCACCCGCGTCCCCGATCCGCCCTGCCGGGCGCCCATTGCGTGCCTTGCCACCCACCGGCCTGGCACGCTGGCTGCCCGGCATCCACACGCTGCGGCACTACGACATCGCCTGGCTGCAACACGATCTGCTGGCCGGGCTGGTGCTGACGGCGGTGCTGGTGCCGGTCGGCATCGCCTATGCGGTGGCGGCCGGGGTGCCGGCCATCAGCGGCCTCTACGCCACCATCTTCGGCCT
>MESD01000073.1:7047-7220 GCA_001770815.1 Burkholderiales bacterium RIFCSPHIGHO2_12_FULL_69_20
GGGTGCTGGTGCTGGGCCCTGATTCGTCGCTGGTGGCGCTGATCCTGGGCGTGGTGGTGCCGCTGTCGGGGGGCGATCCGCAGCGTGCCATCGCCTTGGTCGGGATGATGGCCCTGGTCTCGGGCACGCTGTGTGTGCTGGCCGGCATCGCGCGCCTGGGCTTCATCACCGAA
>MESD01000074.1 GCA_001770815.1 Burkholderiales bacterium RIFCSPHIGHO2_12_FULL_69_20
GCAGCGCCAGGTAATGCTGCGGATCGAAGTGCTCCATGATGATCACCGTGCCGCCGTGGCGGATGGCCAGGCTGACGTTGGCCAGCGGCGCCGAGTGGTACAGCGGCGCGGGAGAGAGGTAGATCATCCCTTCCTCGCACTGCCACAGGTTGCTGAGAAAGCTGAACAGCGGCAGCGGCTGGCTGGGCGGGTTCTCGGGCAGCGGGCGCAGGATGCCCTTGGGCCGACCGGTGGTGCCCGACGAGTACAGCATCGCCGTGCCCAGCGCCTCGTCGGCGATCGGCGTGCTGGGGTGGGGCGCCAGCGCGGCTTCGTAGTCGGTCACGCGCGCGGCGCCGGCATGGCCTTCCACGCTGGCGCCGCCGCCCACCACCAGGCACAGCGTCACCTGGGGGCAGTCGGCCAGCGCCTGGCGCGCCACCGGCAGCTTGTCCGCCGAGGTGATCAGCACCCGCGACTCGCTGTTGCTGAGGATGTAGGCCAGCTCGTCGGCCTGCAGGTAGCCGTTGATGCAGGTGTAGTACAGCCCGCTGCGCTCGCCGGCCATGCAGGCCTCGACATAGCGGCTGTTGTTCTCCATGAACACGGCGTAGTGGCCCAGCCGCTGCAGCCCCTGGGCGCGCAGCAGGTGTGCCAGGCGGTTGCTGCGGGCTTCGAGCTCGCCGTAGGTCATGGCTTCGCCGCTGCTGGCCATGATGAAGGCCGGCCGGTCGGCAAAAAGCTGGGCGTATGGGCCTGGGTACATGGGGAGACTCCGGTGGTGGGGTTTGGTGTTTGTCGGTGCGCGCGCGTCGGTGGACGATTGTGCTGACGCCACCCGGGCATGGCCTCGGTGATTGCCCGGTTTGTCGCCCGGGTGTCATGCCCGGTGTCGATGTGCCCGCGCGACGTCCGCCGGTCTGGCCATGTTGGGGGTTGGATGCGCCGCCGGCTTGCCCCTACATTGACGGGCCGCCGTGTCAACGCCTGGGCGGCGCCGTATCAACCGTAGGAGCGAGCCACCATGCCCACTGCCGAATTCATCGATGCACTGCCCTTCGTCCTGCAATGGGAGGGGGGTTACGTGAACCACCCCAACGACCCGGGTGGCGCCACCAACAAGGGGGTGACGCAGAAGGTCTACGACGCCTGGCGCGCGAAGAACGGCCTGCCGGTGCGCGACGTGCGCCAGCTCGAGGAGCGCGAACTGCAGGCCCTCTACGAGGGCGGCTACTGGGTGCCGCCCAAGTGCCCGGCGCTGAGCAGTCCGCTCGACCTGGTGCAGTTCGACACCGCCGTCAACATGGGCGTGGGCCGGGCGGTCAAGTTCCTGCAGAAGGCGGTGGGCGCCGAGCCCGACGGGGCTTACGGCCCAGGCACCCAGCGCTGCGTGGACCACTGCGACACCGGCACCGCGCTGACCGCCTACTGCGACATCCGCGAGGCCTACTACCGCAGCCTGGCCGACAACAACCCCAAGCTCGCGGTGTTTCTCAAGGGCTGGCTCAACCGGCTGAATGCGCTGCGCAAGCGGGTCGGCCTGCCGGGCTACGAGTCGGTCGACGACGAGGTGGATTTCGGCGAGGCCGGTTACATGGCCCGGGTGCCCGACATCGGCGAAGACCCCGCCTACGACCGGTTCTGACCCCGCCGCGCCGCACCATGGCCACCCTCCGCCGCAAGACCGCCGCCGCGGCCCGCGAGTTGCCCGCCGACGCGCCGGCCGGTGCCGCGGCCGACGCGGATCCACATGCCCGCGCCGAGGCCTTGATCCATGCCCTGCGCAGCGCTCCGACCGCCAAGATTCAGGGCCAGGCCCGTGCGCTGCTGCTGGCACTGCGCGAGCGCCGCGCCTTCGACCTGTTGCTGCGGCTGGCCGAAGCCTTGTGTCGCATCGATCCGGCCGACCCGCTCACCCGGCGCTTGTATGCACAGGCGCTGATCGAGACCGGCGCGCTCACCGCCGCGATCGACATGCTGCGCCAGTTGCTGGCCACGCTGGCGGCGCAGCATGCCGAAGCGGCCGAAGCCTCGGGCCTGCTGGGCCGTGCGTGCAAGCAGATCTTCTTCGAATCCGGCGCGTCGGGATCGGCGGGTGCGCGCTGGGCCTTGGCCGCGGCCATCGAGGCCTATGCCGGGCCTTACCGGGCGCAGCCGGAGCGGCACACCTGGCACGGCGTGAACCTGCTCGCACTGGTCAGCCGCGCCCGCATCGAGGGCTGGCCCGACATCGCGCCCGAGGTCGAGCCCCTGACGCTGGCGGTGCAGTTGTCGGCCCGCCTGCGTACGCTGCCACCCAAGGCGCGTGACGTCTGGTACTTGCCCACCCTGGCCGAGGCCACGCTGGGCTTGAGCCTGGCCACCGGTGACCTGCAGCCGGTCGAAGACCTGCTGGCCGAGTACATCGGCAGCCCCGATGTGCAGGCCTTCCAGGTGGCCAGCACGCTGCGCCAGTTCACCGAGGTGTGGGGCCTGGAGGCGCTGACCCCGCGCACGCGTGGCATCGGCCTGAAGGGCGCGGCAGCGGTCGCGCGCGCGCGCCGGCTGACCGACGTGCTGCGCGCCCGGCTGCTGCAACTGCCCGGGGGCGCACTGACGATCCCGGCGGCCACCGCCGCGGCGCTGCCGCCGCGCATCACCGGCGACGCGGCCGGGCCCGATGCCACCGGCATGGCCGCGGCCCGCGCGCGCCTGAAGAGGGCCGATCCGGCGGAGCGGGGCCAGCTCGAGGCCATCCTCGGGGCCGAGGGCCCGCAGACATTGGCCTGGTGGCGCGCCGGCATCGAGGCCGCCCGTTCGGTGGCGGTGGTGCGCCAACGCCTGGGCAAGCGCCTGGGCACCGGCTTCCTGGTGCGGGCCGGCGATCTGGGCCTGACGCCGGCCGACGAATCGTTGCTGCTGACGAACTTCCACGTGGTCAATGCCGACGGCGTGGCGCCGGGCATCCGGCCTGACGACGCCGAGGTGGTGTTCGAGGCGGCCGATGCGAGCCAGGCCTACGGGGTGGCCAGCCTGGTCTGGTCGTCGCCGATCGACCGGCACGACGCCAGCCTGCTGCGCCTGAAGCGGGTGCCCGAGGGCATTGCGCCGCTGGTCATCAGCACCACGCTGCCGCCGCGGCCGGCAGCCGGCGCCAAGAAGCGCCCGCGGGTTTACATCATCGGCTACCCGGGCGGGCGCGAGCTGTCGTTCTCGTTCCAGGACAACGAGCTGCTCGACCACGAAGGCCCGCCGGCAGGGCAGCCCCAGATTCCCGGTGTCTGCCGCGTGCACTACGTGGCACCCACCGAAGGCGGCAACTCCGGCAGTCCGGTGTTCGACGACAGCGGCTGGCGGGTGATCGCGCTGCACCACAAGGGCGGCAAGTTCGGCATGCCCAAGCTCAACGGGGCATCGGGCACCTACGCGGCCAATGAAGGCCTGGCGCTGTCGACGATCGCCGATGCCGTGAGATCGGCGCTGCGCTGAGCGGCCGCGATTGTGGCGACCCAGCCATCGAAGGCGGCCAGCAGCGGCGCATAGCATGCGGCCCGGTGCTCCAGCGCGCCCAGCGCCAGACAGGCGGCTTCCAGGGTGGAGCGCTGCTCGGGCCGATGGGCTTGCCTGATCGCGTAGCGCGACGGCGGCGGGTCCGGCAGCGGCCAGCGCGGCAGGGCCTGCAGCAGCGGGCTGGCACTCAGCAGGCGGCGGGCCTGGCGCCAGGTGCCGTCCAGCAGCACCAGGCGGATGTCGGCCGGCTGGGGCAGGGGGGCGGCAGGGGTGGTCGTCGGCCCGGCGGCAGATGGCCGGATAACCCCAGCCGCCTCGGGAAACAGCAGCAGGCAGTGTGCCGCGCCCGATGGCGTGGGCTCGGCCAGCCAGCCTGCCAGCGCGGCCGCGTCGAAGCGCTCGCCCACCGCGACGCGGCAGCGGCCCAGGCTGAGCTGCAGCAGCCGGGCGCTGCCCTTGGCCTGGTGCTGCTCCTGCGGGTGCTGCAGGATCAGCAGCGACACCTGGTTGGCCGTGGGCGTGACGAAGCGGCACAGGCAGGTGGCCTGCGGGCGCTGGCAGCGTGGGCAGCGGGGGCGCGCGCGGCGTGGTGCGGTGGTGTCGCGCGGGGCGACGGTGGTGGCGGAGGGGGCGGCGCACATGGCGGGCGCCAAGCTATCACAGCGGCCGCGTCAGAGGGTGCGCCGTACACTGCGCCGACCCTGGCGACCGCGCCCGTGGCCATCCTGCCGCCTGCCCGCGCACCTCCGTTTCTGCCCGCTTCTTCCCGTTCCTGCCCGCCTCGCCCATGTCCTCCGCCCCCCAATTCGCCGATCTGGGCCTCAGCCCGGTCCTGGCCAGCGCCGCCTCGGCCGCCGGCTGGGCCGCACCCACCGCCGTGCAGGCCGCGGTGCTGCCGGCCGTGCTGCAGGGCCGCGACGTGCTGGCGCTGGCGCCCACCGGCTCGGGCAAGACGGCGGCCTTCGTGCTGCCGCTGCTGCAGCGCCTGATCGATCAACCCAACCTGGTGGTTGAGCGGCCACGCAAGCTGCGGGTGCTGGTGCTGGCGCCCACGCGCGAGCTGGCGTTGCAGACCGGCGACGCGGTGCGCGGCCTGGTCTCGGGCATGGCCCGCCCGCCCCGCCTGGTGGTGGCGGTGGGGGGCGCGTCGATCAACCCGCAGATGATGGCCTTGCGCGGTGGTGCGCACTTCCTGGTGGCCACGCCAGGCCGGCTGCTCGACCTGCTGGCGCACAACGCGTTGAGCCTGGCCGACGTGACCACCCTGGTGCTCGACGAGGCCGACCGCCTGCTCGACCTGGGTTTTGCCGATGAGATCGGCCGCGTGCTGGCGGCGTTACCAGCACGCCGGCGGACGCTGCTGTTCTCGGCGACGATGCCCGACGCCGTGGCCACGCTGGCCACCCAGGCGCTGCACGATCCGCTGCGTGTGGAAGCCCCGGCCAGCGCGCAGGCCGAACTGCCCGACATCACCCAGCGCGCCATCGAGGTCGACACGCCGCGCCGCACCGCGCTGCTGCGCCAGCTGATCACCCAGCACGGCTGGCCGCGGGTGCTGGTGTTTGTCGCCACCCAATACGCCGCCGAGCATGTGGCCGACAAGCTGCGCCGCAACGGCGTGTCGGCGCAGGCGCTGCACGGCCGGCTGAGCCCGGGCCGGCGGGCCCAGGTGCTGGCCGACTTTCAGGCCAAGCGCCTGGCGGTGCTGGTGGCCACCGACCTGGCCGCGCGGGGCATCGACGTGCCGCAACTCGGCGTGGTGGTCAACCACGACCTGCCGCGTTCGGCGGTGGACCATGTGCACCGCATCGGCCGCACCGGCCGTGCCGGCGAGTCGGGGCTGGCCATCAGCTTCGTCTGTGCCGATGCGCCGGGCAGCGAAGCGCATTTCCGCATGATCGAGAAGCGCCAGCAGCAGCGGGTGCCGCGTGAGCAGGTGCCGGGCTTCGAGCCGGCGGTCATGCCAGCAAGCCCGCCGCAAGAGGCGTTGGATGACAGTGCGCACCCGCCCGCTGCGCCGGTGATCGATCCACACGGCGGCATCAAGGGCCGGCGCAAGAGCAAGAAGGACAAGCTGCGTGAGGCGGCCGCCAAGGCGGTGGTGGCGCCGCGAAAGCCGACCCGCTGAAGCGGCCGCCCGGCCTCCTTCAGCCCGGCCTCCTTCAGCCCGGCGTCTGGCCCCAGGCGTCGCGCAACTCGCGCTTGAGGATCTTGCCGATGGCGCTGCGCGGCAGTTCGTCGACCAGCCGCAGGCCCGACAGGCGCTGCGTCTTGCCCACCTGATGGTTCATCCAGTCGCGGATGGCCTCGGCGCTGTCGTGCAGGCCGTCGCGCCGCACCACGTAGGCCACCGGCGTCTCGCCCCATTCGGCCGAGGGCACGCCCACCACTGCGCAATCGGCCACCGCCGGGTGCTTGCGCAGCACGCCTTCCAGGTCGCTGGGGTAGATGTTGAAGCCGCCCGAGATCACCATGTCCTTGCGGCGGTCGAACAGCACCAGGAAGCCGTCCTCGTCGAAGCGGCCGACGTCGCCGGTGCGGATGTAGCGCCGGCCTTCGCCGTCGAACCACTCGGCCTCGGCGGTCTTGGCCGGTTGCTTGTGGTAGCCGGTCATCATCGCGCCCGAGCGGCCCACCACCTCGCCGGCTTCGCCCTTGGCCACCTCGCGGCCCTGCTCGTCGATCAGGCGGATGTCGTGGCCTTCGGCCGGCTGGCCCACGGTGTGCAGCTTGTCGGGGAACAGATGGGCCTGCAGCACGCAGGTGCCACCGCCTTCGGTCATGCCGTAGTACTCGGCCAGCCCGCCGGGCCAGCGCTTGAGCACGTCGGCCTTCAGCGCCGCGTTGAAGGGCGCGCTGGTGCAGAACTTCATGCGGAAGCTGCTCAAGTCGAAGCGGTCGAACTCGGGCCGGGCCATCAGGCGCTGGTACTGCACCGGCACCAGCATGGTGTGGGTGACGCGCTCGCGCTCGGCAATCTGCAGGTAGGCCAGCGCGTCGAACTTCGGCATCATCACCACGCAACCACCGTAGGCCAGCGTGGGGATCACCGACACCAGCGTGGTATTGCTGTAGAGCGGCGTGGCGATCAGCGTGACGACGTCGGCGGCGTAGCCGGAGATCGCCGCGCGCTGGATGTGGCCCCAGCGCATGCCGTGCGATTGCACGATGCCCTTGGGCGTGCCAGTGGTGCCCGACGAATAGATCAGGTTGAACGGCCAGGCCGGATCGATGACCACCGGTGCCGGCCGTGCGCCGGGCGCGGCCAGCCAGGGCGCCAGCGGCGGCTGGCCATCGTGTGCGGCTAGCCGGGTGACCGGCATGTCGGCGGGCACCACCACGCCGGCCGCGGCCAGTGCAGCGGCCACGTCGCCATCGAGAAAGAAGCGGTGCGCGTCGGCATCCACCGCCATGCCCACCAGCTGCTCGGCGGTGGAACTGGGTGCCAGCGGCGCCACCGCGCCGCCGGCGCGCAGCGTGCCCAGGAACACCGCCACGTACTCGACGCTGCTGCTGCCGCACACGGCCACGCGCTCGCCGGGCGCCAGGCCGTCGCGCTGCAGCGATGCGGCCACGCGGTCGACCAGCGCGTCGAGCTGGGCATAGCTGACGCGGCGCTCGCCCACCACCAGCGCGGTGGCTTCGGGGCGGGCTCGCGCATGCTCGGCCACCAGCGAGGGCAGGTCGCGGAAGGGCAGGGTATCGGGGTTTTCAGCGACGGGGTTGGCAGCGACGGGGTTGGCAGCGACAGTCATGCGGGCGATCCTGGCAGCGGTGGGGGGAGACGGCGGAGGCCGTGGACGATAGCAGCGCGGCCGGGCGGCCCGGTGTCGCCCAGGTGCTTGTCGCGGCGGGGGGCCACGCGCCGAATGCCGCACCGATCAACAACCGAGAGACGCGTCGTGATGGACATCCAGGGCAAGGTGGTGGTGGTGACGGGCGGTGCCTCGGGCATCGGCAAGGCCTTGTGCCAGGCCTTTGCGTTGGCCGGCGCCCGTGCGGTGGTGGTGGCCGATCTGGACGGCGCCGGTGCCCAGGCCGTGGCCGCCAGCCTGGGCGCCGTGGGGTTGGGCCAGCGCACCGATGTCTCCAGCGAGGCCGAGGTGCGGGCCTTGGTCGACCTGGCCACCCGGCAGTTCGGCCAGGTCGACATCTTCTGCAGCAACGCCGGCATCATCAGCCGCGTCGATGCCGATGCCAGCAGCGCCAACTGGCAG
>MESD01000075.1 GCA_001770815.1 Burkholderiales bacterium RIFCSPHIGHO2_12_FULL_69_20
CCACGCGCTGGCCGTCGGCCATGGGCCGGTGCTCCAGGCCAGTTTCGGCGGCCAAGTCTTTCGCGGCATGCGCTACATTCCGGCTGCGCAGCGTTGCCAGCAGGTTGCGCGCCAAGATCACCCGCTGCCCCCGCCGCTAGGCCAGCCCCTGTTCGGTTAGAAAATCAACCCGTTGCTGCAGCGCGGCCTTCACCTCCCCGCCAAAGCCCACATCTCCCAGCCCCTTGCCACCGCTGATCAACTGCTGATCCAGCCAGGTCGCGCCGATCACGCGGGTCTGCCGCTCGATGGGCAGGTGCGCCTTCAGTTCCACCGCCACACCTCCGCCCAGGCGCTGGACATCGTATTGGCGGCCTTGTTCGGTCAGGGCGCCGGGTATGCGCCAAACGCCTTCGGCCTCGCCCTCCACGATGCCGGCACGGCGCAGGGCTTCGAGCCGGCGCACATGCGCGGCCACCACCTCGCGCGGGTCGCGATTGGGCATGGCCTGACCTTGGGCGAGCGCCAGGTGATGGTCGGTGCGATAGATGCCATTCACCGACAGCGCGGCGATGTTCCGGTCGGCCGCGCGCACGTCGGGCGAACCCTTCACCTCCACCACGGCGTCTGTCGGGTATTGCTCCAGTCCCGACCGCGGTGGCAGAGCGACGTAGTGCGCCTTGCCGTCGGTCCCGTCGATGACCAGATAGCCCTTGTCGTACAGTTCGTCTGCCAGCCCTTTAGCGGCGACGCGGCCTACGATGGTGTGGCCATCCGCTCCAGGCTGGAACACGGCCAACTCACGCTGCTTGCCGCTCATGGCTCGCTGCATGGTGCGGATGATGTCGCCGCGCTCCCCCATGGCCCGTAGTGTCGGCTCGGCCACTGCATGAATGGCCCACACGCCTGGCTGCTGCTCGGTCGCCAGACCCATGCGCTGCAAGCGCTGCAGGCGTCCGATCAGCATTTGCCGCTGACTTTGCAACCGGGGATCGGCCAGCGTCTCCGGCAGCAACAGGCCGTCCTTGGCCTCGCGCTCCAAGGTGCGATCCAAACTCGTCCACCGCTCCTGGTCGACTTCGCGTTGCATCGCCCACTGGATCTCCAGCTCAGTGCGCGGACCCAGCCACTCGGTGGCCAGTTCGGCGGCCCGATGGCGCATCCCCACGGCGATGTAATCGCGGGAGATAACGAGGTCTTTGCCGGTGTCGTCCTTGCCGCGCAGGACGACGTGCGTGTGCGGGTTGTCGGTGTTCCAGTGATCCACCGCCACCCAGTCCAGCCGCGTGCCCAGGTCGGCCTCCATGCGCGCCATCAGGTGACGGGTGTAGGTGCGCAGATCGTCGAGCTGTTCGGCGTCCTCCGGCGAGACGATGAAGCGGAACTGGTGCCGATCCTCGCGTCCGCGCTCCTCGAAAGCGGCCGTGTCCGCCGTGTCAGTCGTCGGTCCATAGGCATGACCCGGCCCGCCTTGGTGATCGACCCCTTCGCGCTCGATGTAGCGTAGGTGCGAGACGGTCGAGCGCGGCCCGGCCTTGGCCAGATTGACCAGCCGTGCCTTGATCGTCACGCGCCTGGCATTGGGGGTGAGCGAGGCTCCGGCGAAGCGGGCTGCGACATGACCGCGCCCCAGCCGCGAGCCGGGGCGCTGACCGACCTTGCCCGCCGCCTTGTCGAGTTTGGCTCCTGCCTTGTTGGATTGGCGCAGCACCTTGCTGATGAAGGCGTCGCCGCGCTGTTTCGGCGCGCCAGGGCGGACGAGAAAGCGGTCGTCGCCGTTACTGCTCATCGGGTGACTCCATCCAGTGCCACCGCAGTACGGCGAGCGAAGCACACGGCTGCGCCGATGCTGACACGGCATTGCTCACTTTCGCGGCACGCTGCCGCCTCTTGGCGCGTGCTGCGCGACCCCCACGTGCAGACAGGGTTTCCACGCGGCCAGGTGCCGCGACCTTTTATCTTGCCCTGCATCTTTTCCCGTGCACCTGTGCCGTCCACCGGGCCGGCTGGCGCGGTGAGGCGCTGCGGCGACTGCCGTCGCGCGGCCGTCATGGCTGGGCCTCCAGCCACAGTGGGTGCGCGGTGCCGATGACATCTGGGATGCGCACCGGCCCGAAATAGCGGCTGTCGAACGACGCCGGGTTCGTCACGCTGAGCAGGAAGACTTCGCCAGACCGCAAGCGGCGGCACTGCAGCCAGCCGTGCAGCGGGCGACCCAAGCGATCCGCGCGTAAGGTGGTTGCCACAGTGTGGCCGTCGATGCGCAAGGCCTGGCCAATGGTGCACACGCGTTGTGGTGCCACTGCGCCCACGCGTTTGAGCAGAGGAACCTCCTGCGGTAGGTAGCCGCGCCGCGCGGCCAGTGCAGCCGCGTGGGCAGGCAGGCGGACAAGCACGATGCTGCCGACTTGCAGCGGTGCTGGCTTCGGTGTGTTGCCCGACGGAGGCTGTCGCACCATCGGATTGACGCGGTACCAGCCTACCGGCACGCTGTCAGATGGGTTGTAGACCAGGCGCGGCAAGGGCTTGGCGAACGAGGCCCAGGCGAGTGCAGCCAATGCGACGGTCGCTGCGCTGCCGAGGGCAAGGATGGAAGCACGCGAGCTGCTCATGGCAAGTCCCTCGCGGCCAGCGCTGCGGCGTGCCGGTCGGCGGTGAATGTAGGTAGTTGCAGCGGAGCGACCGAAGGGCCAGAGGTCCAGGCCGCAAGTCGGTTACCCAGCGTGCCCCAGTACGCGGCGGCGACGGTGCAGGCGTCGATGCCTTGGGCCTCTATGACATCGATCTGCTGCAGCACGGCGCGCACCTTCAGTTCGCCTTCTACGTGCAGCAACACGCGTGCTCCCGGTCGCACGCCGGGTAAGCGCTGCATGGTGTCCAGCGGCGTGCCGGCCTGCAGCACCATCAACTGCCACAGCGTCGTGCCTTGGTCGTTGGCCTGCCAGCGCACGCGGCAGAAGACGGCCGACGGTTTGAAGATCGCACAGCGCCGCCAGTGGTCGAGTTGCAAGGTGCGTTCGGGTTGCCCAAAGCGCAGATAGAGGTTGAAGCGCTGGTGGACGTAGGCCAGCGAGACGCGGGTCAGCGGCGGGGTTCCTGCCGGGCTGTATTGCAGAGGAAGAGGTTGCGGCAGCGGCGAATGTGCTGCGCTGGGCGCAACCGTGCCATCGGGCGTGGTGTGCATGTTCATGGGGATGTCTCTGGACGGGATTCCGGGAATTCGCGCTCCAGCAAGGCGCGCAGCAACTCGGCCACGGTGGTGCCCTGGGTGAATGCCGAGACCTTGATGCGTGCGCGCATGGCGGGCGTGACGTCCAGCGTCAGGCGGGCGGTGAACAGATCGCCTTTCTGCAGGTTTTCGCCATCGCCCTGGCGCACCCAGGCCTCGACCTGCGGATTGGCGGGCGGGCGCATGCCGATCACAATGCGCTTGCCGCGTGGCGGGCGTTCTGCCGTCATGACGGCCACCGCAGCAGTTCATCGACCAGTGCAGCCACCTCACGTGCAGCCGCGCTGTCGGGTGCGGTTTCGCAGGCCAGCCGGCCGGCAGCTACGCTGTCGGCAAACACGATGCGCTGGTGCACCTCCGAACGCAGCGCGGGCAGCGGCTGCTCGGCCAGCGCCTGGCGCGCTTCGCGACCGATGACGGTGGTGCTGACACGCCGATTGATGACAAAGGCCGCGCGCAGCGCCGGGCGGAACACCTGGGCTTCGCGGATCAGTGCCACCATCTCGGCGCTGGCCCACAGGTCGTAGGGGCTGGGCTGCACCGGGATGACCACGCGGTCGGCCGCAAGCAATGCGGAGCGCGCCAGCGCCGCGATGCGCGGCGGGCCGTCGATGACGACATGATCGACCCGCCGGGCCAGCTCGGGCGCTTCCTGGTGCAGGGTCTCGCGGGCCAACCCCACGGCGCTGAACAGCCGGGGCAGGCCCTGCTGGCTGCGGCGCTGGGTCCAGTCGAGGGCCGAGCCCTGCGGGTCCGCATCGAGCAGCACCACCTGATGGCCGCGCATCGCGAGTTCACCCGCGATGTGGGTGGCCAGCGTGGTCTTGCCCACGCCGCCTTTCTGGTTGAGCAGGGCCAGGATCACGGCGTGGCTCCTTCAGCTCGAAGCGCCGCGGCAGTAGCGTGCCGGTCTGCACTTGTCCACCGAAACGCCGCGCTCTTACCACCAGTTAGATGAATTTGGTTAGGTAAGTTACGGTCGACGACAACCCGCGCCGCCATTGGACTGGCGGCCGATCGGCACGCCTGATAGCACGATGGGCACACGCCTGATGGCACGAGACTGGACACGCCCGATGGCACGAGCCCGTCCACAGGCCATGAACCGCTTATCCCCGTGCCGTGGGTGGCACCGGCCGGAACGTCAATACCTCCGCTCCGGTGCCGGGCATGCGCACGATGCCCAGGCGGTAGCCGGGCATGGACTGCCGCGCCACCAGGGCGCGCAGGTCGCAGGCAAAGTCGTGCGGCTTGGCGGTGCTGCCGGATTTTCGGTGCAGGTGCTTGAAGTCGAACTGCCAGCCGCCGGGCTGGTGCCCACCGTGTTTTCGCACCAGGCGGTAGAGCCAGCGCTCGATGCCGCCGGTAAGGTCGAAGTAGGCCGGGTCGATGGTGAGCACCAGGGCCGCGTCCAGCACACCCGCATAGAACCAGTCCGGCAGGATCAGCTCGATGCCCAGTGGCGTGCCGCGGGCGTCGGCCAGTTCCTTCCACTCGTTGATCCACGAGAAGCGGTGCAGGCGCCGCCCAGTGGTCTCGCGGATGGACGTGGCTACGGTGGTGGACTGCAGACGATCCAGCGCGGTCTTGAGGCGTTGGTAGTCGCGCAGCGACACTCCGCGCCCGATGAAGCGAAGGATCTCGTAGGGCCGCGCGCGCATCAGTCGCGAGGTGGTGATGCCCGCATCGCGCGCCTCCACGATCTGGCTGGCGGCCCAGATGAGGATGTCGGCATCCCAGATGGTGGCGATGCCGTGCTCTTGCGTGCCTTCCACCCGGATGGCGATGTTGCCGCTGCGAAAGTCGATGGGCTTGGTGCGTCGGGACTTGGCCAGCGAGAAGAAAGGGTAGGCCATCAGGTCCTGGTTGTCGCGCGGCGCCATGTCGCCGGGCAGCGCACGAAACAGGTCGAGCTGTTCGGCCGGGCGCTGGGGGCTTGGCGCAGGCAAGGGCATCGGGCATAGGCGGGTGAGCGGGCGCGCAGCGCCTCTCAGCGCGCACGGCTGTCGGCCGAGTGGTGCTCGGCGTACTCTGGGTCGGAAGTGGCCTCGAAGCTGCGCTGGTCAGCCCAGGTATCGAGGTCGGTGAACGCGTACATGACGCGCCGGCCGAACTTGCGGAAGCGCGGGCCGCCGCCGATGACGCGCTGCTTTTCCAGGGTGCGTGGAGACAGGCGCAGGTAGTCGGCGGCCTCGTCGTTGGTGAGGTAGCGGGGAGGTTGCGGCTTGGTGGCCGCCTGTGCGGTGCCTTGCGGCGGGTGAGCGGGTGCGGCAGAAGGCCGCAGGGGAGCGGGTCGCATGAGAGGCGCCTCCATCGGTCGGGAAGGTCCGGCTGCGGAGTTGCAGCCGGGTGGAGGCAGTCTCAGGAAATACGGGCGTTCTGCTCAGGGACGATCTGGGGTCAGCGAGTTTCGTCCCTGCTGAGCTGCGGGCAGCGGACCGAGCCCGGCCAACTCGCGGTAGCCACCGTTCAAAAGCGCGCGGCTACGTGCCACCAGGCGGCGCACGCGGGCGCGCACGGCGCTGTCGGCGTGCCAGTCGGCTGCGACCTCCGTCGAGCCGAACAGGCCCTCGGCGATCTCGCGTAGCGAGGCGCCTGCCTGTGTCGCGTCCAGGGCCTGCAGGGTGTGTAACGCCTGCAGGGCGCCAGGGCTGGGCCGTGGGCGCGCTACGGCCAAGGGTTCGCAGCGGCTTGCGGCGGCCAGTCGATCCAGATCGGCCGCCATGTCGCGGTAGCGCACGCGGGGCTCTCGGCAGGCGCGCATGGCAAATGCGTGCGGCATGCCGTCTTGCAGCTCGGGTGCCAACACCATGCGCGTACAGGAACCTGGCCAGCGCGCGGCAAGCACGAGGCCTTGTCCGTCGTGTTGCAAGGCCTTGCGGCCGGGCAGGCGCCAGAACTCGAAGGGGTGGCCATCGGACTCAGCGTTGTCGTCTGGCACCACGCGGATGGCGAGAGCACGGGCGTTGAGCCAATGGGGCAGCGCTTCACGCGCGTCCAGTGCCGGGTCTTCCAGCGTGCGGAGGCCCCAGGGCCGCGCTGCACCGGCGTCAGTTGCCTGCATGTGCCAGGCCAAGCGGTAGCCGGGGTGGCGTCGCAGGTACTCCCAGGCCAGTTCCGGCCCGTCGAGGTGCAGCGCGTAGAGGTAGGACGCGCTGGCGTGCCAGGGCGGCGGTTGGGCGGCCTGCGGCTGGCCGTCGGTAAGGTCTGCCATGGTGCGAACTCCCTGTTCTTGTGCGGGAACGTCACATCGGCCGGCGTGGCTACCAGGTCATCGGTCAGCTATCCGGTTGGGGGCAGGGCTCATGGTGAGCGCGCCCGAGGCGACGGCCATGTTGCCTCAATGCCATCGTGGCAAGGTTGACCATGGCGTGGTGCAGCGCGTTCGTCATGACCGTTTGGGTCTGAATGGTGACGGCGAACGCGTGTTGGCGGCATTCAGACCGTCCGGGTCTGACGTGTGGCGGCGCGGAGTGCTCAGTCCGTGATCGAGCCGTTGTCCTGTGCCAGTCGCAGGTATTCCGACATCGGTCGCACGGCGTGAAAGTGCAGGTCGCGCCGCACCGGTAGTCGGTTGGGACCGACGATGGCTGAGAGGTCCGACAGCTTGATGGTGCCCAGCTCGGGCATGCAGATGCCCACGTCGCACAGGCCCCAGGCGGTGTCACCGTCCGCGGGGTTCAGGGCGGCGAGCAGCCAGGTCGCGTGCGCGTCCGGTGTGAACAGTCGCACCACGGGCCACAGGTCGGCCTGTGCGTCAGAGGTGCGCGCATGACCGTTGGCCAGCAGCAGCGCTCGCTGCTCGTCGGTGATGAGTGGTTCAGCCGGCATGGTCAGAGCGAGTGGCGCAATGTGAAAACCCGCGTTGCATCAAAAGCACGGAATCGCAAAGCCGCT
>MESD01000076.1:0-302 GCA_001770815.1 Burkholderiales bacterium RIFCSPHIGHO2_12_FULL_69_20
AACGGGCCCCAGACCGACCCGGCGCCGGGCTTCAGCTGGCCGGCACCGGGTTGGCAGCAACCCGACAACCCCGGCTGGCTGGACGTCGACTGGGCCAGCAGCACCGCCGCAGTGCCCGAACCCGGCACCTGGGTGCTGCTGTTGGCGGGCCTGGCCGCCCTGCGCCGGCGGATCACACGGCCGGGCTGACGCGCCCGGCGCTGCGGCGGGCCGCGGGCGTTCAGTCCAGCGTGACCTCGGTGCGCACGGTGCCCGCGCGGTCGGCCACCGCCGTCAGCGCGACACGCGTGCCACGCGGCGCG
>MESD01000076.1:335-7404 GCA_001770815.1 Burkholderiales bacterium RIFCSPHIGHO2_12_FULL_69_20
CGCACGGTGCCCGCGCGGTCGGCCACCGCCGTCAGCGCGACACGCGTGCCACGCGGCGCGCTGACCACCCATTCAGCCACCGCGCGGTCGCCGGTGATCTTGCGGTCAGGCAGGAAGGCCTGCAGCGACGACTTGGGCGCATGGCCTTCGAGCTGCGCGCCTTCCACCCGCAGGCGGCCGGTCTGCAGCGTCAGGCCGGGCGGCGGGTGCAGCTCGAACACCACGCCCCGCGCCACCTTGCGCTCCAGCGCCCGCTTGGTGACATAACTCGGCAGGTAACCGGCATTGGCCACCGCGAAGCGGATGCGCCAGCTGTCGCCGCCCAGCGAGCGCACCTCGGCGCGCAGCACCTCCAATTTAGGCAGGCTCAGGCCCACCTGCGTGAGCCAGGCCGGGAAGCGCGCCGCCTCGCGCTCGCGCAGGTGCGGCGGCGGGTTGCGCCAGTAGTTCAGCCGGTCCCAGCCGCCCAGCTCCACCATGCCCAGCTGCGGGTGGCGGAACGGGTACCAGGTGACATGCGCCAGGCCGGCGCACTGCTCGTCGCTCCACTTCAGCAGCTTCAGGTCGTCTTCGGGCGGGTGGTCGCGGTACCAGTGCACATAGTCGTAGCCGGTGATGCCGGCCTCCTTGTTGGGGGCCCACAGCTCCACCGTCCAGAACAGCGCGCCCAGCTGCTCGTAGATCCAGTCCTGGGTGCCGGTGATCACTTCCTTGGGGTGGTACTTGAACTCGTGGAAGGTGCTGATCGCCGGGTAGCCGGTGAGCTTGGCGCCCAGGTCGGACAGGCGCTTGATGATCCACAGGTCTTCGGGCGTCATGGCCTCGTCGGCCATCGTGCCCATCGGCCGCAGGATCACGCCCGAGTGGGTGTGAAAGCTCACCGCCGCGCCGATGTTGGGGTGCTTGACGATGAAGTCGACCATCGCCCGCACCTCGGGCTCGCTGGTGGGGTAGGGGCCGGCGCCGACCTGCTCGAACTCTTGGCGCCAGAAGGCCGGGAAGTTGCGGTTCAGGTCCAGCCCCTCGCGGTCGCGGTTGACCTGGATCTGCAGGCCGTCGAAGTGAGTCAGCGTGCCCTCGGGCATCACCCGGTAGTAGCTGCCGCCGAACTCGCCGGGCTCACGCGGGATCATCAACCGGGCGTCGTCGGGATGGCACTTCCACGGGCCGTGCGGATCGGGCAGGCGCATGTGCAGCACGCGGCCGTCGCCGTCGACGTCTTCCATCGTCATGCCATCGACCGGCTGCTCGTCGAACGGGTAAGGCCGGGTCGATGAGCGGATGAAACGCGGGCGGTCGGCCATCGCCAGCTCGGCACCGTCGGGGTTGAGCCGCGGGCAGAGGTAGACCACCCGGGTGTCGAGCAGCTGGGTCACGGCGCCGTCGCTGCCATGCCCGGAGACCAGCTGGTGCAGCCAGTACAGGCAGGCGGTCGACGCCGTCAGCTCGCCGGCGTGGATGTTGCCGTCGACCCAGATCGCCGGCTTGTCCGCGTCGGCACCGGTGGTGGTGTTGGTGACCACCACCAGCCAGATGTCACGCCCCTCGAAGCTCTTGCCCAGCGAGCGCAACTGCACCAGGCCGGGCCGCGCCGCGGCGTAATCCTGCAGCAGCTGGGTCAGCTCGGCGTGGCGGTAGAAGGTGTCGAAGCGGGGGATGGGGAGGGCGGCTGTCTGGGACATGGTGGCTGCGTCGTTGGTGAACCCGAGGCGAGTGTCGCAGAGCGCGCCGATCGCCGACGCGGGGCAGCCGGCAGTGGCTCAGGCCGGGCGGGCCGGTCGTTGCGCGATTCCGATCGCCGTCAACAGCAGCAGCAGCAACGCGATGCGCGGCATGTCGAGCAAGCTGTCGATCAGGCCGACTGTCCAGCCACCCACCAGTGCGGCGGCCAGCGCCGGCGCCAGTGGCAGGCGACGGGCCCGCCCGATGCACACACCGAGGGCGGCAAGGGTCATCGCCGCCAGCGCGGCCAGGCCCAGCCATCCCTGCTCGAACAGCAGGTGCACCAGCAGGCTCTTGGCGTGCCAGGGCAGGTGGTGCTTGTCGCTGCTGAAGAACCAGCGCGCACCACCCTGCTCGAACCGGCCGTTGTGGATCAGCTCGGTGCCTTGGCCGTCGACCACGGACACCTCGCGCAGGTCCAGCCCCTGCCTGGCGTTGTCGCTGCTCAGCGAGAGCACGGTGGTGCGCGGCAGGTACCAGGCGTCCTGGGGCAATGCACCGCCGCGCATCTCCAGCGTGAGGGTCTGCCAGTCTGCCGGGGCTGGGCTCGCGGCGGTGGCGGCTTGCGCGGGCGTGCCGGTGCCAGGGCGTGTGTCAGCCGCCAACCGGGCCGCTGCGTTGCGGCAGCCGTCGTCGTAAAGCAGGTGCTTGACGCACACCTCCGCATGCACCGCCGTGCCGCCGGCACCACGCACTGTGACCCGCACGGTCAGCGGCCCCTGGGGCCGGGCGATGCGCTGGCTCAGGCGCAGCATCTCGCCCCAGCCTTGCACATGGGTGCCGGTGGCCAGCCGCATCACCGGCACGCCATCGGCGTCGGCCAGACGCAGGTCACCGGGCCGCTGACCAGGTGCTGCGGTGACGGCGTAGTGGTCGAGGAAGCGGCCCAGGCCAGTGCCCAGCCAGCGCGCCGATTCGCCGTCGATCATCGCCAGTGCGGACTGCCAGTGGCGCAGCCGGTCCTGCCGGTCGTTGTCGCTGGCACTGACCCGGCCACTCATGTAGGCGCCGCCGCCGAACAACGCGGTCACCATCGCCGCCACGCCCAGCAGCGCCCAGGCGCCGCCCTGCCAGCGCATGTCGTCGGGCCAGGGATCGGGCCACAGCGTCGCCAGCAGCGGCAGGGCCAGCGCCATCGCCACCATGGCCGGCCAGGCGGTGTGCAGGCCTCGCCCGTCGCCCCAGTGCCAGGCGACCAGGCCGATGCAGGCCACCGTGATCCAGTACCCGGCGGCCGCCAACGCCGTGCGGCCGTGCAGCCTGGGCAACAACAGCAAGACCGCCGCCGTAGCGGCCAGCATCACGCCGAACGCCAGGTAAGGCCCCTTGGGCACCAGCATCGCGCCAATCATCCAGGCCGGGCCCAAGGCCAGTGCCAGCACCAACGCCGCCAACCACTCGCGCCAGCCCAGCGCGGCCGCCTTCGGTACCAGCATCAACAGCAACGCGGCAGATCCCAGCAGCGCCAGCAGGCCGCGGTAGCCCGCCCCGACGAACAACCAGGCACCGACCGCGCCCACCGCAACACACAGCACGCCCACCGTGATTCGCTGGCGCCGCGCGGTCGGCGCCGCCGCCGACGGCAGGCCCGCTCCGCGCTGCTGGACCCACAGCATGGTGATCGCGCTCAGCGGCAGGGCCACCAGCAGGATGCGCGAAAACGTGGTCAGCACCGCGTAGGCGCCCAGCAGCAGCAGGCCCAGCGTCAACACCGAGGCCCAGCGGCTGCGCGTGGTCGACCACAGTCGCCAGGCAAACGGAAAGGTCATCGCCAGGCAGGCGTCCAGCCCGGCACCGCCGACATGCATCTCCCAGAACGGCCCGGTCGTGCGGTAGTCGTCCGAGAAGTTCAACAGCCCGGTGTAGGCAGCGCGCTCGTACACGCAGGCCAGTGCGGCGGCACCATGGCACAGCGCCAGGCCCAGCGTCAGTCGGTCGACCGCACGGGCGCCAGGCGTGGCCTCCAGCCTCAGCCACAGCGGCAGCAGCAGCCAGACGGCCAGCGTGGCCTTGGCCAGACGCCATGAATTCATCGGGCCGCGATAGGCCTGGTACCAGTCGAAGGCCGGGCCGCCAGCATCGGCGATGCCGCGCTGCAGGCCGATCAACACCGAGGTGGTCCAGAGCGCCAGCAGCAGCAACGCCAACGGGACGCCGATGTCGATGTCGCGCTCTCGCGGCCAGCGCCGCAACGCCCAGTGCCCGTAGCCACCGGCGGCCACCGCCAGCACCAGCAGGTCGAACTCCTCGACCGTGATCCATCCGGTCCAGGGCGCCAGTGCCAGCCATGGCAGCAGCGCCAGCAGCAGCACCGGCCAGGCCAGGGGCCAGCGACCGATCGCCAGCGCCGTGAGGCCGAACAGCCCCACGGCCAGGGGCGCCGACAGCGGATGGTGCGCCGCCAGCCAGGCCCCCGCTGCGGCACAGGCCAGCGCCACCGCACCAGCGATCGACCGACCAATCATCGCGGCTGCCCGTCCACAAACACCCGCAACTCCCCCGTCCCAAACGCCACCCAGTCCTCCCCCGCCGTCAACGGCTGCGTGGCCACCAGCGCCACCCGGTCGCCGGGCGTGGTGAGCGCGCCGAAGTCCACGCTCAGGTCTTCGTCGGCCAGCCGGGCGGCGCCGAAGGGGTGGGCGCGCTGCAGCCAGTGCAGCTGCGTGCTGCAGTGCGCCCACAGCGCCTGGCCGTTGCTCAGCAGGCAGTTGAAGGTGCCGTGCGCCGCGGGCAGCGGCAGCAGTTCGGCCAGCGTGCGGGTCAGCTCGTCGATACTGGGCACCGCGGCGTGCGCCTTGGCCAGTTCCTGCATCAGCCAGCAGAAGGCGCGCTCGCTGTCGGTATCGCCCACCGGGCGAAAGCTGGCGTGCAGCCGCGGGTTGAAGCCCTTGAGGTCACCGTTGTGCGCAAACACCCAGTAGCGGCCCCACAGCTCACGCACGAAGGGGTGGGTGTTCTGCAGCGCCACCTGGCCCTGGGTGGCCTTGCGGATGTGGGCGATGACGTTGCCACTCTTGATCGGGTAGCGCCTGACCAGCTCGGCCACTGGCGAGGCGCGCGCGCTCTCGGGATCGACGAACAGGCGCACGCCCTTGTCCTCGAAGAAGGCGATGCCGAAGCCGTCCTTGTGCTCGTCGGCGCGCGTGGCCAGGCCGGTGAACGAGAACATCACGTCGGTCGGCGTGTTGGCGTTCATGCCCAGCAGCTGGCACATGGATCAGGCGCCTTCAGCGGATCGGCAGGAACAAGCGTGTGATGCCGCGCAGCGAGACCAGGTTGCCCGGGTTGCCCTTTTCCTCGAGCACCGCCGCCATGCGGCGCAGGATGCGCTCGCTGCGGTTGGCGCGCCAGATCAGCAGGTCGGCCAGCCACGGGTGGTCGTTGACCTGGTTGGCGCGCTCGTAAAGATCGAAGCGCGGCTTGAGTGCGGCCAGCTTGGCTTCATAACGCGCACGCGTGGCGGCCTCGGGCTCTTGTGCGGATCGGCCGGCGATCAGCGCCTCGGCCGCCAGCAGGCCGGTCTCCATCGCCTTGCCGATGCCTTCGCCGGTGAAGGCGTAGGTGCTGCCCGCGGCCTCGCCGGCCACCAGCAGGCCGGGCCGGCTGAAGCGCGCGCCTTCCAGCGAGCAGCGCAGCGGTGCGCCCTTCAGCTCGCCGAGCAGTTGGCCGCTTTGCATCAACTCGCCCGCCGGCGCGTAGACGCGGGCGAAGGCGGTCATCAGCTCGCGCAGGTTCACGTCTTCCATCGTGGCGCGGCCGTTCACCTGCTTGCCGTGGCTGTGGGCCAGGCCCACGCCGATGTTGAACACGCCGTCGCGGCACGGAAAGATCCAGCCGTAGCCCTTGCGCAGCTGCTTGTGCCACACCACCTCGAGCGCGCGGATCTTGCCCGCCATGCCGGGGTGCTGCACGTAGCCGCGCAAGGCCACGCCGCTGGGCGTGTGGCGCGTGCACAGGCCGGCGGCCATCAGCGCCCGGGGCACCGCGCCGGTGGCCAGCACCACCCAGCGGGCGCGCAGTTCGCGCTCGCCGGCACTGGGCGATTTCAGACGCGCACCGATCACCAGCGCGTGCTCGCCCTCGCCCTGCAACAGCGGCGCCTCGAAGCGCCAGGGCGCGAAGAAGCGCGCGCCGGCGCGTTCGGCCGCGCGCTTGAGGATGTCGTCGAGCTGCTTGCGCGGCAGCACCGCCAGCCGGCCGGGTACGTCCACGCGGCCACCGCGTGCGCCGATGCAGGCCACGTGGGCCACCGCCTGAGCCTGGTCCATCACCTCGGCGTGCACGCCCAGGCGCTGCAGCGCGTGGTGGGCGTCGGGGATCAGGCCGTCGCCGCACACCTTGTCGCGCGGAAACTCGTGCTGATCGACCAGCACCACGTCCAGCCCCGCGCGCGCCAGCCACAACGCGCAGGCGCTGCCGGCAGGGCCGGCGCCCACCACCAGCACGTCGCAGGTGGAGGCAGGCAGATCGGGCAAGGTCATCGGCAGGGGGCAGGCAACAAGGCGGTGGGCGGGGCGGGCCAACGGACGCGGCCAGCGAGCGGCGATTGTAGGCAGCGCCTGCCGGCTTGACCGGCATCAACGGGTGCGGTGTCAAGCGGTGTCAGGATGGCTTCAAGCGAACTGGAGCCCTCGATGACCCGCCACCTCACCCCGCAGAACCTGCAGCAGTTGCAGGACAGCCTGCAAGCCCGCCGCACCTTGCTGGCGCAGCAGAACAACACCCACCTGGGCGGCCAGAGCCGGGTTGACCATGCGCGCGAGTTGCTGCTGCAGGACGGCGACGACGACACGCAACGTGATGCCGAGCGTGAGGTGGATCTTGCGCGCACGGATCGCGACGCGATGGCGCTGGCCGAGATCGACGTGGCCCTGCAGCGGCTGGCTGCCGGCCACTACGGGCTGTGCGCCGATTGCGGCGATCCGATCCCGCTGGCGCGGCTGCAGCTGGCGCCGCAGGCCTTGCGCTGCGTGGCCTGCGAAAGCCTGCTCGAGCGCGATCGTCCCAAGCCGGCCACGCTGTAGCGTGGCCGCGCGGTCGCGCGGCAGGCCACGCCGGTCACGGCAGCGCCTGCCACCCCGAATCATCAACCCAGCGGTGCCCGATGTGCGGGTGCCACAACAGGAGTCTTGCCATGCCCTTGTTCCATGCCGTTGTCTCGATCGACCACCACACCGCCCAGGTGCTGCAGTTCGACGCCGATCATGTAGAAGCGCAGAAAGTGAAGTCGCACAGCCATCACACCCGGCAGCACGCCAGTGCGGTGCGCACCGAGCACGAGTTCTTCGGCGAGGTGTGCGATGCGCTGGCCGGCATCACCGAGGTGCTGGTGGTCGGCTCGCACCAG
>MESD01000077.1 GCA_001770815.1 Burkholderiales bacterium RIFCSPHIGHO2_12_FULL_69_20
GCTGAAGCAGGGCGACGAGGTGCTGCTGCCGAACAACGTCTACTTTCCGTCCAGCGACCTGGCCGCCAGCGTGTTGTCGGGCTGGGGCATCACGCACCAGTACTACGACCCGATGAACCCGGCCGACCTGGCCGCGCGGCTGAATCAGCGCACCCGGCTGGTGTGGGTCGAGGCGCCGGGCTCGGTGACGATGGAGTTTCCCGATCTGCCGGGGCTGGTGGCCGCCGCCAAGGCGCGCGGCGTGCTGGTGGCGCTGGACAACACCTGGGGCGCCGGGCTGGCGTTTCGCGGTTTCGATATCGGCGTGGACATCGTGATGCACGCGCTGACCAAGTACCCCTCGGGCGGTGCCGACGTGTTGATGGGCGCGGTGGTCACCCGCGACGAGGCGCTGCACCTGAAGTTGCTGAAGGTGCATGGCCAGCTGGGCCTGGGCGTTGCGGCCAACGATGCCGAGTTCATCCTGCGCAACCTGCCGACGATGGCGCTGCGCTACCACGCGCACGATGCCGCGGCGCGCACGCTGGCGGCCTGGCTGGGCACGCAGCCGGCGGTGCGGCAGGTGCTGCACCCGGCGCTGCCCGGCTCACCCGGCCATGCCCATTGGGCGGCCATCTGCACCGCGGCGGCCGGACTGTTCTCGGTGATGCTCGATGCGGCGCTGACGCCGTCGCAGGTGGATGCCTTCGTCGACGCGCTGAAGTTGTTCAAGATCGGCTACTCCTGGGGCGGCCCGGTCAGCCTGGTCGTGCCCTACGACCTGGACGGCATGCGCGCCGACCGCTCGGCGTTGCCGGGCCACCTGGTGCGCTTCTCGATCGGGCTGGAGGCGGTGGCCGATCTGCAGGCCGACCTGGCGCAGGCGCTGCATGCCTTGGGCTGACCCCGGCCAGGATTGATTGCGCAAAAGTTGGCGGGGGGGCCACAGGCGCAGCGGCGCCGGCGTTCGCTGGCGAGACGGCTGCGGTATACCGTCGGTCTTGTCGATAACAAGCCGCCACATGTCCCCGTGGGATCCCTCCACCATCGCGATCGATCCCGCCGAACTCACGCTCTACCAGAGCCTGGACGGCCCCGAGCGCCTGCGCTGCAGCCTGGTGATCTACAGCGGGGGCGACACCGGTCGGCAGATCACGCTGGCCGAAGGCGTCAGCGCGATCGGCCGCTCGGCCGCGGCCACCGTACAGATCGACGGCCCCGGCATGAGCCGCCTGCATGCCGAGGTGCAGGTCGAAGGTGCGTCGGTGATCCTGCGCGATCTGGGCTCGGCCAATGGCAGCTTCGTGCAGGACCAGCGCCTGGCCGGCCCGCGCCTGCTGCAGGACGGCGACCTGGTGCGCCTGGGCAGCGTGATCCTGAAGTTCTACGAGCACCGCAGCGTGGACGCGGCCCTGCACGATCGCGTCTACCGCATGGCGATGATCGATGCCGGCACCGGCCTGTACAACCGCCGCTACTTGAACGATGCGCTGCGGCGCGAACTGCGCCACTCGCGCCGCGACGGCCGGCCGATGTCGGTGATCAGCGTCGACCTGGACCGCTTCAAGCAGGTCAACGACACGCATGGCCACCATGCCGGTGACCTGGTGCTGCGCGACAGTGCATCGCTGCTCGGCGCGGTGGTCGGCACCGCGGGCACTCTGGGGCGGCTGGGCGGTGAAGAATTCCTGGTGCTGATGCCCGGTGCGCCAGCGGTGGCCGCGCGTGCGCTGGCCGAGCGCCTGCGCGCTGCGATGGCCGACCACCTGTTCGTGCTGCCGGTCAGCCACGGCGACGGCCAGCACGTCGTGTCGCACCACCAGACCATCTCGCTGGGCGTGGCCGAATGGAGCAGCGCGATGCTCGATGCCTGTGACCTGCTCGACGCCGCCGACCGCCGGCTCTACCAATCCAAGCACGAAGGACGCAACCGCGTCAGTGGCTGAGCCCGGACACAAACCGTCCTGAGGACGGTTTGTGCCTGGCGAAGCGGCCGAGCGCTGCGAGGCCGTGGGTGCAAGCCGCACAGCCCGGACACAAACCGTCCTGAGGACGGTTCGTGCCTGGCGAAGCGGCCGAGCGCTGCGAGGCCGTGGGTGCAAGCCGCACAGCCTGGACTCAAACCATCCTGAGGACGGTTTGTGCCTGGCGAAGCGGCCGAGCGTTGCGAGGCCGTGGGTGCGGAGGTTCGGGCGTGGCCTACTTGTCGGCCGGCCCGGCCAGCAGCGGGATCGCGCCGTCCGAGCTGGCGCCCAGCAGGCCCACCTGGCTGTAGATGCCCAGCTTGTCGCGCGTGTCCTGGATGTCGAGGTTTCGCATCGTCAGCTGGCCGATGCGGTCGGCTGGGGTGAAGGCGCCTTCGACCTTTTCCATGCTCAGCCGCTCGGGCTTGTAGGTGAGATTGGGGCTGGTGGTGTCCATCACCGAGTAGTCGTTGCCGCGGCGCAGCTCCAGCGTCACCTCGCCGCTGATCGGGCGGGCCACCCAGCGCTGGGCGGTCTCGCGCAGCATCAGGCACTGCGGGTCGAACCAGCGGCCCTGGTACAGCAGCTTGCCCAGCCGGCGGCCGTTGGCGCGGTACTGCTCGATGGTGTCCTCGTTGTGGATGCCGGTGACCAGCCGCTCGTAGGCGATGTGCAGCAGCGCCATGCCCGGGGCCTCGTAGATGCCGCGGCTCTTGGCTTCGATGATGCGGTTCTCGATCTGGTCGCTCATGCCCAGGCCGTGACGCCCGCCGATGCGGTTGGCCTCCTCGAACAGCGCCACGGCGCTTTCGAACGTCCGGCCGTTCAGCGCCACCGGCTGGCCTTCTTCGAAGCGCACCGACAC
Organism: Burkholderiales bacterium RIFCSPHIGHO2_12_FULL_69_20; assembly: GCA_001770815.1. Taxonomy (GTDB): domain Bacteria; phylum Pseudomonadota; class Gammaproteobacteria; order Burkholderiales; family Burkholderiaceae_C; genus Pseudaquabacterium. Next base: position 2,809 of record MESD01000077.1, read on the forward strand.
CGTCTCGGCCTTGACCGCCACGTCCTCGCGCCAAAAGGCCACGCCCATGATCGGGTTGACGATGTGCATGCCGGCGTTCAGGAACTCCAGGTCCTTGGCCTCGTGCGTGGCGCCCAGCATGTTGCTGTCGGTGCTGTAGGCCTTCTCCACGCTCATCTTGTAGTCGAAGCCCTGGGCGATGAGGAACTCGCTCATCTCCTTGCGCCCGCCCAGCTCGTCGATGAAGCTCTGGTCCAGCCAGGGTTTGTAGATCTTCAGCGCCGGGTTGGCCAGCAGGCCGTAGCGGTAGAAGCGCTCGATGTCGTTGCCCTTGTAGGTGCTGCCGTCGCCCCAGATGTTGACGTCGTCCTCTTTCATCGCCACCACCAGCGCGGTGCCGGTGACGGCGCGGCCCAGCGGTGTGGTGTTGAAGTAGGTGGCGCCGCCGGTGCTGATGTGGAAGGCGCCGCACTGGATCGCGGCGATGCCCTCGGCCACCAGCTGCGGGCGGCAGTCGATCAGGCGCGCGATGTCGGCGCCGTAGGCCAGCGCCTTGCGCGGGATCTCGTCGTAATCGGTCTCGTCGGGCTGGCCCAGGTGCGCGGTGTAGGCGCAGGGGATGGCGCCCTTGTTGCGCATCCAGCGCACCGCGGCGCTGGTGTCCAGGCCGCCGGAGAACGCGATGCCGACACGTTGGCCGGTGGGAAGCTGTTGAAGGATGTTGGCGGCCACGGGCTTGCTCGTTGGAGGTGAGGTGAACCGTGCATTTTAGGCGGTGGCCGGGCGCGGCTTGCGCGGCGTTCTCGGCAGCAGGCCCAGCACCAGCGCGGTGCCGGCCAGGATCACTGCGCCACCCAACGCCATCGGCAGCGTCACCGCTTCACCGAGCACCAGCGCGCCCCAGGCGCTGGCGAACACCGGCACCAGGAAGGTGACCGACGCCGCCTGCGTCGGCCCCACCCGCGTCATCAGCCGGAAGTACAGGATGTAGGCCACGCCCGAGGCCAGCACCGCCAGCGCGCCGGCCAATGCCCAGTCGCGCAACGGCGGGTTCACCGCCGGCCAGGTCAGCAGCGCCGGCAGCAGCAGCGCGGCCGATGCCGCCGATTGCGTGCCGACTGCCATCACCATCGCCGGCTGGTCCTTGAGGTAGCGCTTGACGTAGCTGGCGGCATGGCCGTACAGCAGCGTGCCCAGCAGGCAGGCGGCGATGGCCAGCGCCGCCGACGTGTCGAACTGCAGCGCCTGCAGCCCGCTGCTGGCCATCGACTTGTTCAGCGCCAGCCCCACCACGCCGGCAAAGCCCAGCGCCAGGCCGAGGCTGCGCCAGCGGGTGAGCGGATCACCCAGCCAGGCCCAGGCGATCAGCGCGGTGGACAGCGGCGTGGCAGCGTTGAAGATCGCCGCCAGCCCCGCCGGCAACGTGTAGGCGGCATAACCGAACAACATGAACGGCAGGGCCGAGTTGCTGAGCCCCAGGATGATCATGGCCCGCCAGTGCCGGCGCAGCACCGGCCATTCACCGCGCAACAGCAGCAGCGGCAGCAGCACCAGCGCGGCGCCGGTGACCCGCACGAAGGCCAGCGCCACCGGCCCGAAGGCCGGCACCACCATGCGCATGAACAGGAACGAGCCGCCCCAGATGGCGGCCAGCAGCAACAGGTCCGTCAGGTCACGGGTCTTCATGTGAGCAGCACACCTTCCCGTTGCAGCAGCGCCTGCTTGCGCTCCAGCCCGCCGGCATAACCGGTGAGCGAGCCATCACGTCCCAGCACGCGGTGGCAGGGCACCAGGATGGACACCGGGTTGCGGCCGATGGCCGCACCGGCGGCGCGCACGGCGGCGGGTGAGCCGGCCGCGGCGGCGATCAACGCATAGGTGCTGGTGGCGCCGCGCGGCAGCGCCTGCAGTGCGCGCCACACCGCTTGCTGGAAGGGGGTGCCGTGCAGGTCGAGCGCCACGCCCTGCAACGGATCGGCCGCGCCGTCGAAGTAGGCTGCCAGCGCGCGCGCGGTGGCCACCAGCCAGCGCTGGTCGAGGTCGACCGGCGCGGCCAGCGGCCCCGGGTGGTGCGCCTGTCCGTCGAACCACAGGCCGGCCAGGCCGCTGGCGCTGGCCGCGGCGGTCATCGTGCCCATCGGCGTGGCCAGGCGGGCCTGGGCTTGAAGGCGGGGATGTGGAGTCATGGTCTATTCCAGGCTGAGCCAGAGTTTGAAGACGGCGTAACCGCGCCAGGGCCGCCAGGCTTCGGCGGCGGCCGTGCCGGCGGCGATGTCGCGGGCGCCGGGCGGCTGCCCAAGTGCCTTGAGCAGGCCGATGTCGCTGGCCGGCCAGGCATCGGGCCAGGCCAGCGTGCGCAGCGCGATCAGCTGGGCGCTCCAGTCGCCGATGCCGGGCAGGGCGGTCAGCGTGGCCAAGGTGTGCGCCAGATCGGCGCCGGGCTGCAACTGCAGCCGGCCATCGGCCACGGCCGCGGCCAGCGCCTGCAGTGCGCGCACCCGCTGGCGCACGATGCCCAGCGTGCCGATGTCGGCCGGGTCGGCCGCGGCCAGCACGGCGGCGCTGGGGAACAAGCGGTCCAGGTCGGCAAACGGCGTTTCGATGGGCGCGCCGAAGCGCTGCACCAGCCGCTGGCTCAGCGTGCGCGCGGCCGCCACCGTCACCTGCTGGCCCAGCACCACCCGCGCGGCGATCTCGAAACCGTCCCAGCTGCCGGGCAGGCGCACGCCGGGGCGGTGCGGGCCGGGCACGCTGGCCAGCACCGGGTCGATCTGTGCCGGGTCGGCATCCAGGTCGAAGGCATGGCGGGCGCGCTGCAACAGCGGGCCCAGCGCCGGGCGCAGCGTGGGCGCCACGCTGAGGTGCAGCTCGCAGCGATCGGGCACGAAGCGCGCGCTGATCCAGCCGGCCAGGGTCTGGCCCTGGTGCTGCAGCGCCAGCGTGCGGCGCACCGTCAGGCCGTCGACCACCTCCTGCCCCGGCACCGCGCGGCGGGCGATGAAGCCCAACAGGCCGTCCAGATCGAAGGGCGGACGCCAGGCCAGCTTCAGCGCGCCGGGTTCGGCCGCGCCTTCGCGCCGCAGCGCCGTCGGGCTGAGCCGGTAGCGCTGTGCAAATGCCGCGTTGAAGCGGCGTTGGCTGCCGAAGCCGCAGGCCAGCGCCACCTGGGTGACCGGCAGCGCCGTGTCGGTCAGCAACTGCTTGGCCAGCAGCAGGCGCTGGGTGCCGAGCCAGGCCACCGGCGTGACGCCATGGCGCTTGGCGAAGATGCGGCGCAGGTGCCGGTCGGTCACGCCCAGCCGGGCGGCCAGCGCGGGCAGCGGCGGGTCTTGCCCCTCGTGCGCGGCCTGCGCCAGCCAGCGTGCCGCCTGGTCGGCCAGCACCTCGGACGAATCGGTCAGCGACAGCCCCGGCGCCAGCTCGGGCCGGCAGCGCAGGCAGGGCCGGAAGCCGTGGCTCTCGGCCAGCGCGGCGTTGGCAAAGAAGCGGCAGTTCTCGCGCTTGGGGGCACGCACCCGGCACACCGGCCGGCAGTAAATGCCGGTGGAGGTGACGCCGACGAACAGCCGGCCGTCGAAGCGCGCATCGTGGGTCTGCAGCGCGCGGTAGGCGGCGTCGTCGTGCAGGGCAGGGGGGCTGGACATGCGGCGATGATAGGGGCCGAGGCCGCACCGACTCGCCGTTTTCGGACCTCTGCACCGGCGTGACCGGCGCTCACGCCCGCTCCGTAGAATCGCGGCCAATCCCCAAACCCCGCCCCAACCCCGGAAAGCCTGCCCCATGCAAGTCATCGCGTCTGCCTTCAAAGCCTATGACATCCGCGGCGTCGTCGGCCGTGACATCGACGAGACCTTTGCCGAGCACCTGGGCCGCGCCTTCGGCAGCGAGGCGCTGACCGCCGGCCAGAAGGCCGTGGCGGTCGGACGCGATGGCCGTTTGTCGGGCCCCGGCCTGGTGGCGGCGCTGGTGCGCGGGCTGGCCAGCACCGGGCTGGATGTCGTCGACATCGGCGCGGTGACGACGCCGATGCTGTACTACGTGGCGGCGACCCGTGGAAAGCATGGCTGCAACTCGGGCATCCAGGTCACCGGCAGCCACAACCCCAAGGACTACAACGGCTTCAAGATGGTGATTGCCGGGCGCGCCATCTATGGCGAGGACATCCAGCGCCTGCGCCAGCGCATGGAGACCGAGACCTACACGCAAGGCAAGGGCCGCAGCGCGACGATGGACATCGTGCCC
>MESD01000078.1 GCA_001770815.1 Burkholderiales bacterium RIFCSPHIGHO2_12_FULL_69_20
GCCCGGCTGGGGCATGTCCAAGGAAGAGTGGAAGGGCATGGCCGAGACCAACAAGATCCTCGGCCAGGGTGAGGGTGTCGGCTCGGCAGCGGTGCCGGTCGACGGTTTCTGCGTGCGCGTGGGCGCGATGCGCTGCCACAGCCAGGCGCTGACCTTCAAGCTCAAGAAGGACGTGCCGGTGGCCGATGTGGAGGCCATGATCGCCGCCGACAACGCCTGGGTCAGCGTGGTGCCCAACACCCGCGAGGCCACCATGCGTGACCTGACGCCGGTGGCGGTGACCGGCACGATGACCATCCCCGTCGGCCGCATCCGCAAGCTGGCGATGGGCCCCGAGTACCTGGGCGCTTTCACCATCGGCGACCAGTTGCTGTGGGGCGCGGCCGAGCCGCTGCGCCGCATGCTGCGCATCCTGATCGAGGCTTGACCTTGCCTGCCATCGAGGCCGCCTTCGCCACTGCGCGCCAATGCAGGGTGGCCCCGTTGTCGCGTGGCAACATCAGGCAACCGCTGGAAACCAGATGCCGGGCACCCCTGAAATGTCAGGCAACACATGAGCTTGTCAGCCTATCTGCTTGATGTTATTGTGGTTTCTGGCATTTCACGTGAGACCATCGCGTTGAGACTGCGTTTGGCTTCGTATCCGGGCGCCTTGCCGGGACCTGAGAATCGCCCCTGGCAGCGGGCCCGTTGCGGGCCCGCTGGTGCTGTTGTGGAGACGCCTTGAAAAACCGCCCCTACCTTGCTGGCCGCACCGCGCTGGCGTTGGCCGCGCTCGCGGCGCTCGGCGCTGTGCCGTTCCATGCCCAGGCGCTGGGTCTGGGCCGGTTGAATGTGCAATCTGCGCTCGGCGAGGGCATGCGCGCCGAGATCGACATCACCAGCCTGTCGCCGGAAGAAGCGGCTTCGCTGCAGGTGCGCATCGCACCGCCCGAGGCCTACCGTGCTGCGGGGGTCGATTACAACGCCGTGCTGTCGGCGGCGCAGGCCACGCTGGCGCGCCGCGCCGATGGTCGCCCTTACCTTCGGGTGACCAGCGATCGTGCGGTGCAGGAGCCGTTCATCGAGGTCATCGTCGAGGTCAATTCGTCCTCGGGCCGTTTGGTGCGTGAGTTCACGCTGTTGTTCGATCCGCCGGGCAGCCGCATGGCACCGCCGGTGCAGGCCGCCGCACCCGTGGCGCCGGTGATCGGGGCCGCGCCCAGCGCCGCACCGTCTTCGCTGGCCCCGGCGACTGCGCCAGTACCGGCGCCCGCGGCGCAGGCCCGCCCGGCGCCAGCGCCGGCACCTCGGCAGGCGCCCGCAGCCACACCCGCACCGACGGCTGTCACCCAGGCCGCCGCAGCGGCGCCGTCGCCCACCCCGGCCCGCGCCATTGCCCCACCGAAGCCGGCTGCCGTGCCGAGACCCGCCGCCGCACCCGCGCCGGCATCGCCCGCCGCGGCGTCGGCCAACGGCAACAAATACCAGGTTCGGCCCGGCGACACGCTCTACCGCGTGGCCGGGCGCCATCAGCCGCAAGGTGTCTCGCTCGACCAGATGCTGGTGGGCCTGTACCGCGCCAACCCCGACGCCTTCATCGAGCGCAATGTCAACCGGCTGCGTGCGGGTGCGGTGCTGTCGGTGCCGTCGGGCGACGAGGTGCGTGATGTCACCGCCGCCGATGCGCGGCGCCTGCTCACCGCCCAGAGTGCCGATTTCAGCGCCTACCGCGCGCGCCTGGCGCAAGGAGTGCCGCAGGCCGTGGCGCCCGACGCCGGCCGCGCTGCGCAGGGCAGGGTGCAGGCCTCGGTGGACGACCGCAAGCAGTCGGCTGCGCCGTCGCCCGACAAGCTCAAGCTCAGCGGCGCCGCCATCAAGGCCTCGTCGCCTGAAGCGACGGCTGCACAAGGCAAGGACAACGCCACCCGCGTGGCCGAGCTGACCCGCAACGTCGAAGAGCTGAAGAAGCTGCAGCAAGGCGCCGCTGCGGCCCAGGCGCCCGCCGCTGCCCCGGCAACCGCAGCAACCCCTGCGCCGGCAGCAGCGCCAGCGCCAGCGCCAGCGCCAACGGCAGCGCCGGTGGCTGCCGCGCCCGCCCCCACCCCTGCGGCCCCGACCGCGTCGCCCACCGCAGCCGCCGGGCAGGGCACCGGCATGTCCGCAACCCCGTCCCCGGCCCCGGTGCTGCCCGCCCCGCCCGTGGCCGCGCCGACCACGCCCGAGCCCGGTCTCATCGACAGCCTGACCGGCAACCCCTGGCTGCTACCCGGCGCGGGCCTGCTGGCGGTGCTGCTGGCCGGCTTCGGCGCCTGGCGCCTGCGGGGGCGCATGCGCAAGACGGCCAGCGAGACCTCGTTCCTCGAGAGCCGCATGCAACCCGACTCGTTCTTCGGTGCCAGCGGCGGCCAGCGGGTGGACACGCGCGACAGCGGCAGCAGCAACGCCAGTTCGATGGGCTATTCGCTCAGCCAGCTCGACGCGATCGGTGACGTCGATCCGGTGGCCGAGGCCGATGTCTACCTGGCCTACGGCCGCGATCTGCAGGCCGAGGAAATCCTCAAGGAAGCCATGCGCGCCACGCCCGACCGGCTGGCGGTGCGCACCAAGCTGCTGGAGGTGTATGCCAAGCGTCGCGACACCAAGGGCTTCGAGTTGCTGGCCACGCAGCTGTATGCGCTGACCAAGGGCGTGGGCGCCGACTGGGGCCAGGCCCAGGCGCTGGGCTTGCAGATCGACCCTGACAACCAGCTCTACCAGCCGGGCGGCCATCCCGAGGAGATCATCCTCGACGGCGAGCGGGTGGTGGTCGAGCCGCTGGGGGCCACCACCCAGCCCCATTCGATCCTGTCGCCGGCCACCCAGCCGATGGTCGACTCCGAACTGCCGCAGCTCACCGAGCTCGACCTGGACCTCAGCCTCGACGAGCCCGACGCCGATGCGGCCGCCCGTGCGATGGAAGCCACCCGGCCGTTGGCCTCGGGCCTGCAGCGGTCGTCTGACCTGGGCCTGGACTTCGACTTTCAGGAGCGCACCATGCCGGCGCCGCGTGCGCAGCGGCCGGTCGAGCCCGACCTCGACCTCGATTCGATGGCGATGGATCTGGACGACGACATCACCCAGCCCGTCACGGTGCAGCCCGAGGGCGGCGACACCACCATCGATCTGGGTGACTTCGGCGAGACGCAGCCGGGGCCCATCGGCAGCGGCCAGGGCGACACCGTTTCGTCCGGTCTGGGTGATCTGTCGGGTGATCCGCTGGCGCGCAAGCTGGAGCTGGCCGAAGAGTTCCGCCAGATCGGTGACATGGAAGGGGCCCGCGATCTGCTCGAAGAGGTGGTGGCCAAGGCCAGCGGACCCCTGCGCACCCGCGCCCAGGCCATGCTGGACGCCCTGAGCTGACGGCTGCCGGCCTGGCGCCCGTCCCGGACAGTGGCCGCGGCGGCCGGCACCGCCGGCGGCGCACCGTCTGATCATGCAACGACTCGCCCTCGGCATCAGCTACCGTGGCACGGCCTACCTCGGCTGGCAGCGCCAGCCCGGTGGCGACACCGTGCAAGACCACCTCGAGCGCGCGCTGTCCACCTTCGCCGATGCGCCGCTGGTCACCGTGTGCGCGGGCCGCACCGACGCCGGCGTGCATGCCTTCAACCAGGTGGTGCACCTGGACAGCCCCGTCGAGCGCACGCCGTTCTCGTGGGTGCGCGGCACCAACCGTTACCTGCCGCACGACATCGCGGTGCAGTGGTGCCAGCCGGTGCCCGGGCGGTTTCACGCCCGCTTCGACGCGCGCGGCCGGCGCTACCGCTACCTGCTGCTCGAATCGCCCGTGCGCCCGGCGCTCGAACACGGCAGCGCCGGCTGGGTGTTCCGCGCGCTCGACATGGCGCCCATGCAGGCCGCCGCCGCGCTGCTGATCGGCGAGCATGATTTCAGCTCGTTCCGCTCGTCCGAATGCCAGGCCCGCAGCCCGGTGAAGACCATGCGCGCGATCACCATCACCCGGCACGGCGCCTACTGGCGCTTCGACTTCGACGGCTCGGCCTTCCTGCACCACATGGTGCGCAACCTGATGGGTTGCCTGCTGGCCGTGGGCACCGCCCGCCAGGCCCCCGGCTGGCTGGGTGAGGTGCTGGCCGCACGTTGCCGCGACGTGGCCGCGCCCACCTTTCCCGCCGATGGGCTGTACTTCGCCGGGCCGTACTACGATGCGGACCTGGGCCTGCCGACACACGTGCCGGCAATGGACTGGCTGCCCTGAACCCATGACCACGAATCAACGCACCCGCATCAAGATCTGCGGCCTCACCCGCGAGGCCGATGTCGACGCCGCGGTCGACGCCGGCGCCGACGCGATCGGCTTCGTGCTGTATGCCAGGAGCCCGCGCGCGGTCAGCGTGGCGCGCGCCGCTGAACTGGCGCGGCGCCTGCCACCGTTCGTGATGCCGGTGTGCCTGTTCGTCAATGCCGATGCGGCGCTGCGCGACGCCACGCTGCAGGCGCTGCCGCAGGCGCTGCTGCAATTCCACGGCGACGAGACGCCGGCGCAGTGCGAGGCCATCCACCGCGCCACGCAACGGCCCTATCTGCGGGCCGCCCGCATGGCGCCGGGCTTCGATTTGCTAGACTTTGCGGTTGCGCATGCAAGCGCTGCCGGCATCCTGCTCGACGCCCATGTCGAGGGCTACGGTGGCGGTGGAAAGGCGTTCGATTGGTCTCTCATTCCTGCCAACGTGCCCCGTCCGGTCGTTTTGTCTGGTGGGTTACATCCTGCAAACGTGATCGATGGAATCACGCACGTGCGGCCCTGGGCCGTTGACGTGAGCTCGGGCGTCGAAACCGCCAAGGGCTTGAAGGATGCGGCGCTGATGCGCCAGTTCTGCGAAGCGGTGCGCGAGGCCGATGCCCGCATCGCAGACGCCGACACCTGACCCCACCCGCCACGCGGCGCCCGATCCTCCGGTTCGGCCCGCGCGGCCCGAACACAGGATTCATCACCATGCTGGACTACCACCAACCCGACGCCCGCGGGCATTTCGGGCCTGTCAATGGCACCAACTATGGCGGCACCTTCGTCGCCGAGACATTGGTGCATGCGCTCGACGAACTGCGCGACGCCTACGAGCACTACCGCCAGGACGAGGCCTTCATGGCCGAGTACCGCCACGAGCTGGCGCACTTCGTCGGCCGGCCCAGCCCGGTCTACCACGCCGACCGGCTGAGCCGCGAGATCGGCGGCGCGCAGATCCACCTCAAGCGCGAAGACCTCAACCACACCGGCGCGCACAAGATCAACAACACCATCGGCCAGGCGCTGCTGGCCAAGCGCATGGGCAAGCCGCGGGTGATCGCCGAGACCGGCGCCGGCCAGCATGGCGTGGCCACGGCCACCATCTGCGCGCGCTATGGGCTCGAATGCGTGGTTTACATGGGTTCAGAGGACGTCAAGCGCCAGAGCCCCAACGTCTACCGCATGCACCTGCTGGGCGCGCGCGTGGTGCCGGTCGAGAGCGGCAGCAAGACGCTGAAGGACGCGCTGAACGAGGCGCTGCGCGACTGGGTGACCAACGTCGAGAACACCTTCTACATCATCGGCACGGTGGCCGGGCCGCACCCCTACCCGACGATGGTGCGCGATTTCCAGCGCGTGATCGGTGATGAGTGCCTGGTGCAGATGCCCGATCAAATCGGCCGCTTGAATGGCCGCAAGGACGCGCAACCCGACGCGGTGATCGCCTGCGTGGGCGGCGGCAGCAACGCGATGGGCATCTTCTACCCCTACATCCCGCACGAGCACGTGCGCCTGATCGGCGTCGAGGCGGCCGGCCTGGGGCTCGACAGTGGCAAGCATTCAGCCAGTCTGATCGCCGGCTCGCCCGGCGTGCTGCACGGCAACCGCACCTATCTGCTGCAGGACGACAACGGCCAGATCACCGAAACGCACTCGATCTCGGCCGGTCTCGACTACCCCGGCGTCGGCCCCGAGCATGCGTTCCTGAAGGACATCGGCCGCGCCGAATACGTGGGCATCACCGACGCCGAGGCGCTCGCCGCCTTCCACCGGCTGTGCCGCACCGAGGGCATCATCCCGGCGCTGGAATCCAGCCACGCGGTGGCCTATGCGATGAAGCTGGCCGCCACGATGGCGCCGAGCCAGCACCTGCTGGTCAATCTCAGCGGGCGCGGCGACAAGGACATCGGCACCGTGGCCGACTTGTCGGGCGCCGAGTTCTACTGCCGCCCGTCGTGCAAGGGGCAGTCGGTCAAGGGTGGTGTGCAGGTGGTCGAGGTGACGAAATGAGCCGCATCGCTGGCACGCTGGCCGCGCTGAAGGCCCAGGGCCGCAAGGCGCTGATCCCCTACATCGCCGCCGGCGATCCGTTCCCCGAGGCCACCGTCGAGATCATGCTGGCGCTGGCCGAGGGTGGCGCCGACATCATTGAGCTGGGCGTGCCGTTCTCCGACCCGATGGCCGACGGCCCGGTGATCGCCCAGGCCGCCGAGCGGGCGCTGGCACGGGGCATCGGCATGCTGCAGGTGCTCGACTTCGTGCGCGGCTTCCGCAAGACCAACACCACCACGCCGATCGTGCTGATGGGCTACGCCAACCCGGTGGAGCGCTACGACCAGAAGCACGGCGCCGGCGCCTTCATCCGCGATGCGGCCGAAGCGGGTGTCGACGGCCTGCTGATCGTCGACTACCCACCCGAGGAATGCGAGCAGTTCTCGGCCGATCTGGCTGCGGCCGGGCTGGACCTGATCTTCCTGCTGGCACCCACCAGCACCGCGCAGCGCATGGCGCAGGTGGGCCGCATCGCCACCGGCTATGTTTACTACGTGTCGCTCAAGGGCGTGACCGGCGCCGGCCACCTCGACACCGCTGCGGTGGCCGAGGCCGTGCCACGCATCCGTGCGCATGTCAAGGTGCCGGTTGGGGTAGGCTTCGGCATTCGTGATGCCGTCACGGCGCAGGCCGTGGCCAAGGTGTCGGATGCGGTGGTGATCGGTTCGCGGCTGGTGCAGATCCTGCACGCCGAGGGCCGCGAGACCGCCGCCGCGGCGGGCAAGGCCTTCATGGCCGAGATCCGCAGCGCCATCGACACGCTGTAACCGCCAGGAGAGCACCCGATGAGTTGGTTTGAGAAACTGCTTCCCCCGAAGATCCAGCAGACCGATCCCACCGAGCGCCGCTCGGTGCCCGAAGGCCTGTGGGTGAAGTGCCCGTCGTGTGAAACGGTGCTCTACAACACCGACCTGGCGCAGAACATCAACGTCTGCCCCAAGTGCGGCCACCACCACCGCATCGGCGCGCGGGAGCGGCTGAACGCCTTCCTCGACGCCGAAGGTCGCTGGGAGATCGGCCAGGAGGTGGTGCCGGTCGATCCGCTGAAGTTCAAGGACAGCCGCAAGTACCCCGAGCGCCTGAAAGACGCGCTCGAAACCACCGGCGAGACCGATGCGCTGGTGGTCTTCGGCGGCGCGGTGATGAGCGTGCCGCTGGTGGCGGCCTGCTTCGAGTTCGACTTCATGGGCGGCTCGATGGGCTCGGTGGTCGGTGAGCGCTTCGTGCGCGGCGTGCACGCGGCGCTCGAGCAGAAGGTGCCCTTCGTGTGCTTCACCGCCACCGGCGGTGCGCGCATGCAGGAGGGCCTGTTCAGCCTGTTCCAGATGGCCAAGACGAATGCTGCGCTCGGCCGCCTGGCCAAGGCCAAATTGCCCTACATCAGCGTGCTCTGTGATCCCACGATGGGGGGCGTGTCGGCCAGCTTCGCCTTCGTTGGCGACGTGGTGATCGCCGAACCCAAGGCGCTGGTGGGATTCGCCGGGCCGCGGGTGATCGAGAACACCGTGCGCGAAAAGCTGCCCGAAGGTTTCCAGCGCGCCGAGTTCCTGCTGACCAAGGGCGCGATCGACCAGATCGTCGACCGCCGCCAGTTGCGCCCCACCATCGCGTCGATGCTGGCCATGCTGCAGGGCCAGAACGCCGACGCCGTGGCCTGACCGGGCAAGCCCGCCTGCCATCCGGGCCCCTAAGCGGGCCCGGTTTTGTTTTCACCGCCGAGATGACCCTGCCCACCACGCTGGACCAATGGCTCGCCCACTGCGAGCAATTGCATCCCAAGACCATCGACATGACGCTCGACCGCGTGGCCGCGCTGTGCGACCGGCTGGGCCTGCGCTTTGACGTGCCGGTGGTGGCGGTGGCGGGCACCAACGGCAAGGGCTCGTCCTGCGCCATGCTCGAGGCCATCGCGTTGGCCGCCGGTTACCGGGTGGGGCTGTACATCAAGCCGCATCTGGTGCACTTCGAGGAGCGCTGCCGCATCAACGGCCAGATGGCCAGCGCCGAGTCGCTGCTGCCCCACTTCCAGGCGGTGGAGGCGGCGCGCCAGGGCATCACGCTGACCTGGTTCGAATACACCACGCTGGTGATCATGCGCGTGCTGGCCCAGGCCGACGTCGATCTGGTGATCCTCGAGGTGGGCATGGGCGGGCGGCTCGACGCCGTCAACGCGGTGGATGCCGATTGCGCACTGATCACCAGCATCGCGCTCGACCACACCGAGTTCCTCGGCAACGACCGCGAGGCCATAGCCCGCGAGAAGGCCGGCATCATGCGACGGGCCAAGCCGGTGGTGGTCAGCGATCCGCAGCCGCCGGCCTGCCTGAAGGCGCGCGCCGACGAACTGGGTGCCGATCTGCGCCAGCTGGGTATCGACTTCAACGTGCAAGGTGACAAGCAGCAATGGGCCTGGCGCGGCCGCAACCAGCGCTTCAACGGCCTGGCCTACCCGGCACTGCGCGGCGCCAACCAGCTGCTGAACGCCGCCGGTGTGCTGGCGGTGTTCGAGGCGCTGCGCGAGCGGCTGCCGATCAACGCCCAGGCGGTGCGCAACGGGCTGGCGATGGTGGAGCTGCCGGGCCGCTTCCAGATCGTGCCCGGCCAGCCCACGCTGGTGCTGGACGTGGCGCACAACCCGCAATCGGTGGCGGCGCTGGCGCTCAACCTCGACCAGATGGGCTACTTTCCGCAGACCCATGCGGTGTTCGGCGCCATGCGCGACAAAGATCTGGCCCACCTGCTGCCGTACCTGGCGCCGCTGGTCGACCACTGGCACCTCACCGACCTGCCCACGCCGCGGGCGGCGCGCGCCGATGAACTGGCCGAGCTGGTGCGGGCGGCCAGTGGCGGCCGGCCGATCAGGATCAGCACCCATGCCAACCCTGCGGCGGCGCTGCAGGCGGCCGCGGCCGGTGCAGACCCGGCTGATAGAATCGTGGTCTTCGGTTCATTCTTCACCGTGGGCGGTGTGCTGAAAGACGGCTTGCCCCGCCTGGCGGCCCGGCATCTGGGCTGACAGGGCCCACGACGCCGGCCCCGGCGACCGCCGATCCCTCTTTCATCACCACTCGGCCGCGGCCCCCCGCCTGCATGGGTCTGCTGTCCTACTTCAAACGCATCACCGATACCGCCACCGAGGCGAGCGCCCCCGCGGCGCCCGATGCCGTGGCGGCGGCCCGCATGCGCGCGCGCCGCCGGCTGATCGGCGCGGCCGTGCTGCTGGGGGTGGGGGTGATCGGCTTCCCGCTGCTGTTCGAGACGCAGCCGCGGCCCATCCCCGTCAATATTCCGATCGAGATTCCGCGCAAGGACGGCGCGCCACCGCTGGTGCTGCCGCATGCCACGCCGGCGCTGTCACCCGCCTCGGCGGCGGTGGTGATGGCCGATGCCGCAGCACCCGCACCACCCACACCAGCACCCGCCGAGATCACCGAGCGTGCCGGCGAACAAGGCCGCGAAAGGCCACCGGTGGCCGCCGCGCCGGCCGCGCCGAGGGCCGTTCCGGTGCGCCCAGCCGCATCTGCGGTGTTGGCAGCCAAGCCGCCGGCTGCTGCGCCCAAACCAGCTGCCGCGGCATCCCGGTCCGTGGCACCCAAGGCCGACGATGGCGCCCGCGCGCGCGCGTTGCTCGATGGCCGGGCCGCAGCCCAACCCGCCAGCGCTGCGGGCGCGCGGATGGTGGTGCAGGTGGGCGCCTACACCGAGCCGGCCAAGCTGCAGGAGGCGCGGCGCAAGGTCGAGGCCATGGGCTTCAAGACCTACACGCAGGTGGTCGAGGTCGACGGCGCCAAACGCACCCGCGTGCGCGTGGGCCCGTTCGCCAACCGCGGCGAGGCCGACAAGGCCGCTGCCCGCATCAAGGCCGGTGGGTTGCCGGCGGCCATCCTCACGCTGTGAACACGCTGCCTGCCATGCCCGCGCTGGGCTGGGTCGACTGGACACTGCTGGCGGTGCTGGCGCTGTCGGTGGTGGTGGGGCTGTGGCGTGGGCTGGTGTTCGAACTGATGTCGCTGGTGGGCTGGGTGGTGGCCTACGTGGCCGCACAGCTGTATTCACCCATCGTCGCCGCCTGGGTGCCGGTGGGCGCACCCGGCTCGGCACTCAACCAGGGTGCCGGTTTTGTGCTCACGTTTCTGGCAGTGTTGATCGTCTGGACGCTGGCCGCGCGATTGCTGCGGCTGGTGATCCACGCCACGCCACTGACGCTGGTCGACCGCAGCCTGGGTGCCGCCTTCGGCCTGCTGCGCGGCGCGGTGCTGCTGCTGGCGCTGGCCACCGTGGTGGCCTACACGCCGGCAGCTCGCGCCCAAGCCTGGCAGGATTCACACGGCGCCGCCTGGCTGCGGCTGGCGCTGCAAGGCCTCAAGCCCGTGCTGCCGGCCGAGGTGGCGCGGTATCTATGACCCACCCCCTACGCGCTGCGCGCGCCCCCTCGAGGGGGCCGAGCCCGGTGCCGCGGCGTTGGCTTGGCAAATCTCTCTCAGCCCTCTAGGACTTCCACCATGTGCGGCATCGTTGGCGTGATCTCCAAAGCGCCGGTCAACCAGCTCATCTACGACGCGCTGCTGCTGCTGCAGCACCGCGGCCAGGACGCCGCCGGCATCGTCACCATGCAGGGCACGCAGTGCTTCATGCACAAGGCCCGCGGCATGGTCAAGGACGTGTTCCGCACCCGCAACATGCGCGCGCTGCCTGGCGCGGTGGGGCTGGGCCAGGTGCGCTACCCCACGGCCGGCAACGCCTTCAACGAGGAAGAGGCTCAGCCCTTCTACGTCAACGCGCCCTACGGCATCGTGCTGGTGCACAACGGCAACCTGACCAACGCGCATGCGCTGAAGCAGGAGCTGTTCGACGTCGACCGGCGCCACATCAACACCGGCAGCGACACCGAGGTGCTGATCAACGTGCTGGCCCACGAGATGGAGCTGGCCGGCCGTGGTGTGCTGCTGACGCCCGAATTGGTGTTCCGCGCGGTGCGCGAGGTGCACAAGCGCATCCGCGGCTCGTATGCGGTGATCGCGCTGATCGCGGGTTATGGGCTGCTGGCCTTCCGCGACCCGTACGGCATCCGTCCGCTGGTCTACGGCGTCAGCGACCTGCCAGCCTCGGAGGGCGGTGGCCAGGAGGTGATGCTGGCCAGCGAGACTGTGGCGCTGGAAGGCACCGGCCACACCACCGTGCGCGACGTGGCGCCGGGCGAGGCGCTGTTCATCGACCTGGCCGGCCAGGTGCACAGCCAGCAGTGCGCCGACAACCCCACGCTGCACCCCTGCATGTTCGAGTACGTGTACCTGGCGCGGCCCGATTCGGTGATCGACGGCATCTCGGTCTACCAGGCCCGACTGAACCTGGGCGAGACGCTGGCGCAGCGGGTGATCAGCACCATGCCGCCTTCAGACATCGACGTGGTGATCCCGATCCCCGAGTCGAGCCGGCCCTCGGCGATGCAGCTGGCGCAGAAGATCGGCAAGCCCTACCGCGAGGGCTTCGTCAAGAACCGCTACGTCGGCCGCACCTTCATCATGCCGGGCCAGCAGGCGCGCAAGAAAAGCGTGCGCCAGAAGCTCAACGCGATCACGCAGGAGTTCAAGGGCCGCAACGTGCTGCTGGTCGACGATTCGATCGTGCGCGGCACCACCAGCAAGGAGATCGTGCAGATGGCGCGCGAGGCCGGGGCGCGCCGCGTCTACATGGCTTCGGCCGCACCGCCGGTGCGTTATCCCAACGTGTACGGCATCGACATGCCCACGCGCGAAGAGCTGGTGGCGCACGGCCGCACGCAGGAGCAGATCCGCGAGTTCATCGGTGCCGACGCGCTGATCTACCAGGACGTCGACGCGATGAAGCGGGTGGTGGGGGCGCTGAACCCGGCCATCGTCGGCTTCGAGGCCAGCTGCTTCGACGGCCAGTACATCACCGGCGACATCAGCCTGGCCGATTTCGAAGCCATCGAGCACCAGCGCACCGAAGCCCGCAAGGACGACGAGGACAGCGGCGACCGCACCCGCCTGACGCTGCAAAGCCGGGCCGAACCGAGCTGACACCATGACCGACCCCCGTACCAAGAAACGACTGCCGCGCAAGGCCTTGCCCGCCGGCCTGCGCCGCGACACCCTGGCCGTGCGCGAAGGCCTGCCCGCCAGCCAGTGGGGCGAGAACAGCGAGGCGTTGTTCCTCACCAGCAGCTACGTGCAGCCCGACGCGGCCACCGCCGCGCGCCGTTTTGCCGAGGAGGAGGAGGCCTTCACCTACAGCCGCTTCGGCAACCCCACGGTGATGATGATGGAGCGCCGCCTGGCCGCGCTGGAAGGCACTAGCGGCTGCATCGGCACTGGCAGCGGCATGTCGGCCATCCTGCTGCTGCTGATGGGGCTGCTGAAGGCCGGCGACCACGTGGTCTGCTCGCGCAGCGTGTTCGGCTCGACCATCCGGCTGCTGCAGGGCGAGATGGGCAAGTTCGGCGTGGAATCCAGCTTCGTCTCGCAGACCGACGTGGACGAGTGGCGTGCCGCGATGCGGCCCAACACCAAGCTGCTGATGGCCGAATCGCCCACCAACCCGCTGACCGACGTGTGCGACATCGCCGCGCTGGCCGACATCGCCCACCGTGGCGGCGCGGTGCTGGCGGTGGACAACTGCTTCTGCTCGCCGGCGCTGCAGAACCCGGTGTTGTTCGGCGCCGATTTCATCATCCACTCGGGCACCAAGTACCTCGACGGCCAGGGCCGCGTGATCGCCGGTGCGCTGTGCGGGCCCGAGGACCTGCTGCAGAGCAAGATGCTGCCGATCATGAAATCGGGCGGGCTCACGCTGTCACCCTTCAACGCCTGGGTGGTGCTCAAGGGCCTGGAGACGCTGTCGGTGCGCATGCAGGCGCACAGCGCACGCGCGCTGCAGATCGCCCAATGGCTGGCCGAACAGCCGCAAGTGGCGCGGGTGCACTACCCCGGCCTGCCCAGCCACCCCCAGCATGCGTTGGCGATGGCGCAGCAGAACGGCAGCGGCGGCGCGGTGGTCAGCTTCGACGTGAAGGGGCAGGGCGCCGATGACCTGCGCGCGCGCGCCTTCCAGGTGGTCGATGCGGCGTTGGTGGCGTCCATCACCACCAACCTGGGCGACGTGAAGACCACCATCTGCCACCCCGCTTCCACCTCGCATGGCCGGCTGAGCGAAGCGCAACGCCAGGCCGCCGGCATCGGTCAAGGCCTGGTGCGGTATGCGGTGGGCCTGGAAGACATCGACGACCTGAAGGCCGACCTGCAACGCGGGCTGGAGGCCCTGTCATGAACTCGAAGAAGATCCGCACCCGCATCGCGCCATCGCCCACCGGCTTCCTGCACCTGGGCACGGCGCGCACCGCGCTGTATTCCTGGGCCTACGCCCGGCATTTCGGTGGCGAGTTCGTGCTGCGCATCGAAGACACCGACGTGGCGCGCAGCACGCAGGATTCGGTCGACCAGATCCTGGCGTCCATGCACTGGCTGGGGCTGGATTACGACGAAGGCCCGGTCTACCAGATGCAGCGTCTGGCGCGCTACCACGCGGTGGTCGAGCAGATGATCGCCGCCGGCACCGCCTACCGCTGCTGGTGCTCGCCCGAAGAGCTGGACGCGATGCGCGAGGCCCAGCGCGCGCGCGGCGAAAAAACCCGTTACGACGGCCGCTGGCGCCCGGCACCGGGCAAGGCCCTGCCGCCGATCCCTGTGGATGTGAAGCCGGTGGTGCGCTTCGCCAACCCGACCGACGGTGTGGTGAGCTGGAACGACCTGGTCAAGGGCCCGATCAGCATCGCCAACCACGAGATCGACGACCTGATCATCCTGCGGCCCGACGGTGTGCCGACCTACAACTTCGCCGTCGTGGTCGACGATTGGGACATGGCCATCAGCCATGTCTTCCGCGGCGACGAGCACATCAACAACACGCCCTGGCAGATCAACATGTTCAACGCGCTGGGCGCGCCGCTGCCGGCGTTCGGCCACTGCCCGGTGATCCTGGGCGAGGACGGGCAGAAGCTGTCCAAGCGCCGCGGCGCGGTCAGCGTCACCGCCTACCAGGAGGCCGGCTACCTGCCCGAGGCGATGCTGAACTACCTGGCCCGGCTGGGCTGGAGCCACGGCGACGAAGAGCTGTTCAGCATCGAGCAGATGGTGGCCTGGTTCGACGGCAGCCACCTCAGCAAGAGCCCCGCGCAATGGGACGCTGCCAAGCTGACCTGGGTGAATGCGCATTACATCAAGCAGGCCGACGATGCGCGGCTGGCATCCTTGGTGGCCGCCCAGCTGGCCAGCCGCGGCGTGGAGGTGGCAGCCGACCTGCGCCTGGCGGCGATGTGTGCGCTGTACAAGGATCGCTGCAGCACCACGGTGGAACTGGCCGACTGGCTGGCGATGTACTTCGTGCCGGTGGCCGCGCCTGCCGACGAACTGGCCGCACAGCTTACCGACGCGGTGCGCCCGGCGCTGGCCGGGCTGCGCACCCGCCTGGCCGACCTTCCCGAGGCAGCCTGGGACAAGGCCGGCATCGCCCAGGCACTCAAGGCCACGCTGGCCGAGCACCAGCTGAAGATGCCGCAGCTGGCGATTCCGCTGCGACTGCTGCTGTGCGGCCGGGCGCAGACGCCGTCGGTCGATGCGGTGGTGGCGCTGTTCGATCGCGACACCGTGCTCAGCCGCTTGCAGCACGCTTAAGGCCTGTGCTATAGTCATGGACTCGCTTGAACAGCAACGGGGAAGCCTGGGGAAACCCAGGAAAATACCTGGGGGTATAGCTCAGCTGGGAGAGCGCTTGCATGGCATGCAAGAGGTCAGCGGTTCGATCCCGCTTACCTCCACCAAT
Organism: Burkholderiales bacterium RIFCSPHIGHO2_12_FULL_69_20; assembly: GCA_001770815.1. Lineage (GTDB taxonomy): Bacteria > Pseudomonadota > Gammaproteobacteria > Burkholderiales > Burkholderiaceae_C > Pseudaquabacterium. The sequence continues at coordinate 15,161 of MESD01000078.1, forward strand.
CTTCTGCTTGGTGGCGCTGTTCAAGTCGGTGAACGTGAATTCAGTCCCCTTCGTCTAGAGGCCTAGGACACCACCCTTTCACGGTGATTACAGGGGTTCGAATCCCCTAGGGGACGCCAGATTCACTGGCCATCGCTGATGGCGGGGCTGGTGGCAAGCAAGAGCACTTCGGTGCTCTTTTTTGTTTCCGGGTCCCGCGCAGGTGCGCTGCGTGCAGGCCGCTGTCGCGTACGGGCTATCGCCCAATCGCCAGGCTTGCATGATGGCCAGGTGTTCCACCCACCGGCCCTCCTGCGATGAGCACCTCCGCCTCTCCGAACGTCCCGCTCGACCTCGCGGCACTGGTCGACGACCTGTTCCGCCTGCTGCGGCTGAAGACCGCGCCCATTGCCATGCAACTGTTCGAGACGGTGGCGGCGATGGAGGCGGTGCCCCGCATCCGCCGCCCCAAGGGCAGCATCCACACCACCGACCAGATCGTCGGCCAGGCCGCGCGGCTGGGCTTCACGGTGGGCATCACGATGGACGACCTGGTGGGCCCGCAGTGCGGCGCGGTGCTGGGCCTGGCGCCGCAGGATGAAACCTGGCAGGCCGGCAAGCCGTTTGCCGGCGTGTGGTTTGCCACTGAGGCCGATGCGGCCGCGCATCAGAAGGCCATGCACTGTGTGCCCCACGGGCGCTTCAAGGCGATGGCGGTGTCACCGCTGGCCGCCGGCCGGCTGCCCGCGCCCGACATCGCGCTGGTCTACGCCAACCCGGCGCAGATGATCCTGCTGGTCAATGGCCTGCAATGGGCCGGCTACAAGAAGCTGGAATGGGGCGCGGTGGGTGAATCGGCCTGCGCCGACAGCTGGGGCCGGGCGCTGGTCACCGGCGAGCCCAGCCTGTCGTTGCCGTGTTTTCCCGAGCGGCGCTACGGCGGCGTGCCCGACGACGAGCTGCTGATGGCGCTCAAGCCCGCGCAACTGGCCAAGGCAGTCGATGGCTTGAAGCACCTGTCGGCCAACGGCCTGCGCTACCCCATCCCGCCCTATGGCGTGCAGATCGACGTGCGCGCCGGCATGGCGGCGAGCTACGGTTCGAAATGACCCGCCGCCAAGAGATCAGACGAAGCCGAGCAGGCGCTTCGCGTTTTCCTTCAGGATCAGCGGCTTGACCTTGTCCTTGAAGCCGGCCTCTTCGAAATCCTTCATCCAGCGCTCGGGTGTGATCAACGGGTAGTCGCTGCCGAACAGCATGCGGTCCTTCAGCAGCGTGTTGGCGTACTGCACCAGCTGGGCCGGAAAGTACTTCGGGCTCCAGCCGCTGAGGTCGATCCACACGTTGGGCTTGTGCAGCGCCAGGCTCAGTGCTTCGTCCTGCCAGGGCCAGCTGGGGTGGGCGACGACGATCTGCATGTCGGGGAAGTCGATGGCCACGTCTTCCAGCAGCATCGGGTTGCTGTTCTGCAGCCGCAGGCCGCCGCCGCAGCGCATGCCGCTGCCGATGCCCGAATGGCCGCTGTGGAAGATCGCCGGCAGCTTGTACTCGGCGATCACCTCGTAGATCGGCCAGGCCATGCGGTCGTAGGGCAGGAAGCCCTGCACCGTCGGGTGGAACTTGAATCCCTTGACGCCGTGCTCCTCGATCAGCCGCCGCGCCTCGCGCGCGCCCATCATCCCCTTGTGCGGGTCGATGCTGGCAAACGCCACCATCATGTCGCTGTTCTTGGCGGCGGCCTCGCAGATCTCCTCGTTGGGGATGCGGCGGCGGCCCAGTTGCGACTCGCTGTCGACGGTGAACATCACCAGACCGATCTTCATCTCGCGGTAGTGCGCGATGGTCTCCTCGATCGTCGGCCGCTTGCTGAAGCCGAAGTACTTGTCGGCGGCGCGGTCGTACTCCTCGCCGTAGTTGTCGAACGGGTTCCAGCACGACACCTCGGCATGGGTGTGGGTGTCGATGGCGATCAGGTCGGCATGGTTCATGGTGGGCTCGATGTTTAATGAATCGAAGTAAACGGCGTGGCTGAATTCGGGTTTCGATGAATTCTGCGCCAGAGCAGGGGTGTGGTGATTCGGGTTTGCCCTAATTTTTAACTTCAATCTCTGAACTATCTTTGCGGCTCTCCACAGGGGCCCCCATGACCAGTTCCGACTTCACACCCATTCCCGGCCTGCTCGCCTCGCTGGACCTGCTGCAGATCACGCAGTGTGATGCCGTGGCTCATGTGCGGTTGAACCGCCCGGCCAAGCGCAATGCCATCAGCGACGGCCTGATCCAGCAGATCCACAGTGCCTTCCTGAACCTGCCCGACACGGTGAAGGCCGTGGTGGTCAGCGGCGCGGGTGATCACTTCTGTGCCGGGCTCGATTTGTCGGAACTGGTGCAGCGCGACATCCAGGCGGCGATCCTGCATTCGCGCATGTGGCATGCGGCCTTCGATGCGATCCAGTTCGGCCGGGTGCCGGTGGTGGCGGTGCTGCACGGCGCGGTGGTCGGTGGTGGTCTGGAACTGGCCGCGTCGTGCCAGATCCGCGTGGCCGAGGATTCAGCCTACTTCGGCCTGCCCGAAGGCCAGCGCGGCATCTTTGTCGGCGGTGGCGGCTCGGTGCGCATCCCGCGGTTGATGGGCACCGCCCGCATGACCGACCTGATGCTGACCGGCCGCGTCTACGACGCCGACGAGGGCGACCGCTACGGCCTGGTGCAGTACCGCGTGCCCACCGGCGAAGGCCTGGCCAAGGGCATCGCACTGGCGCGCAAGATGGCCGGCAACGCGCCGATGAGCGCTTTTGCGGTGATGCATGCGCTGCCGCGCATCGTCGAGCAAAGCCCCGGCGAAGGCCTGTTCACCGAGGCACTGATGGCCGCCGCCGCCAGCAACACGCCCGAGGCACAAGACCGGTTGCGTGCCTTCCTGGACGGGCGCGCCGGCAAGGTGGTGAAGTCATGAGCGAGACCAAGTACCGCGACGCCAGCGTTGGCGGCTGCGTCAGCGCCACCGCCGAGCCGCAGGCCGATGGTGGCCTGCTGCTGCGCTCCACCGAGCCGCTGCGCTGGTTTCCCGATCGGCTGACCGACTGCCTGGTGCAGTGGGCCGAAGAAGCCCCCGACCGCACCTTCGTGGCCCGCCGCGGGCCCGATGGCGAGTGGATCCGCATCACCTACGCGCAGATGCTGCACCGCGTGCAGGCGGCGGCGCAGGCGCTGGTCGACCGCGGCCTGTCGGTGGATCGGCCGCTGGCCATCCTGTCGGAGAACGACCTCGAGCACCTCACGCTGGCGCTGGCAGCGATGTGGGCCGGCGTGCCGTTTGCGCCGGTGTCGTCGGCTTACTCGCTGATCTCGCAGGATTTCGGCAAGCTGCGCCACATCCTGGGCATCCTGACACCCGGCCTGGTGTTCGCTGCCAATGCCAGTTATGCCAAGGCCATCGCCACGGTGCTGCCGGCCGACGTGCCGGTGGTGCTGACCGACGGCGCGGCCGAGGTCACCGCCGCGGGTGCGCCGCTGGCTGGTCGCACGGTGATCGGCTTCAATGCGCTGCTGGCCGCCGAGCCCGGCCCCACGCTGGCGGCCGCGCATGCCGCCGTGGGCCCCGACACCATCGCCAAGTTCCTGTTCACCTCGGGCAGCACCAAGGCGCCCAAGGGCGTGATCAACACCCACCGCATGCTCTGCGCCAACCAGCAGATGCTGCGCCAGTGCATGGGCTTCCTGGCCGACGAGCCGCCGGTGCTGGTCGACTGGCTGCCGTGGAACCACACCTTCGGCGGCAACCACAACATCGGCCTCACGCTCTACAACGGCGGCACGCTCTACATCGACGACGGCAAGCCCACGCCCAAGGGCATCGCCCAGACGCTGCGCAACCTGCGCGAGATCTCGCCCACGGTGTACTTCAACGTGCCCAAGGGCTTCGAGGAGATCGCCTTCGCGATGGACGCCGACACGGCACTGCGCGACCGCCTGTTCGCGCGCTGCAAGGCCTTCATGTTCGCCGGCGCGGGCTTGAGCCAGGCGGTGTGGGACAAGCTCGACGCGCATGCTGAAGCCGCGGTGGGCGAGCGTGTGCGCATCATCACCGGCCTGGGCATGACCGAGACCGCGCCGGCCTGCACCTTCGCGGTGGGCACCGACGTGCGCTCGGGCCACATCGGCCTGCCGGTGCCGGGGGTCGAGGTCAAGCTGGTGCACGACGCCGCCAGCGGCAAGCTGGAGATCCGCTTCAAGGGCCCCAACGTGATGCCGGGCTACTGGCGCTCGCCCGAGCAGACGCGCGAGGCCTTCGACGAGGAGGGCTTCTACCGCACCGGCGACGCGGCCCGGCTGATCGACCCGGCCGACATCAACCGCGGGCTGTACTTCGATGGCCGCACCGCCGAGGACTTCAAACTCTCGACAGGCACCTTCGTCAGCGTCGGCCCGCTGCGCGCCAAGATCATCCTGGCCGGCGACCCGCTGGTGCAGGACGCGGTGATCACCGGCCTGAACCGCGACGACGTCGGCGCGATGCTGTTCCCGCGGCCCGATGAGTGCCGCAAGCTGGCCGGCCTGGGCGACAGCGTGCCGCTGCCCGAGGTGCTGCACCACCCGGTGGTGCGCGCCTTCTTCCAGACGCTGGCCGACCGGCTGTGGCGCGAGGCCACCGGCAGCGCCAGCCGCGTGGCGCGGCTGCACGTGCTGGCCGAGCCGCCGTCGATCGACAGGGGCGAGGTCACCGACAAGGGCTCGATCAACCAGCACGCGGTGCTGAGCCACCGCGACGCGCTGGTGCAGGCGCTGTACGAGGGCGCACAGTCCGACCCCTTCCTGATCCTGCCCAAGAAGGCCTGAGCCGCGCATGGCCCGCACCCACATCCACCGCGTCGAGATCTGCTTCGGCGATTGCGACCTGGCCAACCCCACACGCATCCGCGCCATACCGATCCCCGAAGACATCAAGGCGCTGTGCCTGTGATGACCATCCCTGCCCCCTAGGAGACAACGACCATGAAGCTGATCCAAAAGACCCTGGTGGCTGCGGCCACCACCCTGGTCATGCTGGCCGCCACGCCGGCACTGGCCGACGTGACCATCGGCGTCAGCCTCGCGCTGACCGGGCCGGGCTCGGGCCTGGGCATTCCGATGAACAACCAGTTCAAGCTGTTTCCCAAGACCATCGCCGGCGAGAAGATCAACCTGATCATCCTCGACGACGCCACCGATCCCGGCAAGGGCGTGAACAACGCGCGTCGCTTCGTCACCGAGGACAAGGTCGACCTGATCATCGGCTCGTGCATCACCACCACCTCGGCCGCGATGGCCCCGGTGACGCTGGAGGCCAAGACGGTGCAGCTGTCGGCCGCCCCGGTGGGCGTGCCGCCGGGGCAGGACGCCTGGTTGTTCCGCCTGCCGCAGGGTTTTGCGGTGATGGCGCATCCGATCGTCGAGCACATGAAGAAGTCGGGCGTCAAGACGATCGGCTTCCTCGGCTACACCGATGCCTACGGCGAGCTGTGGCTCAAGGAGATCATCAAGCAGGGCGAAGCTGCCGGCATCAAGGTGGTGGCCACCGAGCGCTTTGCCCGGCCCGACACCAGCGTCACGCCACAGGCCCTCAAGCTGAGCGCGGCCAACCCCGACGCGATCCTGGTGGTGGCCTCGGGCTCGGGCGCGGCGATGCCGCACAAGGCGATCGTCGAACGTGGCTACAAGGGCAAGATCTACCAGACGCACGCCGCGGCCACGCCCGATCTGGTGCGCATCGGCGGCAAGGATGTCGAGGGCTCGTACGTGGTGTCTGGCCCGGCGGTGATCGCCGAGCAGTTGCCCGACAACCACCCTTCCAAGGCGCTGGCGGTCGACTTCGTCGCCGGCTACGAGAAGTTGATGGGCCCGAACACGCGCAACCAGTTTGCCGGCCACTCGTACGACGCGGCCATCGTGCTGGAGAAGGTGCTGCCGGTGGCGCTGAAGAAGGCGAGGCCGGGCACGCCCGAGTTCCGCGCCGCGCTGCGTGATGCCATCGAAGGCATGGGCCGCACGGTGTTCTCGCACGGCGTGATGAACTGGACCAAGGACGACCACTGGGGCTACACCAACGAGACCGGCGTGCTGCTGAAGGTGGCCGGCGGCAAGTTCGTCGTCGAGAAGTAAGCCGACGCCCGACCCCACACCCACGCACCCGCCACCGCGCACGTCGATCGGCAGCACACGATGGATTTCAGCATTGCCGCCATCCTGGCACTGGACGGCCTGACCAACGGCGCGGTGTATGCGCTGCTGGCGCTGGCCACGGTGCTGGTGTTCGCCGTCACGCGGGTGATCTTCATCCCGCAGGGCGAGTTCGTCGCGTTCGGCGCGCTCACGCTGGCCATGCTGCAGCAGGGCAAGGTGCCGGGCACGGTGTGGTTTCTGCTGGTGATGGCGCTGGGCTGTTCGGTGGCGGATGTGGTCGATGGACTGCGCCACCACCACGGCCCGGCGCGCATCGCGCGCCGGCTGCTGGGCACGCTGGCCTATCCGCTGGCGATCTCGGCCTTCACCCTCTGGGCGGCGCCGCAGAACTTCTCGCTGGGCGTGCAGGCGCTGCTCACGCTGGCGCTGGTCACGCCCTTCGGCAACCTGCTGTACCGGCTGGCCTATGAATCGCTGGCCGATGCCTCGGTGCTGGTGCTGCTGATCGTCTCGGTGGGCGTGCACTTCGCGCTCACCGGGCTGGGTCTGTTCTTCTTCGGTGCCGAGGGTTTTCGCAACCCCAGCTTCTGGGATGCACGCTTCACGCTGGGGCCGCTCGCGCTCAGCGGGCAGACGGTGATCATCTTCGGTGCCTCGCTGGCGCTGATCGTGGCGCTGTGGCTGTTCTTCGAGCGCTCGCTGTGGGGCAAGGCGCTGCGTGCCACCGCGGTCAACCGGCTGGGGGCGCGGCTGATGGGCATTTCGTCGGATGGCGCCGGGCGCCTCACCTTCACGCTGGCGGCCTTCATCGGCGCGTTGTCAGGGCTGCTGATCGGCCCCACCACCACGGTGTTCTACGACTCGGGTTTCCTGATCGGCCTGAAGGGCTTCGTGGCCGCGGTGTTCGCTGGCCTGGCTAGTTATCCTCAGGCGCTGCTGGGTGCGCTGGCCGTGGGCCTGCTCGAGAGCTTCGGCTCGTTCTGGGCCAGTGCCTACAAGGAAGTGATCGTCTTCGGCTCGATCCTGCCGATGCTGCTGTGGCGCTCGCTGCGCGATCCGCACAGCGAGGAGCATTGAGATGGCGACGCTGCGACGCTTCGGCTTTGGGCTGCTGTGCCTGGTGATGGCGGCCATCGCGGTGCTGCCGGTGCCCGATTTCTGGATCACCCAGCTCAACTACATCGGCATCTACGCGATGGTTGCGCTGGGCCTGGTGCTGCTGACCGGGGTGGCCGGGCTCACCTCGTTCGGCCAGGCGGCGTTTGTCGGCGTGGGCGCCTACACCGCGGCCTACCTGGCGGTGACGCTGGGGGTGTCGCCCTGGCTGACGCTGTTGGTCGGCATCGCGCTCAGCGTGGTGGTGGCGCTGGTGCTGGGCGCCATCACGCTGCGCATGTCGGGCCACTACCTGCCGCTGGCCACCATCGCCTGGGGGCTGACGATCTACTACACGATCTCCAACATGGAGTTCCTGGGCAAGTACGACGGCCTGCTGGGCGTGCCGCCGATCACCGTGGCGGGGTTCAGCCTGGGCACCGGCCGTGGCCTGTACGTGCTGATCTGGGCGCTGGCGCTGGCCTCGGCGCTGGCCGTGACGCACCTGCTCGACAGCCGGCCCGGCCGGGCCATCCGCTCGCTGAAGACCGGCACCACGATGGCCGAGGCGATGGGCATTTCCACCTTGCGCTACAAGATCATCGCCTTCGTGCTGGCGGCGGTGCTGGCGTCGATCTCGGGCTGGTTGTTCGCCCACTTCCAGCGCAGCGTCAACCCCACGCCCTTCGGCGTGCACAAGGGCATCGAGTACCTGTTCATGGCGGTGCTGGGCGGCGTGGGCCATGTCTGGGGCGCGTTCATCGGCGCGGGCGTGGTCAAGCTGGTCGAGGACCAGCTGCAGGTGTTGCTGCCCAAGCTGATCGGCACCAGCGGCAACTTCGAGATCATCGTCTTCGGCCTGGTGCTGATCGCGGTGCTGAAGTACGCGCCCGACGGGCTGTGGACCTTCGTCACCAAGCGGCTGCCGGCGCCCCGGCGCGTGCGCGACTGGCAAGGCGCGGCGCCGCTGCCCACGCGCGACAAGCCGCAGCGTGGCGACCTGCTGCTGGAGGTGGACCAGGTGCGCAAGCAGTTCGGCGGGCTGGTGGCCGTCAACGACGTCAGCTTCGCCATCCGCGCCGGCGACATCGTCGGCCTGATCGGGCCCAACGGCGCCGGCAAGAGCACCACCTTCAACCTGATCACCGGCGTGCTGTCGATGACCCGCGGCGCGGTGCGCTTTCGCGGCCAGCCGGTGGGCGGGCTGTCGTCGCGGCAGATCGCCGAGCGCGGCATGTCGCGCACCTTCCAGCACGTGAAGATGATCCCCGAGATGACGGTGCTCGAGAACGTCGCGCTGGGCGGCTACCTGCGCACCAGGAGCGGCCCGCTGCGCGCGATGCTGCGGCTCGATCGTGCCGAGGAGCGTTGCCTGTTCGCCGAGGCCGAGGCGCAGCTGGCGCGCATCGGCATGGCCGAGCAGATGCACGAGCTGGCCGGCAACCTGGCGCTGGGCCCGCAGCGGCTGATGGAGATTGCCCGCGCGCTGTGCACCGACCCCGCGCTGCTGCTGCTCGACGAACCCGCCGCCGGCCTGCGCCACAAGGAGAAGCAGGCCCTGGCCGACGTGCTGCGCCAGCTTAAACGCGAGGGCCTCTCCATCCTGCTGGTCGAACACGACATGGATTTCGTCATGGGCCTGACCGACCGCATCGTGGTGATGGAGTTCGGCACCCGGCTGATCGAGGGCACGCCCGAAGAAGTGCAGGCCAGCCCCATCGTTCGCGCGGCCTACCTCGGAACGGAACATTGATGAGCAACGCACTGCTGAGCGTGAAAGGCCTGCACGCCGGCTACGGCCGCGCCGAGGTGTTGACCGGCCTGGACTTCACGCTGGACCGGGGCCAGGTGGTGACCATCATCGGGCCCAACGGCGCCGGCAAGAGCACCACGCTGAACGCGCTGATGGCGATCCTGCCCAGCCGCGGGCAGGTGGTGTTCGACGGTGTCGACCTGGCCGACGCGTCGCTGGAAGCGCGGGTGATGCTGGGCCTGGCCCTGGTGCCCGAGAAACGCGAGCTGTTCGGCACCATGCCGGTGGAGGACAACCTGATCCTCGGCGGCTTTCGGGCGATGCGCCAGCGCGTGCCGAACTGGCGCGGCGAGATCGAACGCGTCTACGAACTCTTTCCACGCCTGAAGGAGCGCCGCACCCAGCTGGCCGGCACGCTGTCGGGCGGCGAGCGGCAGATGCTGGCGGTGGGCCGCGCGCTGATGTCGCGCCCCAAGCTGCTGATGCTCGACGAACCCAGCCTGGGCCTGGCCCCGCTGGTGGTGCGCGAGATCTTCCGCATCATCGAGCGGCTGCGCGGGCAGGGTGTGTCCATCCTGCTGATCGAGCAGAACGCGCGCGCCGCGCTGGAGGTGGCCGACCATGGCTACGTGCTGGAGACCGGCGCCTTCGCGCTGCAAGGCCCGGCCCAGCAGCTGGCCGGTGACCCGCGCGTGATCGAAACCTACCTCGGTGCGGCCCGCAAAGCCAGCTGACACCCCCAAGCGAGCCCTTTAGATGTGGACCTACGAGGCCCCGGTGGCCGACATGCTGCACGTACTGACCCGCGTGCTGGCCGCGCCCGCCAGCTGGGCCGAACAGCCGGCTTTTGCCGAGCTGGATGCCGACACCGCCGCCGAGGTGCTGGCCCAGGCTGGCCGCTTCGCCAGCGAGGTGCTGGCGCCCACCAACGCGCCGGGCGACCTGCATGGCTGCACCTGGACGCCCGCGGGCGTGACCACGCCACCGGGCTACCGCGCCGCCTACCGCGCCTTCGTCGATGGCGGCTGGCCGGCGCTGGCCTGCACCCCCGAGGCCGGCGGCCAGGGCCTGCCGCAGCTGTTGAACATGGCGCTGTTCGAGATGCTGGCCGCCGCCAACCACGGCTGGACCATGTACCCCGGCCTGCTGCACGGCGCCTACGAGGTGGTGCTGCACCATGCCGTGCCCGAACTGCGCGCGCGCTACCTCGCCCAGCTCGTCAGCGGTGAGTGGCTGGGCACCATGTGCCTGACCGAGCCGCAGGCCGGCAGCGACCTGGGGCAGGTGCGCACCAAGGCCGAGTTGATCGCCGGTGCCGCGGCCAACGGCGCGCCGGTGGCCATCACCGGCAGCAAGATCTTCATCAGCGGCGGCGACAGCGACCTGACCGACAACCTGGTGCACCTGGTGTTGTGCCGGCTGGTCGACGCCCCTGCCGGCACCAAGGGCCTGTCGCTGGCGCTGGTGCCCAAGGTCTTGCCCGACGGCTCACGCAATGCAGTCTTCTGCGACGGCATCGAGCACAAGATGGGCATTCACGGCAGCGCCACCTGCCAGATGCGCTTCGACCGCGCCCAGGGCTGGTTGATCGGTGAGCCGAACCGCGGCCTGGCGGCGATGTTCCTGATGATGAACGCCGCGCGGCTGCACGTGGCGATGCAGGGCGTGGGCCACCTCGAAGCCGCCACCCAGAACGCCTGGCGCTACGCCGCCGAGCGGCTGCAGATGCGTGCACCCCAACGCCCGATCGACGCGGCCAGGAACGTGGCCACGGGTGCCGGCCCCGACCCGATCGCCTGGCATCCGGCGATGCGCCGCACGCTGCTGACGCTGCGTGCGCGCACCGATGCCTGCCGCACCATCGCCTACTGGTGCGCGCTGCTGCTCGACGAGGCCGACCACCACCCCGATGCGGCCCGCCGCGCTGCCGCGGCCGACCATGTCGCGATCCTCACGCCGGTGGCCAAGTCGCTGTTCACCGAGCTGGGCCACCGCAGTGCCGACGAGGCGCTGCAGGTGTGGGGCGGCTATGGTTACGTGCACGACTACGGCATCGAGCAGACGGTGCGCGACAGCCGCATCGCGATGATCTACGAGGGCACCAACGAGATCCAGGCCATCGACCTGGTGCAGCGCAAGCTGCTCGACGACGGCGGCGCGCGTGCCGGCGCGCTGATCGATGAACTCGCGCAGGAAGTGGCGCGCTGTGCCGCCCAGCCGGCGCTGCAGGCCTTTGCCGAGACGCTGGCCGATCAGCTGGTGCGCTGGCGCGAGACCCTGGCCGCACTGCAGGCCGGACGGGCCGACGACGGCGAATACCCGCTGCGCGTGGCCGACGACGTGCTGGCCGGCGTGGGCCATGCGCTGATGTGCTGGGCCTGGGCACGCATCGCCCGCACGGCGCTGGACCCGGCGCACACGCCGGCGGCCGGTGGCCGCAGTGCCGAGGCTTGGCAGCAATCGGCCACCTTCGGCCTGCAGTGGCTGATGCCGCAGGCGCAGGTGCACTGGCGCCGGGCGCTGCAGGCTGACGCGGCACTGCCCTTTCTGGTCGCATGACGGCAGAGTCCACGCCCGCGCCGCGGCCCGCATCACGTCGCCCGCGCATCGTGCGCTGCCCGCCGGTGGCCGCCGGCGCGGTGACCGAGGGCCAGGGACCCGGCCGCGGCGTGCAGGAGCGGTTGTCGCTGGGGGTGCTGAGCGATGTGCTGGGTTACCACATCGCCCAGGCCCGGGTGACCACCATGGACAGCTTCGTGCGCCACATCGGCCAGCCGTTCGGCCTGCGCACGGTGGAGTACTCGCTGCTGTTGCTGCTGCTGGCCAATGGCCCGCAAGCGCCCAAGCGCCTGGGCCAGGCGCTGGCCCTGTCGGCGCCCAACCTGACGCTGCTGCTCGACCGCCTGCAGGAGCGCGGCCTGATCCGCCGCGAACGCAGCCCCACCGACGGCCGCAGCCACAACATCGTGCTGACCGATGCCGGCCGGCGCATGGCCGACGACGGCGCCGCCGCCGCCGCGCCGATGGAGCGTGAACTGGATGACCGGCTCAGCCGCGCCGAGCGGCTGATGCTGATCGAGCTGCTGCGCAAGGTCGCCGGCAGATAGCGATCGACGGGGAGCGGGGCCAGCGCGCGGCCGGTCCACGGCCTCGCAGCGCTCGGCCGCTTCGCCAGGCACAAACCGTCCTCAGGACGGTTTGAGTCCGGGCTCAGCCCAAGCGGCCCCGCCACCCACTCGGGGGGTGGGCTGCGGTATTCCGCAGCCCGGGGGTCAAGTCACCAGGGGTCTCTGCCGATGCCCATCACGCGCCGGTACCACTCGTGGAAGTGCTGCATGCCGTCTTCCATCGGGCTTTGGTAGGGGCCGGCCTCGTCGTCGCCGCGCTCCATCAGGGCACGGCGGCCGGCGTCCATGCGCAGCGCGATCTCGTCGTCCTCGATGCAGGTCTCCATGTAGGCGGCCTGCTCCGATTCGATGAACTCACGCTCGAAGGCGGCGATCTCTTCGGGGTAGTAGAACTCCACCATGTTGATGGTCTTCTGCGGCCCCTTGGGATAAAGCGTGCTGACCACCAGCACATGCGGGTACCACTCGACCATGATGTTCGGGTAGTAGGTCAGCCAGATCGCACCCTGCTTGGGCGGCTGGCCGTTGCCCAGCGCCAGCACCGCCTCGTGCCAGCGCTTGTAGGCCGGCGAGCCGGCCTGGCGCAGCGAGTCGTTGATGCCCACCGTCTGCACCGAGTGGTGCGGGCTGAACTCCCACTTCAGGTCGTCGCAGGTGACGAAGCGGCCCAGCCCGGGGTGGAACGGGCCGACGTGGTAGTCCTCGAGGTAGACCTCGATGAAGGTCTTCCAGTTGTAGTCGCATTCGTGCAGGTGCACCTTGTCGAGCACGAAGCCGGTGAAGTCGAGATCGGCACGCGGGCCCACCTGGCCCAGTTCGGCGGCGATGTCGCGGCCGTTGTCCTCGAACACCATGCCGTTCCAGGTGCGGGTGCGGTAGCGGTTGAGGTTCAGGCAGGGGTCTTGCTGGAACAGCGGGGCGCCCAGCAGTTCGCCACCCATGCTGTAGGTCCAGCGGTGCAGCGGGCAGACGATGTTGCCGCCACTGTGGCCCGGCGCGGTGTGGCCGGTGTTGCCGCGCCCGCGCAGCATCAGCGCCTGGCGGTGGCGGCACACGTTGGACAGCAGCTCCACCCCGTTGGCGGTGCGCACCAGCGCGCGGCCTTCGCCTTCTTGCGGCAGGGCGTAATAGTCACCCACTTCGGGCACGGCCAGCTCGTGCCCCAGGTAGCGGGGCCCGTGCTGGAAGATCAGTTCCATCTCGCGACGGAACAGCTCGTCCGAAAAATAGGTGGTGACAGACAGTTGCGAACGCTCGGACCGCTCATCGAGACGGTGCTTGCGCGCAAGAGCTTCGAGTCTGGTGCTCAGGTCCGACATGATCCCCGGGATCTCCAGCGTGGATGTCAAAAACCCCCCACCCGGTGGCCCCGCGGATGGGCATGATCGATGGTGATGAAAACGGCCACCCACAGGGGCGGCCGTCTTCGCGATTGTAGCCGGCGGCTGTGGCCGCATAACGACAAGGCGCGTCTAAAATCCGCCACCCGCTTTGACGCGCGCCCCAAGCCCGGGCGCCTTGTCCATGACACCCACCGCGCCACCCGTTGACCACCCCGCCGAGGACAGCGCCACCCTGCGCTACGAGGATGCGCTGGCCGAACTGGAGCGCCTGGTGGCTGCGATGGAGGGCAGCCAGATGCCGCTGGACGGCCTGCTCGACAGCTACCGCCGTGGCGCGCAGTTGCTCGAGGTCTGCCGCAACCGGCTGCAGGCGGTCGAGCAACAGGTGAAGGTGCTCGAAGGCGGCCAGCTCAAGGATTGGGCCGATTCATGATCACCCCCGCTTTCGACGCCTGGGTGCGCGACGAACTGGTGCGCGTCGAGCAGGCGCTGTCACGCTGGGTGCCAGCCGAGGCACCGGCCGGGCTGGGCGAGGCCATGCGCTATGGCGTGCTCGACGGCGGCAAGCGGCTGCGTCCGCTGCTGGTGCGCGCGGCCTGCGAGGCGGTGGCCGGTGACCTGGCCGCGGCACTGCGCGCGGCGGTGGCGGTCGAGCTGATCCACGCCTATTCGCTGGTGCACGACGACATGCCCTGCATGGACAACGACGTGCTGCGCCGCGGCAAGCCCACGGTGCATGTGCAGTTCGGCGAGGCCGGCGCGATGCTGGCCGGCGACGCGATGCAGGCGCTGGCCTTCGAGGTGCTGACGCCCGAAGACCTGCCCGACGAGGTGATGGCGCCGCAACTGCAGGCGCGGCTGTGCGGCCTGCTGGCGCGCGCCGCGGGCCATGCCGGCATGGCCGGTGGCCAGGCCATCGACCTGGCGGCCACCGGCAAGCCGCTGGACGAAGCCTGCCTGCGCGACATGCACCGCCGCAAGACCGGCGCGCTGCTGCAGGCCAGCGTGCTGATGGGCGCGGCCACCGGGCCCTGCGATCCCGCGTGCTGGTCGGCGCTCAGCGATTTTGGTGCGGCGCTGGGCCTGGCCTTCCAGATCGTCGACGACATCCTCGACGTGACCCAGGCTTCCGACAAGCTGGGCAAGACCGCCGGCAAGGACCTGCACGCCAACAAGCCCACCTATGTCACCGTGCTGGGCCTGCCCGAGGCCCGCCGCCAGGCCACGGCGCTGCACCAGCAGGCCTTGCAGGCCCTGGCCCGCGGCCAGCTGGCCGACGCCGGCCATCTGCGCCTGCTGGCCGACATGGTGGTCGACCGAGACAGCTGAAAGCCCCCGAATGCCCCAATCCCTGCTGAACACCCTGAACGAGCCGGCCGATCTGCGCCGGCTGTCGCGCGGCGAGCTGGGCCGCCTGGCCAACGAGCTGCGCGATTTCGTGATCAACAGCGTCAGCAAGACCGGTGGCCACCTGTCGTCCAACCTGGGCACGGTCGAGTTGACGATCGCGCTGCATTACGTCTTCAACACGCCCTACGACCGCATCGTCTGGGACGTGGGCCACCAGACCTACCCGCACAAGATCCTCACCGGCCGGCGCGACCAGATGGGCACGCTCAAGCAACTGGGCGGCATCAGCGGCTTTCCGCGCCGCGCCGAGAGCGAGTACGACACCTTCGGCACCGGGCATTCGTCGACCTCGATCTCGGCGGCGCTGGGCATGGCCCATGCCGCGCGCCTCAAGGGCGAGCACCGGCGTGCGGTGGCGGTGATCGGCGACGGCGCGCTCACCGGTGGCATGGCCTTCGAGGCGCTGAACCACGGCGGCGCGGCCAATGGCGCCGGCCCGGCCGACGTGCTGGTGATCCTCAACGACAACGACATGTCGATCAGCCCGCCGGTGGGCGCGCTCAACAAGCACCTGGCGCGGCTGATGAGCGGCAATTTCTACTCGGCCGCGCGTGAGGGCGCCAAGAGCGTGCTGAAGAACACGCCGCTCTATGAGTTCGCCCGCCGCTTCGAGGAGCACACCAAGGGCATGGTCGTGCCCGGCACCATCTTCGAGGAGCTGGGCTTCACCTACGTCGGCCCGATCGACGGCCACGACCTCGACGCGCTGATCCCCACGTTGGAGAACCTGCGCGACAAGAAGGGCCCGCAGTTTCTGCACGTGGTCACCAAGAAGGGCTATGGCTACAAGCTGGCCGAGAACGACCCGATCGGCTACCACGGCCCGGCCAAGTTCGACCCCAGCGTGGGGCTCACCAAACCCTCGGCGGTGCCCAAGATCACCTTCACACAGGTGTTCGGCCAGTGGCTGTGCGACATGGCCGCCGCCGATGAGCGCCTGGTGGGCATCACCCCGGCGATGCGCGAGGGCTCGGGCATGGTCGAGTTCGAGCAGCGCTTTCCGCGCCGTTACCACGACGTGGGCATTGCCGAGCAGCATGCGGTCACCTTCGCCGCCGGCCTGGCCTGCGAGGGGCTCAAGCCGGTGGTGGCGATCTACTCCACCTTCCTGCAGCGTGGTTACGACCAGTTGATCCACGATGTGGCGCTGCAGAACCTGCCAGTGGTGTTTGCGCTCGACCGCGCCGGCATCGTGGGGGCTGACGGCGCCACCCATGCCGGCGCCTACGACATCGCCTACCTGCGCTGCATTCCCAACCTGGGCGTGATCACGCCGTCCGACGAGGACGAATGCCGCAAGGCGCTGACCACCGCGTTCCGGCGCGACCACCCGGTGGCCGTGCGCTACCCGCGCGGCGCCGGCATCGGCAAGGCCACCGACCCGGCGCTGACCACCTTGCCCTGGGGCCAGGGCGAGATCCGCCGCCAGGCGTCGGTGGTGCCGGGTGCCGGCCGGCGCATCGCGATCCTGGCCTTCGGCACCGTGCTGCACCCGGCGCTGGCCGCCGCCGAGGCGCTGGACGCCACGGTGGCCAACATGCGCTTTGCCAAGCCGATCGACGCGGCGCTGGTGATCGAGCTGGCACGTTGCCACGACGCGCTGGTCACGATCGAGGAAGGTTGCGTGGCGGGCGGCGCGGGCAGCGCGGTGGGCGAATGCCTGGCCGCCGCGGGGCTGAGCCTGCCGCTGCTGCAGCTGGGCCTGCCCGACGAGTTCATCGAACACGGCGATCCGGTCAAGCTGCTGGCCATGCTGGGGCTGGACGCGGCGGGCATCGAGGCGGCGATCCGCAAACGCTTTCCCGCGCCGCTGTCGCTGGTCAAGCCCGCGATCAACGATTGACCGGTCTGTGCGCCAGTCGCCGGGGCCCCTGACACCATGAGCCTGGCCCCCGGTCTGATCGACGTGCAGGTGCACGATGCGTTGGCCATGCGCAACGCGGGGGCCGACCTGCTGCAACTGGCGCTGATGGACGCGCGCAACCGCACGCTGGGCTGGCTGTCGGCCTTCGACGATCTGCAGTTTTCCAGCAGCTTCGACGGCTTCGATCCACCGTGGTGGCTGGCGGGGCGGGCGGCCTGGTTTCAGGAGTTCTGGGTGGCGCGCCATGTGCAGCGTGGCCGCGGCGAGTTGGCCGATCCCACCGGGCTGCGGCTGGCGTCGGTGCATCCCCGTGCCGATGCCTGGTTCGATCCGCAGGCCAGCACCCGGGCCCAGCGCTGGCAGCGCCGCACGCCCAATGCCCAGGTGCTGCGCCAGTACCTGGCCGATACGCTGGACACCACGCTCGAGCTGCTCGACAAGGCCGAATCCGACGATGCCGCGCTGCACGTCTACCGCCTGGCGCTGTACCACGAAGACCGGCTGGGCGAGGCGCTGGCGGTGCTGGTGCAGGCGCTCGACCTGGCACCCGAGCGGCAGCAGGCGCTGATCGAGCGCGGCCTGTGGCCGGCGCTGCCCGGCCGGGGCCGGCGCGAGGCGATGGTGCTGGGCGGCCAGCGGCTGATCCTGGGCTCGCCACGCGGTGGCTTCGTGCCCGAGGCCGAGCGCTGGGCGCACGAGGTGGCCGTGGCCGAATTCGAGATCGACGCGCAGCCGGTGTGCTGGGCGCAGTTTGCCGAGTTTGTCGAGGACGGCGGCTACGACGAGCGCCGCTGGTGGACCGAGGCCGGCTGGGAGATGCTGGACGCCACCGCCCGCCGCGCGCCGCGCTACGTGGAGCAGGTGTCGGGGGGCGTGCTGGCACGCCGACAGGGCCGGCTGCAGCGGCTGCCGGGGCAGCAGGCGGTGCTGCATGTCAGCGCCCACGAGGCCGAGGCCTGGTGCTGCTGGGCCGGCCGGCGGCTGCCCGCCGAGGCCGAGTGGGAGCTGGCTGCCACGCAGGCGGCCTCGCGCGGTTTTGCCTGGGGCGAGGTGGCCGAGTGGGTGGCGGGCCGGGCGCGGCCTTATCCGGGCGGGTCGGCGGTGCCGGCCCTGGCCACCGCCGAAGAACCGGCCCAGCGTGTGCTGCGCGGGGCCTCAGCCTGGGGCAGTGCGCGCCTGCGGCATGCGCGCGCAAGGCAGTTCGTCGCCGCGGGGCGGGACGATCGGTTCGTCGGCTTTCGCAGCTGCCTCATTTAGGCCCACCCCCGAAGCGCCTGCGGCGCTCCCCCTCAAGGGGGCGACGCCAGTGGCCCGGCGGAGCCGGTTCCACGGCGTCCACTTGGTCAAGTCTGATCTGGCCACGGGCGTATGGCGCGCGGCCACGTCGGTAGACCGCCTACTTTTCGACCAGGCCTTCGCGCACGGCCAGCCGCACCAGCGAGGTGACGCCGCTGACGCCCAGCTTGGCCATCACCCGGCTGCGGTAGGTGTCCACCGTCTTGGGCGACAGGTGCAGCTGGCCGCCGATGGCGGCACTGCTCAGGCCGTTGACGACCATCGTGACGATCTGGCGCTCACGCGGCGACAGCAGCGAAAACGGATCGGCTGGCGTGTCGTGGGTCAGCGCCTGCAGGGCCAGGTCGGCCACTTGCGGGCCGAAGAATCGGCGGCCGTTGGCCACGGTCTCGATGGCCAGCAGCAACTCGGCCGCACCGGCGTCCTTCAGCACATAACCCGAGGCCCCGAGGCGCACCGCCTCGGCCACGTCGCGTGGCTGGGCCGACATCGTCAGCACCACCGCCTTGACCGATGAACCGCGGCGCTTCAACTCATGCAGCACCTCGAAACCCGAGCGCTCGCCCAGCCCCAGGTCGAGCAGCATCACCTGGGCCTGCAGTTGTTGTGCCTCCACAACGGCCTGGGTCGGATCGCCGCTGGCGCCGACCACCTGATGCCCGGCTGTTTCCAGCAGGGCGTGCAGGCCGTCACGCAGGATGAGTTGATCGTCGACCAAATAAACCCGCGTCATGCAGGGGGTGCTTTCGCTGGTTGGCGCGTGTGGGGCGTCTGGGTTGGATGGGTCATGGAACTCCCTGAAGATTCTGCGGCTTGTGGCGCCACTTGACGCGACGATAACAAATGACATCGGGCGTCTGATCCGATTTGCAGCAGTGGCCGGGAAAACGCGGGCTTGGTGACCGCCCGGCCAGACGGTCTGATGCAGCATCTTGGGGTGGTGCGGGTCGACACGTTGGTCGCGCCCGGCACTGCTCCCCCCTGTTGCCTGACCTCCGAGACCCCTGATGAGTTCAATGTTGCTGACGCGATCGACCCTGTCCCTGGCCTGCATCACGCTGCTGTCGTCGGCGGCCTGGGCCCAGGCCGCCGACGTGGTGATCACCGGATCGGCCCGCGCCCAGCGCGTGCTGGATGCACCGTTTGCCATCACCGCGATCGATGCCACGGCCCTGCGCGACGCCGGGCCGATGGTCAACCTGTCGGAGGTGATGGCCCAGGTACCCGGCGTGGTGGTGAACAACCGCAACAACTATGCGCAAGATCTGCAGATCAGCTCGCGCGGCTTCGGCGCGCGAGCGGCCTTCGGCGTGCGGGGGCTGCGGCTGTATGCCGACGGCATCCCCGCCACCATGCCCGACGGGCAGGGCCAGGTGGCCCACTTCGACCTGGCGGGTGCGCAGCGCATCGAGGTGCTGCGCGGGCCGTTCTCGGTGCTGTACGGATCCAACTCGGGCGGCGTGATCGCCTTGTTCACCGCGCCGGTGAAAGCGGGCGTGGCCGAGGTCGGGCTGGACGTCGGCAGCTTCGGCCTGCGCCAGGGCCGCATCAGCGTGGCCGCGCCGCTGGGCCAGGTGGCCGGCGGTGCGCTGGACCTGCGCGCCAGCCTGGGCAGGATGGACCTCGACGGTTTCCGGCCGCAGAGTGCCGCCGATCGCCAACTGGGCCATGTGCGGCTGGGCTGGCAAGGTGGGCGCGACGCGCTGACGGTGCAGTTGTCCGACCATGAGCAGTCGGCGCAGGATCCGCTGGGGCTCACGGCCGCGCAGTTTGCCGCCGACCCCCGGCAGACCACGCCGCAGGCGCTGCAGTACAACACCCGCAAGACCATTGCCCAGACCCAGGGCGGCGTGAACTGGCGCCACCAGTTTGCCGGCGAGGGCGCGTTGCGCGAGTCGTCGGTGACGCTCTACCAGGGCACGCGCGCGGTGACGCAGTGGCAGTCGATTCCGAGCTTTGTGCAGGTTGACGAACGCCGTCCGGGCGGCGTGGTCGACTTCGATCGGGATTACGGCGGTGTCGAGGGCAAGCTGTCGCTGCTGCTGGGTGCCACCGATCTGGCCGTGGGGCTGAGCGTCGAGACCCAGCAGGATGACCGCCGCGGTTTCGAGAACTTTCTGCCCGGCCCGCCGGCGGTGCTGGGCGTGACCGGCCGCCAGCGCCGTGACGAAACCAATCGCGCCACCACGACCGAGGGTTTTGTACAGGCGCAGATGCCGGTGGCCGAGCGCCTGACCGTCACCGGCGGGCTGCGTGGCGGGCGCGTCGAGATGAGCACCCATGACCGCTACATCGTTGGACTCAACGGCGACGACTCGGGTGAGCTGTCGTATTCGTTTGTCAATCCGGTGCTGGGCCTGCGCTGGGCGGTGTCGCCGGGCTGGGTGGTGCATGCCAGCGCCGCGCGCGGCTTCGAGTCGCCGACGCTGGGTGAACTGGCCTACCGAGCCGATGGCGCCGGTGGCTTCAACGTCGATCTGCAGCCCCAGAAGAGCCGGCAGATCGAGCTGGGCAGCAAGTGGCGCGGCGGCGGGCTGTCGGTCGACGCGGCGGTGTTCGCCGTCAACACCGACAACGAGATCGGCGTGCTGTCCAACATCGACGGTCGGTCGGTCTTCCAGAGCGTGGGCCGCACCCAGCGCCGGGGTGCCGAACTGGCGCTGGGCTGGGCGATCAACAGCCGGCTGCGCCTGCAGGCCGCCGCCGCCTGGCTGGACGCCGAGTACCGCGACGCCTTCGGTCCGACCACCGCCCGGGTGCAGCCCGGCAACCAGTTGCCGGGCACCCAGCGCAGCAGCGCCTGGGCACAGGCCGCGTGGCAGCCCGGCGTGGTGCCCGGTGAGTTTGCGCTGGAGTGGCGTGCCGTGGCCAGCACCGCCGCCAACGATGTCAACACCGCGTCAGCGCCCGGCTACGCGCTGGCGCACCTGCGCTGGCGTGCCCAGTTCAAGCTGGGCCCGACCGATGCCCTGGAGGTGTTGGCCCGGGTGGACAACCTGTTCGATCGGGTGCACGCTGGCAGCGTGATCGTCAACGACGGCAACCAGCGTTTCTTCGAGCCGGGCGCACCGCGCAACGGCCTGCTGTCGGTGCGCTGGCAGCACCGCTGGTAAGACCTGCTGCGCCCACCTCCCATGCAACGTCGCTTCATCCTGCTGGCCGCCCTGTGCGGGGGACTTGTCACCCCGGCGCGGGCGGCCGCGCCCGACCCCGACCCCTTCGACGGTGATCCCTTCAAGTCCTACCAATGGGTCGACCTGAAGAAGGCGTTTCTCGGCGCCCAGGCGCGGGTGCAGTTCGACCCCCGCGTGAAGGTGCAAGGCCCGGCTTTTGCCGAAGACCCGATGAACGTGCCCATCACCGTGTCGGCCGATCTGGCGGGCGTGCAGCGGCTGATCGTGCTGGTCGATCGCAACCCGATCCGCAAGGTGCTGGAGCTGCAGCCGCTGGCGGCGCAGCCGGGGGTGAGCTTTCGCTTCAAGCTGGAGCAGGCCTCGCCGGTGCGCGCGCTGGCCCAGACGGCCGATGGCGTGTGGCATGTGGGCGGCACCTGGGTGGATTCGTCGGGCGGCGGCTGCACGGTGGCCGGCGCCACCCGCGCCGACGGCAGCTGGACGCAGACGCTGGGGCAGGTCAGCGGCCGGGTCTTTGCCTCCGGCCTGCCGACATCCGCCAACGCAGGTGACAGCGCCGCGCGGCTGCGGGTGCGGATCATGCATCCCATGGACACCGGGCTGGTCAACGGCATCCCGGCGTTCTTCGTCAGCAAGCTCAGCGTGCGCGATGGCGCCGACCGCGAGTTGCTGCGCATCCAGACCTTCGAGCCGGTCAGCGAGAACCCGGTGTTCAGCTTCGACTTTGCCAAGGCGCCCCCCGGGCCGCTGCGCATCGTGGGCGTGGACAACAACGGCAACCGCATCCTGAGCACCATCGAATGAAGCACATCGCCCCCCTGTCCGGTGCGCTGGCCCTGATCGGCGGTTTGCTGTTCGCACCAGCGTCGCCGCCGGTGTCAGCACAGGGCCAGGCTGTGGCGCCGGTGGTCAACGTCACGCGGCTCGACTACGGCCTGAGGGCGCGTGCCTTGGCCGATGGGGTCTACGTGGTAGCAGGCGCCAACGCCGACTTCTCGGTGGCCAACGGCTGCAACATCATCAACACCGGCTTCATCACCACCGGCGCCGGGGTGCTGGTGATCAACACCGGCACCAGCCGGCTGTATGGCGAGCAGTTGCGCGCGCTGATCGCCCGCACCACCCACGAGCCGGTGGTGCAGGTGCTGCACCTGAACCTGCACCCCGATTACTTCCTCGGCAACCAGGCCTTTGCCGACGTGCCCATCGTCGCCACGGCGGCCACCCGCGCCGGCATGCAGCGCGAGGCCAAGAGCTACGAGGACAACCTCTACCGCCTCTGCGGCGACTGGATGAAGGGCACCGAGGCCCGCTTGCCCACGCAGACCATCGGCGCCGGCCCGCTGCGCATCGGCCAGCGTGAATTCGAACTGCGCGAGTACAACGGCCACACCGCCAGTGACCTGGTGCTGATCGACAAGGCCAGCGGCGTGGCCTTCGTCGGTGGCCTGGTCTTTGCCGACCGTGTGCCCACCACGCCGCATGCCGACCCCAGCGCCTGGCTGCGCACGCTGGATGCGCTGGCCGGCCTGAAACTGGGCACGGTGGTGCCCAGCCACGGCCCGGTGCACGAGGGCCAGCGCGGCCTGCAGCAGACGCGTGACTTCCTGCAGTGGCTGGACGGCAGCTTCACGCGCTGGGCCGCCCAGGGCTGGGAGATGAACGAGGTGCTGCGCGCCAAGCCGCCCGAGCCCTTTGCGCGCTGGGCCGCCTGGCCGGCCGAATACACCCGCAATGTGGCCCACCTCTATGCGCGTTATGAGCGCGCTGCGCTGCAGCGCGGCAAACCGCCCTGACGCGCCATGCAGCGCCATGAAGCGCCGTTGCGTCACCCGGCCTTGCCCGCTGTGCAAAGCTGGAACACCCGGGCCCGGGCTTACCCTGGAATCGAAGCCCTTGTCGTCGCCATGGACGATGGCACGCTTCGTGCCATGAATTATTCCTGAAGCAGCGGTCCTTGTATCCCGTTGTGACAACCCCATCCCCTGGAGGAGACATCACCATGAAACTGAAGCTTCTGAGCTTGCTCGTCACCGTCAGCCTGGCGTCGTTGGGCGCCCAGGCGGCCACCCCGGTCACCGATCAGATGATCGAGAACGACGCCAAATCCACCGGCGATGTGCTGAGCTGGGGCATTGGCCAGCAAGGCCAGCGCTACTCGCCGCTCAAGGCCATCAACACCGGCAACGTGGCCAAGCTGCTGCCGGTGTGGGCGTTCTCGTTCGGCGGCGAAAAGCAGCGCGGCCAGGAAACCCAGCCGCTGCTGCACAACGGCAAGATGTTCGTCACCGCGTCGTACTCACGCATCTTCGCGCTCGACGCCAAGACCGGCACCAAACTGTGGAAGTACGAGCACCGGCTGCCCGACGGCATCATGCCCTGCTGCGACGTGATCAACCGCGGCGCGGCGCTGTACGGCAACCTGGTGATCTTCGCCACGCTCGACGCCCAGCTCGTGGCGCTGAACCAGGATACCGGTGAGGTCGAGTGGAAGGAAAAGATCGACGACTACGCCGCCGGCTATTCGGCCACGGCCGCGCCGCTGATCGCCGGCGGCCTGCTGATCACCGGCGTGTCGGGCGGTGAGTTCGGCGTGGTCGGCCGCGTCGAGGCGCGTGACCCCATGACCGGCCGGATGGTCTGGAGCCGCCCGGTGGTCGAAGGCCACATGGGCAAGAAGTTCGACAAGGACGGCAACGCCAGCGACAACGGCGTCTCGGGCACGGCCGGCAAGACCTGGCCCGGCGACCTGTGGAAATCGGGCGGCGCAGCCACCTGGCTGGGCGGCACCTACAACGCCAAGACCGGCCTGGCCTACTTCGGCACCGGCAATCCGGCGCCGTGGAACAGCCACCTGCGCAAGGGCGACAACCTGTTCTCCACCTCCACCGTGGCGATCGACATCAAGACCGGCCAGATCGTCTGGCACTACCAGAACACGCCCAACGACGGCTGGGACTACGACGGCGTCAACGAGTTCGTCACCTACGACGAAGGTGGCCAGGTGCTGGGCGGCAAGGCCGACCGCAACGGCTTCTTCTACGTCAACGATGCCAAGACCGGCAAGCTGGTCAACGCCTTCCCGTTCGTCAAGAAGATCACCTGGGCCACCGGCATCGACCTGAAGACCGGCCGGCCGAACTTCGTGCCCGAAGGTCGCCCGGGCGATCCCACCGCCGGCGCCGATGGCAAGAAGGGCAACGTGGTGTTCGCCGCGCCCTCGTTCCTGGGTGGCAAGAACCAGATGCCGATGGCCTATTCGCCGGAGACCAAGCTGTTCTACGTGCCGGCCAACGAATGGGGCATGGAGATCTGGAACGAGCCGGTCACCTACAAGAAGGGCGCGGCCTACATGGGCGCCGGCTTCACGATCAAGACGCTGACCGACGGCCCCATCGGTGCGCTGCGCGCGGTCGATCCCAAGACCGGCCAGATCGTCTGGGAAGTGACCAACAACGCGCCGCTGTGGGGCGGTGTGCTGACCACCGGCGGCAACCTGGTGTTCTGGGGCACGCCGGAAGGCTTCCTGCAGGCGGCCGATGCCAAGACCGGCAAGGTGTTGTGGAAGTTCCAGACCGGCTCGGGCGTGGTGGCTCCGCCGGTGACCTGGACCGAGGGCGGCGAGCAGTACGTGGCCGTGGCCTCGGGCTGGGGCGGCGCCGTGCCGTTGTGGGGCGGCGAGGTGGCCAAGAAGGTCAATTTCCTCGAACAGGGCGGCTCGATCTGGGTCTTCAAGATCCCCAA
>MESD01000079.1 GCA_001770815.1 Burkholderiales bacterium RIFCSPHIGHO2_12_FULL_69_20
AATACGACGAACTGCTCTGCCACCAGGCGCCGACCACCTTTGACCATGTCATCGACAGCGGCGACAACTGGCGCGAAAACGTCTGGTGTTGCGCCCATGACATCACGGGGCGGTTCTTCCTCAGCTCCCACTTTGGCGTCTCCACCAACCGCAACGTGATGGATGCGTCCGCCCTGCTGGCGATCGACAACAAGACCCAGTACAACATCCGGGCCTCGCGCGAATTTCGCCCGCGCACCGACGATGTCACGGTCGGGCCGCTGTCCTACAAGGTCATCGAAGGCATGAAGACGGTGCAGTGGCTGCTGGCGGAGAACGATTTCGGCATGAGCTGGGAGGTGGAGTTCGAAGCCCGCATGCCTCCGCATGAAGAGGTGCCCCAGTTCGCCCGCAGCCGAGGCCGCCTGACCGAGAACATCTCGCGCTATGCCCAGACAGGCCGGGCCAAGGGCTGGGTCAAGGTGGATGGCCAAACTTTCGACATCAAGCCCGAGACCTGGCTCGCCCACCGCGATCACTCCTGGGGCATGCGCTGGCAGCACAACCTCTACACCGAGGCCCAGGGCTTCCAGCCGCCCGAGCCGCAACCGGGCTTCCTGGGTGACTGGCACATCTTCCAGTTCGACGACTGGACCGTCTGCTCCAGTCTGCGCGAAGACCACCAGGGCGCGGTGCTGGACTTCACCGGCGGCATCGGCCACATCCTGGGCGACCCGCGGCCGGAAGTCCGCCTGGTTCGCGAAGAGCACGATTTCGACCTGGTTCCCGGCACCAAGTTGTTGCGTGGCGGGCGCATCACCTGTTTTGCCGAGGATGGGGCCAGCAGGACGATCCAGATCCGGCCGATCGCCATCATCTACCTGCAAGCCGCCGGCTACTGGCCCTACAAGGGCTTCCGGCTCGGCCGCTGGATGGGCAAAGACTGGATCGACGGCGAGAAGTTCGACATCTCTGATCCGACACAGATGACCGAGGTCTCCGCGGCACCCACCTTCATCGTCGAATGCCGCTGCGGCGACCAGGTCGGCCACGGGATGATCCAGTTCGGGGTTTACGGCAAGCACCCGAAGTACGCCCCTTGAATCACGCACCTTGAATCGGGACATCGACATGACAGACCCGGCCGTTGACCTCGAATCGATCCGGTTGCAGCTCTCGAACTGGTTGGCAGGTCGCTTGCCTGGGGCCAGCGAGATCGCCGTCTCGCCCTTGAAGCGGCCCGGTGCCGGCATCTCCAATGAGACCTACTTCTTCAGTCTGCAGTGGCGACAAGGCGATGCGTCGTACGCGAAAGACCTGGTTATCCGCTGGCCGCCCACGGGCTTCACGGCGTTTCCCCGCCATGCCTACGACATGACGACGCAGTGCTGCTTGCTGCGGGCGCTGGCCGACACCGAGGTGCCGGTGCCGCCGGTACCGTGGATGGAGACCGACGCATCGGTGATCGGCTCGCCCTTCTACATCATGGAGAAGGTTGAGGGCTGGGTGCCGAGCGACTTCCCGCCCTACCATGTAGCCGGCCCGCTGTTCGAGGCGAACGATGTCGATCGCGCGCGCATCTGGTGGGGTGCTGTCGACACCCTGGCCAAGATCCACACCCTGGACTGGCGGCGGGCCGGTCTGGGCTTTCTGGGTGAGCCCGGTGACGGCCGGGACTTCATGCCGCGGCAGATCGCCAAGTACGACGAGGTCTTTGCGCTCAACGGTGAGCCACTGCCGCCCATCCTGACCAGCACCCGCGACTGGTTGCTGAAGCACAGCTTCACGCCCAGGCATGTTGGCCTGTGCTGGGGCGATGCCCGGCTGGGCAACCTGCTCTTTCGCGACCATGAGGTGGCCGCGGTGCTGGACTGGGAAATGGCCTGCCTGGGCGACCCCGAATCCGACCTGGGCTGGTTCGCCCACATCGACTGGGCCACCAGTGTCGGCCGGGCCAAATCGCCCTTGCCGCGCCTGACAGGCCTGCCGGACATGGCGCAGACCCTGGCCCACTATGAACAGGCCACTGGTCGCCAGGTCGAGCACTTCCACTACCACGAGGTCTTCGCCACCTGGCGCATGGCCATCCTGTTCAGCCGCATCGAGCAAGACCCCAACTACCTGGCCCGCTCGGGCAATGCGAAGGGCTTCATCACCTGGACCCATTTCGACAAGCTCGAGCGATTGCTCGCCGCCTGAACGCGCCCCCCTGATCCGAGTCATCGCATGCCTGCCCTTGTCCACACTCCGCCCCTGCCCGGCCCGCACCCGGCCCGCTTCAAAGACCAGGTGGCCATCGTCACCGGTGGTGCCTCGGGTATCGGCGAAGCCACCTGCCGCCGGCTGGTGGCAGAAGGCGCCAATGTCGTCATTGCCGATATCAACGGCGAACGCGCCAACGCACTGGCCGCCGAACTGGGCCCATGCGCCAGCGCGCAGACCTTCGATGCCGCCGACGTCGCCAGCATCCAGACCGTGGTGCTGGGCACCGTGGCCCGTTTCGGCCGCCTGGACGTGCTGCACAACAACGCCGCACTCAGCGCACCCGCGGTCCACACCCGCGACCGCAATGCCGTCGACATCGAATTCGAGGTCTGGGACCAGGTCATGGCCGTCAACCTGCGCGGCTACATGGCCGGCTGCAAGTACGCGCTGCCGACGATGATCAGGCAGGGCCGTGGCGCCATCGTCAACACCGCGTCCACCGGCGGCTTCTCCGGCGACATCACGCGGCTGGCCTACAGCGTGTCCAAGGCCGCGGTGATCGGGCTGACGCGGCAGATCGCCACCCACCACGGCGCGCAGGGCGTGCGCTGCAACGCGGTGGCACCGGGCCTGGTGCTGACGCCCGGCACGCACGGCGCCGCGGCCGACGTCATCGCCGTGATGCAGCGCCACCTGCTGGTGCCCGAGGTCGGCCTGCCCGAGGACATCGCCGCCCTGGTCTGCTTCCTCGCCTCGGCCGAGGCTCGCTACATCAACGGCCAGACCTACATCGCCGACGGCGGCATGCTGGCCCACAACCCGGCCATGGCCGACCTGGTCGACCTCGCTGTCTCGCCGCGCTGAATTGCGCGCCTCATTGCAGTCACTGGAGAGTCATCATGAGAGCACCGTACAAGCTGATGGTCTGGGGCCCAGGCCACATGGGCAAGCTGTGCATCTGGGAAACCACCCAGTCACCCGCCTACGAACTGGTGGGCGTGCGCACCTACAGTGAGTCGAAGAACGGCGTCGACGCCGGCGAGCTGATCGGCATCGCGCCGCTGGGTGTCAAGCTGACGACCGACGTCGATGCCTTGCTGAAGATCGACTGTGACTGCATCGTCTACACCGCCCACGACAAGGGCAACTTCAACTGCGACGAAGAAATCCTCAAGCTGCTGGCCGCCGGCAAGAACGTCGTCACGCCGCTGCCGTATCACGAGGTCACGCGCTGCCGTGACGCCGACTTCGTCGAGCGCCTGCAGGAAGCCTGTCGCGTGGGGCGATCGGTCTTCCACGCCGGCGGCATCGACCCGGACCTGATGGGCGACCGCATCCTTCTCGGCCTGACCGGCGCCTGCGCCGACGTCAAATCGCTGCGTCTGCAGGAATGCTGGGACTGCAGCCTGGCCGATGAAGGCCCGCTGCGTCATGCCGGCTTCGCCATGTTGCCGGCCGACGCCGAGAAGGTTCAGATCACCAAGAGCATCGCCAACAACTTCAACCGGAGCATCGTGCGCACCACCGAGCGCGTGCTGGGTGTCACCTACGACCGCGTGGCCGACAGCCACGACTACGTGCCCACGCCGGTGGACATCGAGTCACCCTTCCACATCCCGGCCGGTACCGTTGGGCGCATCACGCACCGCTTCCAGGGCTGGGTGGACGCCATCGGCCCGCACCCTTTTTTCACCATCGAAGTCAACTGGCACATCGGCTGCAGCATGCTGCCCGAAGGGGTGTCGCCCGGCCAGTATTACGTGGCCTCGATCGAGGGCCGGCCGTCGATGCGCATGGCGCTCGAACTGAAGACCTCGCTGCACAGCGACGAGCGCGCCTACACGCTGGGCAACATGACGGTGCAGCCGTCCTACGTTGCCACGCTGATGCCCTGCATGCAGGCCATCCCGCACATTTGCGCGGCCGAACCGGGTGTGCTGAGTGCGTTCGGCCCCAGCCTGCACTGGATGTCCGACCTGCGCCTGACCCCCGTGGCGAGGTGATCGAAAGCGATGTGATCGTCGTCGGCGCCGGTGGTGCCGGGCTGACGGCGGCCACCGTCGCTGCGCGGCTCGGGCTGCGCGTGCTGCTGGTCGAGAAGTCGCCCTGGTTCGGCGGCACCACGGCGTGGTCGGGCGGCGGCATCTGGGTGCCCGGCAATTCCCTGTGGCGCGCCAGCGGCGGCGCCGACGATGCCGACACCGCGCTGCGCTACATCGCCGCGGTGATCGGCCCGAGCCTGCGCACCGACCTGGCCGAAGCCTTCGTCGAGGCCGCGCCGCGCATGGTCGACTTCCTGCAGCGCCATACGGCGGTACGCTTCGAGCTCATGCGCGGCTTTGCCGACTGGCACCCCCAGGCGCCGGGCTTCACACCCGAGGGCCGGCTGCTGATGCCCCAGGTCTTCGACGGTCGCACGCTCGGGCCTGCCTTGGTGCGGCTGCGCCCGGCGCTGCGCGAGTTCAACGCGCCGGGCGGCATGATGGTGGGCCTGGCCGATCTGCCGCACCTGGCCCAGGTGACACGCTCGTGGGCCTCGTTCCGCCATGTCGCGGGGCTGTTGCTGCGCTTCGGCCGCGACCGGCTGCGCCACCCGCGCGGCACGCGGCTGGTGATGGGCAATGCGCTCGCAGGCCGGCTGTTAAAGTCGGCCATCGAGGCCGGCGTGGTGCTGTGGCACGACGCACCGATGCTGCGGCTGGTCAGCGAAGGCGGCGCTGTCAGGGGCGTGCGCGTGCGCCAAGACGGCCACGACGTCGAGGTCCGCGCCAGCCGTGGCGTCGTGCTGGCCAGCGGCGGCTTTTCGGCCGATGAAGCCTTGCGGCGGCAGCACATCCCCTTCCCCGAACAGCATGTCTCGCTGGTCGCCGAGGGCAACACCGCCGACGGCCTGAAGCAGGCGCTGGCGCTGGGCGCGCGCTGGGACGGCCCCAACCTGAGCAATGCCGGCTGGGTGGTGGTTTCGCTGCTACGGCATGCCGACGGGCGGGTGACCAAGTTCCCGCACCTGTTCCTCGATCGCGGCAAACCCGGCTGCATCGCAGTCGATGCGCGCGGCCGGCGCTTCGGCAACGAGTCGACCACCAATCTGGTCGAACCCATGCACCGCAGCGGCGCCGTGCCGGCCCACCTGCTGTGCGACGACCGCTTCATCCGCAGCTACGGTCTGGGGCTGGTTCGGCCCGGCGGTTTCGGGTTGAAGAAGATGGTCGCCGCCGGCTACGTCATCTCGGCCCTCAGCCTGGAAGCCCTGGCGCTGCGCATCGGCGTCGATGCGGCCGGCCTGCGCCAAACCGTCGAGCGCTTCAACGGGCATGCTCGCCAAGGCGTCGACCCCGACTTCGGGCGTGGCAGCGACCCAGCCGACTTCGCCATGGGTGACCGCAGGCACACGCCCAACCCCTGCCTGGGCGAGATCACCCGCGCGCCCTTCCATGCCGTGAAGATCTATCCCGGTGACTCGACCACCACACTGGGCCTGCGTGTCGATCGCCATGCGCGTGTGCTGGACGCCAGCGACCAAGCCATCGAAGGCCTGTATGCCACGGGCCTCGACATGAATTCACTGTGGCGCGGCCGGGCACCTGCCAACGGCGCCAACAATACGCTGGGGCTGACCTTCGGCTACATCGCCGCCTGCGCGCTGGCCGGACGCAGCAGCACCGATGCGTGAGTGCGATCCGCCCCGCGCGGAGCGGCCTCATGGCCCGGCTGGCTTGAAAGCACCGGCCCCAGCAGGCCTGCATTCGGGCCGTGGTCTAGACCTTGTCGACTTCCAGTTGCTCGAACGGAACTGTCATCTAGCGGTTTCTGATGGATTCATGCTCGGTCTCTCTTTCGGTCGGAGGTAGAACGGTCTTCGTGGCATGGGCAGGCGCTCGATCTGGGGATGCCAAGCTACCCGACCGTTCACCGGCGGGCGAGCGGCCGGACGGGCAGCCGGAAGAGCCGGCCCCGGCAGCGGGGCCGTCAACCCGTGCCAAGGCCCGCCGGCGCTCAGCGCACCGTCTCCCGGCCGACGATGGCTTCGGCGCTGAGGTCGACTTCGGGCAAGGCCTTGGGCGCCACGATGAAGCCTCCGGCCGACGCGTCGCCGACCATCAGGAAGGCGTTCTTGCTGAAGTCGTAGGTCGCGCTTTTCACCGCATAGGGGCTGGGCAGGTCGTAGAGCTGGATCATCATGTTGACCATCGCCCGGTAGATCACGCCGCCCTGGTCGAAGGCATCGAACATGCCGGCGCCCGATCCGTCCTCGTCGAGGTAGTACATGCGCCTGGAATACGAGTGGCGCTGCCCCGGCTTCAGCTTGGCCTCGACCACCCAGGCCCGGTGCAGCTCCCAGCGCTCACAGGCCGGGTTGAGGTGCGGCGCGCCGCTGAACTGGGCCTCGTCCTTGCACTCGCTGTAATGCACATAGTTGTTGTACGGCAGGTACATCTCCTTCTTGCCGACGAGCTTGAAGTCGAAGCGGTCCATCTTGCCCGAGAACAAGAAGAGCTCATCGAAGAAGGTGGCGCCACCGAGTTCGGACACCGGCGTGTCGTAGGTGAATTCCGGCGCCAGCTTCACGCGACGCTGCCCGGGCGTGTAGCTCGCCGCGCGGCGCGGCTTTGCATCCATGTCGAGGTAGTCGGTCAGCATGCTGAACTGGCCCGACTTGCGCGCCGGCGCCTTGGTCACCGAGTAGGTGCGCCAGAACATCTGCGGATCGCGGTCTTTCAGGTCGACCTGGTAGTACGGCGACTCGGTGCGGGTGAACTGGTCCGAGGTCATCGTCGGGCGGCCGGTGGAGTCGACCAACCACGAGTGGTGACTGGTGGTCGTCATGTCGGTATCGCCGGCATAACGCAGC
>MESD01000080.1 GCA_001770815.1 Burkholderiales bacterium RIFCSPHIGHO2_12_FULL_69_20
CGCCCTGGTGCTGCAGCATCGCCGCCACCAGGGCCAGCGTGCCGCCGACCACGCAGCCCAGGTACAAGGGCAGGGCGGCCCGCCGGCCCGCCTGCATCGCGCGGCGCTGCCAGCCGCCGCCCAGGCCGAGTGCCGACGCCAGCGTGGCCTGGCCCGCACCGCGCAGCCAGTACGCGGCCATCTGCCGGGCCGGTGCGGGCTCGACGGCCGGATCGATGGCGAGTTGGGTCGACGGGTCGACCTGCATCAGGTTCAGCAGGGCCCGGGCCACGCTGCCTTCGCCCTGGCCGCTGCGCCGGGCCAGCCGCTCGATGTCGTGCAGCGTCTGGTCGCGCGTGGCGGTGTGCTCGGCGGCAAACAGCGGCGAGCCCAGCATCAGCCGCATCAGCGGGCTGCTGCGGGCCACGATGTCGGGCCAGTCGGCATCGTTGATGGCGCGCAGCGAGGTCACTGCATTGCTCACGCTCAGGTTGTCGGCGGTCTGGTCGGCGTTCTGCTGCTGCTGCATCGCCGCCAGCTCGGGCCCCATCGCCTGCAGCCAGGCCTGCACCGAGACCGGAAAGCGCGCCTCGGCATGCGCCCCGGCGGCCACGCTGCGGTATTGCAGCCGCTGCATCACCTGGGCCACGAAGGTGGCGCCCGCACCGCGCTGCACCATCAGCGCATGCACCCGCGCCAGCGCGGGCCCTGTCCAATGGCCGATGTGGTCGCAGCACAGGTTGGCGGCCTCGCGCGCAGCCTTCTGCGTGGCCACGCGCTCGGCCAGGCGGCGCAGGTTCTCGATCAGCACCACGCGCAAGGTGGTGGGCAGGGCCCACAGCTCGCCCAGCTGCAGCTCGCGGCTGTCCTGGTAGGCGCCGAGAAAACGCACCAGCAGGTCCTCGTCGAAAGCGCTGTCGGTGTGCGCCACGAAGGCCCAGGCCACGCCATACACCCGCGGCAACCCGGCCAGCGGTTCGTCCTGCAGCACCGGCAGCAGGCGGAAGTAGCTGCGCGGCAGCCCGTCGTTGATCGCCGCGAGCTGGGTGTCGATGAGGTGGAAGTTGTCCAGCAGCCACTCGGCGGCGGGGCTGATCTGGTAGCCGGTGGCCGCCTGCAGGCTGATGTAGCGCTGGGCCTGGCGCAGCATGCGGATGTTGCTGCGCAGGCGCGGAAAGAAGCCGGCATCGGCGCGCCTGGCACGTGCCGCGGCGTGGGTCAGCCCCAGGCTGCGGCCGTGCTGCGCAAAGCGCTCGGGGCCGAACACCTCCGAGCGCACCGGCGGTTGCAAGGCACCCGCGGCCGGGTTCAGCATGCGGCACAGCGCGCGCGGCGCCTCGGGCAGCAGGCGCTGCAAGCCGCGGGCGGCCACGGCCTAGATCACCAGCAGCGCGGCGCCGATCAGCGCGGTCACCACCGCCAGCGTGGTGACGAAGCGGGCGGCCACCAGGCCATGCACCGCCACCGCGCCGCAGTGCAGGCGGCTGAAGCGGCTGCTGTCGGCGCGGCACCGCGATACATGCTCACCCAGCGCCGTCAGCTCCTGCGGGCCGGTGTCGGTGGTGTCGCCGTAGGAGGTGGTGCTCCAGCGCGGTGCGCCGGCCGGCGCGGCCGTGTCGAAGGCGGGCAGGGTGAGGAAACTGAGCTTGGATGGTGGTGACATGGCGTGCTTTCGGATCTGGCCTTGGTTGTAGGGGATGCACAGCGGCGCGTCTGTGCGGTGACGTACCCAGGTGCGCGCCCGCGCGATGGGGGGGCGCGTCCTGACAGGTTGGCTCGGCCTGCCACCAAACCGGGCGGCTCTGTGCGCTGGCAGACAGTGCGTGACCGGCGGTCCAAACATACTGGTGCGCATCGCCGAAGACGCTTCTTGATGCCCCCTCGATGTCGCCCGCGCAGAACCACCTGATCGAACAGCTGCCCCCGGCCGACCGCCAGCGCCTGCTGGCGGTGTGTCAGCCGGTCGACCTGCGCCTGGGCCAGGTGCTGTGCGAGCGCGGCGACGTGCTGAACCAGGTGTACTTTCCGGTGGACAGCTTCATCTCGCTGGTGATGCAGGTCGACGAGCACCCCAGCCTCGAGGTGGGCATGGTGGGGCGCGAAGGCCTGATGGGCGCGACGCTGATGCTGGGCGTGGACACCGTGCTGCAGCGCGGGCTGGTGCAGGGGCCGGGCGCCGCGTGGCGGGTGGAGGGCGCGGCCTTCCGGCGCGAACTGGCACTGAGCGTGGCGCTGCGGCGCAGCGTCAAGCGCTTCCTGTTCGTGCGCATGGCGCAGATGTCCAGCGCCGCGGCCTGCCTGCGCTTTCACCTGATCGGGCCGCGCCTGGCGCGCTGGTTGCTGATGAGCCAGGACCGCGCGCATGCGCAGCAATTCCATGTCACGCACGAGTTCCTGGCCGGCATGCTGGGTGTGCGCCGCGTGGGCATCACGGCCGCGGCCGGCATGCTGCAGCGCAGGGGCCTGATCACCTACCACCGCGGGCAGCTCACGGTGCTGGACCGCGCCGGGCTGGAGCAGGCAGCGTGCAGCTGCTACGCATCCGACCTGGCAGCGTATCAAGCGCAGTTCGATTGAGCGGGGCCGCGAACCGGCCACAGCGATCGTGTCGATCGCGGCCCTGCGGTTCCCGCGCGCAGGCCCAGGCTCAGACCTTGGTTTTGTCGACCGTGGTGAACCAGCTGTCGCTGGCCTTGCGCTGCCACTCGGCCAGCTGGTTCTCGGCTTCATCCTTGGCCACGCCGTAGCGCTCCTGGATCTTGCCGGCCAGCTGGTCGCGGCGGCCGGCGACCACATCGAGGTCATCGTCGGTCAGCTTGCCCCATTGCTCCTTGGCCTTGCCGGTCACTTGCTTCCAATTGCCTTGAATCTGGTCCCAGTTCATGTCGTTGTCCTTTGATGGTGGATGAAGGTAGGCGACCACCGGGGCCCTGCCCCGACCCGGGTCGCGTCGGTTTCACGGTCGGTCGACCGCAGGCGCTCAGCCCGCGGCCAGCCAATCCTTGAGCTCGTCGGCATGGCCCTGCTCGTCGGCGAGGATGTCTTCCAGCAGGCGCCGGGTGGTCGAATCCTTGTCGCCGATCAGCGCGATGATCTGGCTGTAGGCCTCGATGGCCACACGTTCGGCGATCAGGTTGGCCTTGATCATGGCCTTGAGATCGGTCGATTCGTCGTAGCCGGCATGGCTGCGCTTGCTCAGGCTATCGGGCGAAAAATCAGGCTCGCCGCCGAGCTGCACGATGCGTTTGGCCAGCCGGTCGGCATGGGCCGATTCTTCGTTGGCATGCACCAGAAACTCTTCGGCGATCTTCGGCGACGCCAGGCCTTCAGCGGTGAAGTGGTGGCGCTTGTAGCGCAGCACGCACACCAACTCGGTGGCCAGCGAGTCATTGAGCAACTGGATGATGTCGTCGCGCCAGGGGCCGTAGCTCGGTGTCACCGCGCCCTGGTCCAGGCTGCGCCGCGCAGCCTCGAGGCCCGCGGTGTTGAGCTGCATGCGGCCGTTATCGGCCAGCGTGAGCGGCGTGACGTTGCTGGGATCTTTGGGATGGGACATGGGCACTCCTGGATGGACGGCGGCGGTGGCGCTGCATGGGCGTACCGCCAACCTGATGCCTCACTGTAGGAAGGCGCGGCCGTGGCGGCCATCAGCGCCGACCACCCCGGCCTGTAGGACAGCACCGCGCGACGCTCAGCCCTTGCGGCCGCCGAACACCAACAGCGCTCCGCCGATGGCGATGGCACCGATGCCCGCCCACAGCGGTACGTTGACGTTCTTCTGCTCCTTGACCGTCAACTCGATGGGCCCGAGCTTGGCGCCCACGGTCTCCTGGGTGTAGCTGAAGCCGCCATAGACCAGGGCCAGAACGCCACCGACGATCAGCACGATCGCCGCGAGCCTGCCGGCGTTCACGGCCGCACCGCAACTTCGTTGCGCACCGACTTCACGCCGTTGACGCCGCGGGCGATGGTCTCGGCGGTGGTGCGCTCGGTGTTGTTCTTGGCGAAGCCCGACAGGATGACGACGCCGTTGAGCGTCTCGACCTTGATGCTGGCGGCGTCGACGCTGGTGTTCTCGACCATGCGGCCCTTGATCTGGGTGGTGATGGTGGCGTCGTCGATGTAGGCGCCAACCGTCTCCTGGCCACGGGTCACGGCGCAGCCGGCGGTGCCCAGCATGACCAAGGCAGTGATGGAGACGGCGAAGGCGTTGCGAAAGTTCATGGTGGTTCTCCGTTGGGGTTGGCTATCGTGCTGTTCCAGGCATCGGCTCGTAACAGCATGGTCGCCCAGCCTGGCGCTTGACGATGCCTGATGCTGGGCGGCGGCGTGGGCGGCGTCTGTACGGCAGCGCACACAGGCCGGCGCTGTAGGAGCGCACCGACAGCAACAGCCGGCCTCTGCCGATACCTGGTTTGACCGTGCGGTCAGATCATGAGGCATGGACCCAAGACACAACCAATTGCTGGCCGCGCTGCCCGATGACGAATGGGCGCGCTGGCTGCCGCTGCTGGAACCCGTCACGCTGCGCTACGGCCAGGTGCTGTTCGAGTCGGGCGACACGCCCTCGTCGGTGATGTTTCCGACCACCGCCGTGGTGTCGCTGTCGTACATGACACGCGACGGCGGCTCGGCCGAGTTCGCCGTGGTCGGCAACGAGGGGCTGGTGGGCATCTCGCTGTTCCTGGGCGGCAACGCCACGCCCAGCCGGGCGCTGGTGCAGAGTGCGGGCCTGGGCTACCGGCTGGTGGCGTCGGGCTTCAAGGCGCTGGTCGAGCACGGCGGCACGGCCTTGCAGTTGCTGCTGCGCTATACCCAGTCGCTGATCGTGCAGACCGCGCAGACCGCCGCCTGCAACCGCCACCATTCGATCGACCAGCAGTTCTGCCGGCGCCTGCTGATGGGGCTGGACCGCGCACAGAGCGACGAGCTGGCAATGACCCACGAGGCCATCGCCAACCTGCTGGGCGTGCGCCGCGAAGGCGTGACCGCCGCGGCCAAGAAGCTGCAGCTTGCCGGCGTGATCCGCTACCACCGCGGCCACATCGAGGTGCTGGACCGGCCGCGCCTGGAGCTGCAGGCCTGCGAGTGTTACGCCGTCGGCAAGCGCGAGCACCAGCGCCTGCTGCCCACGCAGCCCCGCGCGCAGGGGCCCGTGTCGCTGCAGCAGGCCCTGCGCCTGGCGGTGCCGGTGCGGGCGGCGGCTGGCTTGCCGATGGCCATGGCCGCCTAACCTGAATCATGCGCGCACCCCGCTGAACTTGGTCCGCCAACGCACAGACGGCCCGCGCGCGCACCACTACCGTGATCGCATGGACCTGCTGCCACCGGCAGCGAGGCCCACCCCCCACCGAGGAAACTTCACCATGAAACGCACCCTCCTGTTTGCCGCCCTGATCACCACGCTGAGCCTGGCGGCTTGCGACAAACCCACCGTCGTCAACGTGCCGGTGCCCGGCCCGGCCGGCCCGCAAGGCGCCACCGGCAATACCGGCAGCACCGGCAGCACAGGTGATGTGGGCAGCACCGGCAGCCAGGGCGCCACCGGCAATACCGGCGCCACCGGCAGCGCAGGCGAGGGCACCACGGTGATCGTCGTCCCGCCCGCCGCCTCGGCGCCGACGAACTGAGCCCACCCGCACCCATCCCCGTTTAGGAGAACCTCATGTCACTGGGCACCATTCTGTTGATCGTCCTGGTTCTGATGCTGGTCGGCGTCTTTCCCAGCTGGGGCCACAGCCGCAACTGGGGCTACGGGCCCAGCGGTGGCATCGGGCTGGTCCTGCTCGTCGTGCTGGTGCTGCTGCTCATGGGTCGGATTTGATCCTGCGCCAGTGCGCCGCCCCGGGGCTGGCGTTGCTGGCCCTGAGCAGTTGCATCGGCTGCAGCAGCCTGCCACGCATCGTGCCCGACCTGGCGCAGCCCGCCGGCCCGGCGGTGCAGCTCGAAGGCGCACGCGGCCCGCTGTCGGTGGCGCGCAGCCGGGCCATCCTCGACGGCCTGGCGGCGCGCAGCCCGGCCACCGGTGTCTTCGAGCGCCACCTCGCGCTCGAAGAGGCCCTGGTCGGCAGCCCGCTGACCACCGGCAACCAGGTGCTGCTGCTGCAGGACGGGCCGGCCACCTACCAGGCCATGTTCGCGGCCATCGCCGCGGCGCGCGACCACATCAACCTTGAGACCTACATCCTCGACGACGACGAGGTGGGCCAGCGCTTTGCACAGGCGCTGATGGCCAAGCAGGCGCAGGGCGTGCAGGTCAACCTGCTGCGCGACAGCGCGGGCACCTTCGGCACGCCGGCCGCCTTCTTCGAGCGGCTGGCCGCCAGCGGCGTGCAGCTGCACGAGTTCAACCCCGTCAACCCGCTGGCGGCGCGCGACGACTGGCGCTGGAACCGGCGCGACCACCGCAAGCTGCTGATCGTCGACGGCCACACCGCCTTCCTGGGTGGCATCAACATCAGCAGCGTGTACTCGGGCGGCTCGTTCCAGCGCGGCTCGAAGGTGCGTGACAACGCCGCCGCCAGCCTGGCCTGGCGCGACACCGACCTGCAACTGCAAGGCCCGGTGGTGGCCGAGTTGCAGAAGCTGTTCATCGACGCCTGGCAGCAGCAGAAGGGCCCGCCGCTGGCCGAGCGCCGCTACTTTCCGCCGCCGCAGGTGGCCGGCCGGCAGGTGGTGCGGGCGATCGGCAGTTCACCCGAAGAGCCCTTCAGCCTGATCTACGCCACGCTGCTGTCGGCCATCGGCAGCGCCGAGACCAGCGTGCACATCACCAATGCCTATTTCGCGCCCGATCCGCAGCTGCTGGCCGCACTGGAGACCGCTGCGCAGCGCGGTGTGGACGTGACGCTGATCCTGCCCAGCCAGACCGATTCGTGGCTGGTGTTCCATGCCGGGCGCCGCCACTACGCGCGGCTGCTGAAGGCCGGTGTGAAGATCTTCGAGCGGCGCGGCGTGATCCTGCATTCGAAGACCGCGCTGGTCGACGGTGTGTGGGCCACGGTGGGCTCGACCAACCTCGACTGGCGCAGCTTCCTGCACAACCACGAGCTCAACGCGGTGGTGCTGGGCGCCGAGTTCGGCCGCCAGGTGCAGGCCATGTTCAACAAGGACCTGGCCGCATCGGACCGCATCGGGCTCACGGCCTGGCAGCAGCGCCCGCTGGACCTGCGCCTCAAGGAGCAGTTTGCGCGGGCCTGGGAGTACTGGCTCTGAGCGGCCAGACCGGCACGCTGTAGGCGCCTACCTACGCGGCAAGGGCCTGCCGGGCGACGCGACGAGGTGGACAGCGCCGCTTCACGCGGGCGCCAGCGTCGGCGAAAGTGAACTCGGGCGGCGCCCGTTGGCCAGCGCCCTGCACGACCCGATCTCGTCCAACCCGATCCACCCCACCCCACCCGAAAGACTGTCATGACCGTTCGTCAATTCACCCTCGTCTGTTCCGTCTCGGCGCTTGCGCTGGTCACGGCCTGCTCGTCCAACCCGCCGCGCAGCGTGCCCTACCAGCCCGCCAATGCGCAGGCCCCGTACCAAGCCCCAAATCAGGCGGTGCAGTACGGCAATGTCAGCGGCATCGACGTCGTGTCGGGCGCCTCGCGCACCTCGGGCGGCGGTGCGGTGCTCGGGGCGGTGCTGGGTGCCGTGGTCGGCCGCCAGATTGGCGGCGGCAGTGGTCGCGATGTGGCCACCGGCCTGGGCGCCATCGGAGGCGCGGTGATCGGCAATACCGTCGAGGCCCGCAGGAAGGGTGAAGCGGATGTCTACCGCATCAGCGTGCAACTGGACAACGGCGGCGTCGTGCAATTCGACTACCAGCGCATCGACGACCTGCGGGTGGGTGATCGTGTCCGGCTGCAGGACGGCCAGTTGCACCGCGTCTGAGCGGCTGCGCCAATGCCCCGGATGGCCCCTGCGATGCAGGGGTGTTCAGCGCCGGGGCGGCGGGTCCTCGCCAGACTTCTGCGCCTGCTGGGCCGCCGACAGCAGCTGCGGCAGCAGGCCGGCGAACAGCGCCGGCGCCACCACCCAGCGCCATGGGCGGCTCCAGGCCAGCAGGCCGCCCAGCGCGGCCGCGCCCAGCACCAGCCGCAGCGGATGGCGCTGGGCGATCGGCTTGAGCACCGCGTCGGCCGTTGTGGCGGCCAAGCTGCCGGCCAGGTGCAGCGGATGCCGCACCCACCAGGCTTGTGCCGCCTGCACCAGCAGGCCCACGACCGGCATGCCCTGCAGCGCGACCAGCCAGGCCGGGCTGGCCGATGGCCTGGGCGGTGCGCGGCTGTCACCGGGCAGGCCGGGGTCGCCCAGCAAGGCCCGGCGCAACTGCGCACGCGATTCGTCCAGGCGGGCTGCCGCCGACGGTGCCGTGGGGTTCAGGGGGGCATTCATCGTGCGGCCACCTCACGCAGCAGGCGCAGATCGGCCTGCACCTGCTCGCGCAGGTTGGCCAAGGCATCCCGCCCGCTGCCGCTGCGGGCGGCCACCGCACACCAGGCGGCCACCACCAGTGGCAGCAGCGGCACGCCGATCAGCACCCACGTGGCCTGCGCCGGCACCGCGGGCAGGCTGGCCCACAGCATCAGCGCCACGCCGGCCAGCGCGGCGGCCACGCCCATGCTGCACAAAGCCAGGGCGTCGAGCAGGGCGCGGCGCTTCCAGGCCGCGCCGATGCGCGGAAACTCTTCCGACGCCAGCGCGGCATAAGCCTCGGCATGCGCGGCCAGCAGCTGCGGGCGGGTCGTGATCAGGTGCAGCAACTGGTGCATCGCGGTCGGCCGTGGGCGGGGTGGATCAGTTGCGGTGGTGCGAGCGGCTCAGCAGGCCGACCAGGGCCATCAGCGCGGCGCCGGTGGCTGCGGCAATCAGCATCGCCTTCAGCGGCTCGTCCTTGATGTAGCCGACGGTGCTGTCGGTGGCCCGGTGCGCGCTGTCACGAATGCCTTGCGAGGTGTCGCGCACGGCGGCCAGGCCACGGTGTGCCAGCGCGGCGGTCTGCTCGCTGGCGCGGTGCAGCATGGGCGCCACCTCGTCGCGGGCATCCTGCACGCTGCCGGACAGGCGGTCCAGCGTGTGGTTGGCCAGGCGCTGGGTGGACTTGATCGCGTCGTCGGCGGCCTGGGCGGCGTGGTCGACATAGCTGTTGGACGGGTCGGAATTGCGGTCGTTGATCATGGTGGTTTCCAGTGCGGTGAGCGATGAGCGAGGGGCGGGGGAGGCAAGGGCGCGGCGCTCAGCCCTTCTTGATGAGGCCGAACAGGAAGCTGGCCACGGCCAGGATCGCGAAGACGATGAACAGGATCTTGGCGATGCCCACGGCGCTGGAGGCAATGCCACCAAAACCGAACAGGGCAGCGATCAGCGCGATGACGAAGAAGACGACGGCGTAGTGCAGCATGGTGAAAACTCCTGGCGGGTGGGACGATGCCTGGAGTTTGCGGGCGCCGCTGCGCCGTGGCGATAGGCCTGCTGGCTGCCACGCTGTCAGCCAAGCGAGTGCGCTCGGGTAGGACGCCGCCGACAAGGCGCCAACCGGCGCCTGGCCGGCCTGCGCGCCCGGTGCGGTTCAGCCCGATGCGGGCAAGTCCACCGCGATCGTCGTGCCCTGTCCCGGTGCCGACGTCACCGACAGGCTGCCGTGCTCCGCCTCGGCCCGGTAGCGCATGCCGAGCAGGCCGTAGGTCGAGGCATGCGGCGCGCCGGTGTCGAAGCCCACGCCGTCGTCGCGCACCGAGGCCTGCACCCGGCCAGCGTCGGCGGCCAGGCTGATCCAGACGTTGTGGGGCTGGGCGTACTTGCTCAAGTTGGTCACGGCCTCCTGCACCAGCCGGTAGACCACCAGCTCGGCCGAGCGTGAGAGCCGGACCGGCGCCAGCGCGCAGTGCACCGGCACGCCCGAGCGCTCGGTGAACTCACGCGCCAGGATCTCGAGCGCGGCGGCCAGCCCCAGGTTGTCCAGGGTCGAGGGCCGCAGGTCCTCGATGATGCGGCGGCCCAGCGCGATGCTGCTGTTGAGCGTGTCGACCAGGTGCGCCAGCCGCTCCAGCGCCTCGGGCGCGGTGCTGCCCAGGCGCGACCTGATGCGCGCTGCATCGAGCTTGGCCGAGGTCAGCAGGGCGCCCAGTTCGTCGTGCAGGTTGCGCGCCAGGCGGTTGCGCTCGTCCTCGCGCGCGCTCAGCAGGTGGTGCGTCAGGTCGGTCAGCTCGGCCGTGCGCAGCCGCACTTCGGATTCCAGGCGCTCGCGCTCGATGCGGGCCACCTCCAGCAGCGCCTGCTGGTGCAGCTCCAGCGTGGTGCCGTGGCGCATGTACAGGTACAAGGCCAGCATCAGCACCACCACCAGCCCGGCCACGCCGATGCGGCTGAGCATCAAGGTGTCGTAGAGGCGGGCGCGGCCCGCGGCCAGGCTGGCCGCCTCGTGGGCGATCAGCGACGTGCTGACCCGGCGTATGCCGTCCATGCTCTCCGTGCCCAGGCCGCTGAGCAGCAGCTCGCGGGCGGCCACCGCCTTGCCGTCGTCGTGCAGCCGCAGCGACTCGGCCATGATCGACAGGCTGGTGGCGGTCAGCCGCTTCAGCTGCGCCAGCGACTGGCCCACCCGCGGGGTGCTGGCGTAGTGCTGGTCGAGCACGACGATCGCTGCATCCACGCTGGCCAGGGCGTGGTGGTAGGGCGCGATGTATTCGGGCCGCATCGACAGCAGATAACCCCGCTGGTTGGTCTCGGCATCCACCACGCCCAGCTCCAGCTGCCGCAGGTTGTTGCGCACCGTGGCCACCTGTTCCAGGTTGTCCAGCGTGCTCACCGCCTGCCAGTAGGAGCCTTCGCTGATGAACAGCATCGTCACCGCAGCCAGCAAGGCCAGCGCAAAAACGACCGGGCTGCGTTGGATGACCTTGCTCAGCTGCATCGGTGGCGCCTCCTTCAAATGGTGGGATCATGCATGCAGGAGCCACCCAGACCATGATCCGCATTGCCATCGTTGACGACCATGCCATGGTGCGTGCCGGGCTGCGGCAATTTTTTGCCGAGCAACCCGATTTCAGCGTCGTCGCCGAGGCGGCCGATGGCCGTGGCGCACTGGACATCGTGCGCACCGCCGAGATCGACGTGATCCTGCTCGACATCGGCATGCCCGACCAGAGCGGCGTCGATGCGCTGGCCGCCATCAAGGCCCGCGCGCCCGACCTGCCGGTGCTGATCCTCAGCGGCTTTGCCGAGGCGCACTACGCCACCACGCTGCTGCGCCAGGGCGCCAGCGGCTTTCTCAACAAGGCCTGCGACCCCGAAGACATCGTCAAGGCCATCCGCACCGTGGTGCGCGGGCGCAAGTACATCACCGCGGCGGTGGCCGAGCAGCTGGCCGACGGGTTGGGCGGGGGCGGCGATCAGCCGGTGCATGCGCTGCTGTCCGAGCGCGAGCTGCAGGTCTTCCTGCGGCTGGCCAGGGGCGAGACCGTGGGCCACATGGCCGACAGCATGTGCCTGAGCATCAAGACCATCAGCACCTACCGCACCCGGGTGATGGAAAAGATGAACCTGGCCACCAACAGCGACCTGACGTATTACGCGCTCAAGCACGGCTTGATCCAGTAGCCCGCCTCAGGGCAACGCGCCCGCCGCGCAGGCGGCCGCATCGCCGCCATCGGCCAGCAACTCGCAGTAGCTGATCAGCGCCTCGATCTCCTGCGATTTGTCGAACACCCGGTCGGCCCCCAGCGACAGGCATTTGCGGCGCATCTCCTGCGTGGCGTAGTTGCTGAGCACCACCCGCTTGCAATCCAGCGCCAGCGCCTGGGCGCCCAGCAGCACGCCCAGGCCCGATCCGCCCTTCAGGAAGATGTCGACGATCACCAGGTCGACGACGTGATCGGGCTCGCCCAGCCACTGCAGCGCGGTGGCTTCGTCCTCGGCGCTGCCGACCACCACCAGCGGCAGCAGTTCCTCGAGCGTGGCGATCAGGCTCTCGCGGAACACCGGGCTGTCTTCGACGAGGTAGGTTCTGATCGGGTGCATGGACAGTGTGGTGGATCGACGGTGTTCCAAGCCCGCATCGGACCCCAGTGAACCCTGCCGCCGGCACGATGACTTGCCGGCCCGGCGCAGGGCGCGTGAAAAGAGCAGGCCAGCCTGCGCGATGGGCGGCCGGTGCGCCATCGGCGCAGTGCGCAAAGCCTTGTCGGACCTGTCCTGCGTGGCCCGTGCCCACCCGGGCCGGCGCCACCCATCGTAGGACATCTACTACGCCGCCCGGCGCTGCTGTCCGATGGCCGCATCGGCGCCGCCATCGCACACTGCGGGCCTGGAACGGGCCACCGCGGTCATGCCGATCGCCGTGGCCCGTTCTTCCCCAACGGAGCCCTTCATGACCCTCTATTCCCGCATCGCCCTGGCCGCGGCTGCGCTGGCCTGTGCCGGCCCGGCCGCCGCCGCCATCACCTTCTACGAGAACGACGGTTACCAGGGCCGGTCGTTCACCACCGAGCAGCCGGTCAACAACCTCGCGCGCAAGGGCTTCAACGACCGCGCCTCGTCGGTGGTGGTGCGGGGCAACCGCGCCGAGCGCTGGGAGGTGTGCGAAGACCGGCGCTTTCGCGGCCAGTGCGTGGTGCTGCGGCCGGGCCAGTACCCGTCGTTGGCGGCCATGGGCCTGAACGACCGCGTCAGCTCGGTGCGCGCCGTGGCCCGCAACGCGCGGGTCGACGACAACCGCTACGCCCCGGCCCCGCCGCCGGTGCAGGCC
The DNA here is from genome assembly GCA_001770815.1 of Burkholderiales bacterium RIFCSPHIGHO2_12_FULL_69_20. Lineage (GTDB taxonomy): Bacteria > Pseudomonadota > Gammaproteobacteria > Burkholderiales > Burkholderiaceae_C > Pseudaquabacterium. The sequence continues at coordinate 12,716 of MESD01000080.1, forward strand.
GGCCAGGTGGTGTTCTACGAGCACGACGGCTTTCAGGGCCGCAGCTTCACCGCCGATGGGGCGGTGCTCAACTTCCGGGACGCCGGCTTCAACGACCGGGCTTCGTCGGCGGTGGTGCGCGGCGCCCGTGCCGAGGTCTGCGACGACGCCGGCTACCGCGGCCGCTGTGTCGTGCTGCAGCCGGGCCAGTACGCGTCGCTCGGCGCCATGGGCTTGAACGACCGCGTGTCGTCGGTGCGCCTGATCGGCGCCCGGGCGCGGGTGGACAACAACCGCTACGCGCCGTCGCCGGTGGCGGTGGTCGACTACGGCCGCCGCACCAACGAGCGCCTCTACCAGGCCGACATCACCTCGGTGCGCGCGGTGGTCGACAACGCCGGCCAACGCTGCTGGGTCGAGCAGGAGCAGGTGGCGCAGGAGCGTGGCAACGCCAACGTGCCCGGTGCACTGCTGGGCGCGGTGATCGGCGGCGTGCTCGGCCACCAGGTGGGTGGTGGCTCGGGCAGGGACGTGGCCACCGGCCTCGGTGCGATCGCCGGTGCGGCCATCGGGGCCAATCAGGGCCGCGGCAGCAACCAGCCCGCCACCACGCAGAACGTGCAGCGCTGCAGCAACGCCACCGGCCCCGCGCGGCCGACCTACTGGGACGTGACCTACACCTTCCGCGGCACCGAGCACCGCGTGCAGATGGCCACCCAGCCCGGCGCGACGGTGCAGGTCAACGCACGCGGCGAGCCACGCGCCTGAACCTGATCGCGGAATGACCGCGGGCAGGCCGATCTTCACGGTTCGGCCTGCCCTTATTGCGTGTCTTGCATGCCGCCCTGGCCGACTACTTGGTCGGCGCCGAAGCCCCGGCCGCCGGCGCGCCCACCTGGCGCGTCACCAGTTCGCGGTAGATGCCACCGTCGGCCGCCTTGCCGGTGGTGGTGCCCTGGCCCTGCATGCGCGCGATGCAATCGGCGCGATCGGCTTCGGGCAGCGGCGCGCAGCGCAGCAGCGCGTTGCGCGCCAGGCGGCCTGCATCGGCATCGACCTGCCCGGCGGGCAGGTTGCGGCCTGCGCCGGCATCGCGGCGGCAGGCCTGCCGGTCGCCCACGTAGCCGGGTGCCGCGCAGGCGGCCCGCTCACGCTGGTAACGCGCCTCGACCTCCGACGTGGCCTTGGCGCCGGCGGCACCGGCGGGCAGGGCCGTCAGTGCCAAGGCCAGCCAAGACAGGGTGAATGCAGCGGTGTGGGCTGCGGCGCGTGCGGCGGACCGGGGCTGTTGGGACAGTTCGGATAGCTGGGGCAGTTGGGGCATGTAGGGCATGTGGGGCTCCTCGCGGGTCAGGTTGAAAGCTACGCTGCGCGACCGGCCCGGTCGGTGCGCTGCCGCACGGTGGCCGTGGTCGCGCCGGGGCAAGATCGTCACCGGCGATGGCCGGCCCGGCCGCCGGCAACCCCACGGCAACGCGGGCCCGGCGTCTGTGCGGTAACACACCCGGCGTGCGCGGGTTCTGCGTTATTCGGCAACGGCGTCACGGTTTGGCCATTTCGCCGGTGGGTGGCAGCAGCGGCGCATCCGGGGCGTAGCATCGGCGCGCAAGCATCGAAGGAGACTTGAACCATGCCTCTGGAAGGCACCTCCGGACCGGCGCTGACGGCGCCGCTTTCGGAGCGGGCGCCGCAGGGGGCCTCGGCGTTGCAGATTGCCGCGGCGCTGGGCTCGATGGCGCTCGAACTCGATGCCGCGCTGGCGCCCATCATCGGCCCGCGTGGGGTGATGGCGCTGTGGCAGCGCAGCCTGCACCTCACCTCGGCCGCCCACCCCTGGCTGTCAGCCGGCCAGCCCGGCGGGCTGTCGCCGCTGGACACTGCGCTGCTCGCCACGGCCGTTGCGCAGCGCGACGACCATGACGCCACGGTGGCCGTCAACGCGCTGCTGCAGGCGTTTCACGAACTTCTGGCCAGCCTGATCGGGCTGTCGCTGACCGAGCGCCTGTTGCGCACGGTCTGGGCACCCTCGCTGGCCCTCCCTTCAAGCGGCCTGCCCGCGCAGGACCCGACGCCATGAGTACCACCAAAGTGACGATTCACCGCCTGGCCACCGGCGTTCCCGGTCTGGACGAGGTGCTGGGCGGCGGCCTGCCCGAGTTCTCGTTCAACCTCATCGCCGGCCAGCCGGGCTGCGGCAAGACCACGCTGGCGCACCAGATCATGTTCGCGCTGGCCAGCGTCGAGCGACCGGCGCTGTACTTCACGGTGCTGGGCGAGCCGCCGCTGAAGATGCTGCGCTACCAGCAGCAGTTTCACTTCTTCGACAACGAGGCGCTCAACCACCGCGTGCGCTTCATCAACCTGTCCGAAGAGGCCATGGCCGGCAACCTCGACCGCGTGCTGCACCGCATCGTCGACGAGGTGGCCACGCATGCGCCCGCGCTGGTCTTCGTCGACTCGTTTCGCTCGGTGGTCTTGGCCAGCGAGGGTGGCGGCAACGGGCACAACCAGTTGCAGCAGTTCGTGCAGCAGCTGGGCATGCTGATGACCACCTGGCAGGCCACCACCTTCCTGATCGGCGAGTACTTCACCGAGACCGACGCCAACCCGGTGTTCACCGTGGCCGACGGCCTGATCTGGCTGCGCCAGAGCGTGCACCGCAACTCGATGGTGCGCAAGATGGAAGTGCTGAAGATGCGCGGCCAGCCCACGCTGGCGGGCCTGCACACCTACCGCATCAGCGACGCGGGCATCCAGGTGTTTGCGCCGGCGGGGCTGGGTGGCCCGGCGTCCGCGTCGGCGTCGGCCGGTGCCAGCGTCAAGGCCTCGCCGGTGCGTGTGTCGTTGGGGGTGCCCGAGCTCGATCAGATGCTGGGCGGCGGTTTGCCGCGGGGCTACTCGGTGCTGGTGGCGGGGCCGTCGGGCTCGGGCAAGAGCATCCTGGCCGCGGCCTTCCTGGCCGAAGGCGCACGCTGCGGCGAGACCGGCGTGATGGCCGCCTTCGAGCAGCGCCCCAACCAAGAACGCAACCGCCTGCTCGCCGGCCTGATCGACAGCGGCAGCGTGTGCCTGCTCGAAAACCGGCCGCTGGACTTGTCGATCGACGAGATCGTGTTCCAGCTGCTGGGCGAGATCCACCGCCTGAAGGCCAGCCGGGTGGTCATCGATTCGCTGTCGGGCTTCGAGCTGGCGCTGGCGCCCACCTTCAGCGACGACTTCCGCGGCTCGCTGCTGCACCTGGTCACCGCGCTGTCGAATGCCGGTGTCACGGTGCTGATGACCTCCGAGCTGGAGGACCGCTACACCGACCTGCGCTTCAGCCCCTACGGCTCGGCCTTTCTCACCGACGCCATCGTGGTGCAGCGCTACGTCGAGGTCGAGAGCCGGCTGCGCCGCGTGATGGCCGTCGTCAAAGTGCGCGCCAGTGCGCACTCCGACGAGCTGCGCGAATACACCATCGACGCCGGTGGCCTCCAGATCGGCAGCCAGTTGCCCGATCAGGAGGGCCTGCTCGGTGGCCGCCCCACGCGCAAGCGCCCGCCCAAACCGCCTGCCGTTGCCGGCGACGCCTGACCACGCCGGGGCCCGAGGGACCGCCGTGAACGACCTGCCCAGCCAGCCCGAATCACCCAGCGACGCCACCGCCGCGGCCGAGCGCACCCTGTCGCGGGTGCAGGGCAAGGTGGAGTCGGCGCGGGCGGTGCTGCTGCGCCTGCTGCAGGAGGTGGTGGTGGCCGAGGCCCGCTTGAGCCACAGCCGGGCCGAGCAGGTGGTGCAGGCCAACGAGCAGCTGGTGGTGGCGGCCCTGCTCAGCCAGGCCGATGCCCTGGCCGCCCGGCGGGCGCTGAACGAGGCGCCACGCACCTCCGACATCGATCCGCTGACGCAGCTGCCCAACCGCCTGCTGCTGCGTGACCGCCTGAACCAGGCCATGGCCACGGCCAAGCGCAAGGGCACGCGGCTGGCGTTGCTGTTTCTCGATCTGAACGACTTCAAGTCGGTCAACGACACGCTGGGCCATGCCGTGGGCGACGCGGTGTTGCAGCAGGTGGCGCAGCGGCTCTCGGGTGCGCTGCGCGAGGCCGACACGGTCAGCCGGCATGGCGGCGATGAATTTCTGCTGCTGCTGACCGAGGTGTCGCAGCGCGCCGACGTGGCCCTGGTTGCCTACCACCTGCAGCAGGCGCTGGCGGCGCCCTGCCACGCCGGTGGCCAGGACCTGCATTTGACTGCCAGCATCGGCATCAGCCTGTACCCCGACGATGGCGACGACGCCACCACGCTGATCGACCATGCCGACGCGGCGATGTACCGCGCCAAGCACCGCGGGCCCGGCGGTTTTGCCTTCCACGGCGAGGCGCCGACCGGCGGCGACGCGCCGGCCGCACCGCCGCGCCCGACGCCGCACGCGCAGGCGCTGACCGAGCAGGCGCAGCGCAACGCCGATCTGCGCGAGGCCAACGAGCGCCTGGTGCTGGCGGCGCTGGATGCCCGCGCCTTGCAGGCGGCGGCCGAGCGTGCGCAGCAGCGCCAGGCCGAGTTGATGGCCGCGGTGGTGGACGAACTGGCCGACCCATCGGCCCCGGTGCGCCTGGCCAGCGCGCTGCTGGGCCGGCCCCGCAGCGACGAGCCGCTGCTGCCGCGGGTGCGCGCCATCATCGAGCAGCAGGTCACGCACATGGCGCGGCTGGTGGCCGCCGCCAACGATCTGTCGCGCGCCGGCCGCGCCGCACCGGGGGGCACCCAGCCGGGCAGCGACGTCGGTGCGGTCATCGCCCAGGAAGTGCATCAATGCCAGCCGGCGATCGCCTTGCGAGACCAGCGCCTGCGGGTCGGCCCGCTGGCGCCGGCCGTGTGGGTGAAGGCCGACCCCGAGCGGCTGTCGCAGATCCTGCGCAACCTGCTCGACAACGCCTCGAAGTACTCGCATGAGCGCGGCACCATCCGTGTCGAGGTGGCCGTGGCCGGCGATCAGGTGCGCATCAGCGTGGCCGACGACGGCATCGGCATCACGCCCGAGGCCATGTCCGGCCTGTTCGAGCCCTTCGTGCAGGACAGCCGCACGATCGGTTTCAACGGCGTGGGCGTGGGCATCGGCCTGCCGGTGGTGCGCTTCCTGGTCAACGAGCTGGGCGGCAGCGTGGCGGCCGACAGTGCGGGTGATGGCCAGGGCAGCCGCTTCGTCGTGACCTTGCCCCGGCTGCCTGACGCAGACGTGCCAGCGCCGGGGGCCTGATCGTGCTGGCCCCCGGCGCCGGTTCAGCCGGGTTCAACCCAGATCAGTCGGCGCTGTAGGGCGTGCCGTAGAACTTGTGCACGCCGCTGGCCCAGGTCTTGTCCGACATGGTCGGCCAGTTGGCCTTGTCGAAGCCCGGCGCATCGTTGAGCGCCACCTTCGGCACGTTCAGCGTGAAGCGGTGGTTCTCGGTGTCCAGCGTCAGCGCAGCCCAGGGCACGGCGAACAGCTTGTCGCCCATGCCCAGCAGGCCGCCGAAGGACAGCACCGCATAGGCGATCTTGCCGCTGGCCATGTCGAGCATGAATTCCTGGATGTCGCCCAGGTCTTCGCCGTCGGCGTTGTAGACGTCGTTGCCGAGCAGGGTGTTGGCGCCCATCAGTTCGGGGCCGGGGCCGTCGTCCTTGTTGGCGTACATGCCGAAGTTGTCGCGGGTGACGTAGTTCGTGGTCATGATGAATCCTCGTGGAGTGGACCGGGCCGGACGGGTTGTGCGGCGCCTGCGGTCGGGATCTGGCCGCTGCATTCCGGTGCGGCGCCAGCGGTCGTCGAGCCGATTTCCGGCAGCTCATATGGCACGTTAGCGATCGTCGGCGCCCGGGTCTGTGCGGCAGCCCACGCCCGGGCCGTGGCCTGTACGATGAACCGACCCCTGCCACCGGCCCTGCGATGACCACCAACCCGCCCGAACCCACCCGCACCGAGACCGACAGCTTCGGCGCCATCGAGGTGCCCGCGGCGGCGCTGTGGGCGGCGCAGACCGAGCGCAGCCGGCGCTTCTTCGCCATCGGCCACCAGCGCATGCCGGCCGAGATCATCCACGCGCTGGCCCAGATCAAGCGGGCCGCCGCCGAGGTGAACCAGGGCCTGGGCCTGCTGGACGCTGCGCGGGCCGATGCCATTGCGGCGGCAGCCGCGCGCGTGGCGGCGGGTGAGTTCGACGACCAGTTTCCGCTGTCGGTGTGGCAGACCGGCTCGGGCACGCAGAGCAACATGAACGTCAACGAGGTGGTCGCTCATCTGGCCTGTCAGGCGCTGGGCGATGCACCGGTGGGCACGGTGGTGGGCGCGGTGGTGGTCGAGCGGACTGTGCATCCCAACGACCATGTCAACCTGGGGCAGTCGTCGAACGATGTCTTCCCCACCGCCATGCACCTGGCGGCGGTGGTGATGGCGCAGCCGCTGCTGGCCTCGCTGGGCCGCCTGCGTGCGGCGCTGCAGCGCAAGGCGGTCGAGTTTGCGGACGTGCTGAAGATCGGCCGCACCCACCTGCAGGACGCCACGCCGGTGACGTTGGGGCAGGAGTTCGGTGGTTACGACGCGCAGCTGGCGCTGGCCGAGGCGGCGCTGCGCCAGGCCCTGCCGGCGGTGCACGCGCTGGCCATCGGCGGCACCGCGGTGGGCACCGGGCTGAACACCCACCCCGCGTTCGGCGCCCGGGTGGCGGCGCTGCTGGCGGCGCGGCTGGGTGCGCCCTTCGTGGTGGCGCCCAACCTGTTTGCGGCGATGGCCGGCCACGAGGCGCTGGTGAGCCTGCACGGCGCGCTGCGCACGCTGAGCGTGGCGCTGACCAAGATCGCCAACGACATCCGCCTGATGGGCAGCGGGCCGCGCGCGGGCCTGGGCGAGCTGCGGCTGCCGGCCAACGAGCCCGGCAGCTCGATCATGCCGGGCAAGGTGAACCCGACCCAGATCGAGGCGCTGACCATGGTCTGCGCCCAGGTGATGGGCCACGACGTGGCGATCGGCTTTGCGGCCAGCCAGGGGCACTTCGAGCTCAACGTCTACAAGCCGCTGATCGCCGCCAACCTGCTCGACAGCCTGCTGCTGCTGGGCGATGCGATGGCCAGTTTTGCCAGCCACTGCGTCGACGGCCTGGCGGCCGACACCGTGCGCACCGCCGAGCTGATGAACCGATCGCTGATGCTGGTGACTGCGCTGGCGCCGCACATCGGCTACGACCGGGCGGCGGCCATCGCCAAACAGGCCCATGCCCAAGGCAGCAACCTGCGCGAGGCGGCGATCGCGCTGGGGGCGGTGACGGCCGAGGACTTCGACGCCTGGGTGCAGCCGGCGGCCATGGTCGGCCCGCCGCGCGCGTGACCTGGCGTGGCCTCGTGTGATCTGGCCCGAGGCCGGGCCGGCTAACGACCCACGTCAGGCATCAACGGCGGCGTGGGCGGCGGCACCAGCGGCGGCGTGAGTGGGGGCACCGCCGGCGGCAGCACCGGCGTCAGCGGGGGGTCGCCGATCGGCAGGTTGGGCGGCATGTCAGGCGGCATGTCGGGCGGCGGCGCACCCTCCGCGGTGAAGTCGGATTGCTGCTGCGCCAGGGTGGCGGGCAGCGTCGGGCGGGCGGGTGTGGGGTGGTTCATGGGCCAGTCTGGTGCGGGTGGGCCACCGAGGTCTGTGGGGTGAGCCACAGACCGATGGGCGCCTTCCCGGCCACCATCGCCGCCATGCACCGCCTGCGCCGGCTTGGCCGACCCCCACCCTGGCTGCTGGCAACAACCGCGGCAGCCGCATTGGCCTTGCTGACGCTGGGTGGCCACGCCGTCTGGCACATGGCTCGGGCCGATCTGCCGCGCCTGCTGGCGGCGGCGCGATGACGTTGTGAGGCCGTGACCGACCGGCGCTCAGGGGCTGCTGGCGCGCTTGCCGGTGGCCACCGGCGCCGAGTGGTCGTTGTTCTGCCCGGCCATGGGCATGGCGCTGGATTCCTGGGCCGCCGTCATCCCGGTATTGGACCGGGCCGCCGCAGCGCCTGGCTGCGAGGCGCCGGGCGCCGGGCTCAGCACGCTGTCGGCCGCGGGCACCGAGGTGCCGAGTGCACTGGCGGGTGTCATGCCCATCTCGATCCTGGCCGGTTTCACCGGCGGCGCGGCGCTGTCGGCATCACGTCGGTCGCAGGCAGCGAGCAGCAGCGCGCCCAGGCCGCACAGCAGCAGCAGATGCCGGCTTCGGCGCGGGCGGGCAAGCGTGTGGCGATCAGTGTTCAAGTTGCAGGCCCTCCAGACCGTTGACGGACTGCAGGTCGGCGTTGACCCGGGCCATGGCCTGCCAGGACCAGGCGGCCAGCCCCAGCGCAGGCAGGACCAGCAGGGAGGCGATCAACCAGATGGAGAGGTGCATGGTGCAATCCTTGGCAGGCAGAAGAACCCATCGGACGCGGTCCGCCAGGGTGGCTGGCGGCCAGCCGCGGGGGGCTGTCGATCGGCCCGCGCGTGGATGGCAAGCTGCACAGCCTGGGACCTCAGGGCGTTGCGGTCTGTGCGCTCGCACACCGTGCAGGTGGCGCGTCATGGCCGGGGTTCGGGGTGGCTGGCGCCTGGCTGTGCAGCACCGCGCGGCGGCGGGCCGATGAGCAAGCGGCTGCGCAAGTCGCCCTGGGCCAAGCTGGTCGAGCGCAGCGTGGTGGCCTTCACCCGCAGCGCGGTGAAGTCGGGCTCGCGCAGCCTGGCCAAGGCGCTGAAACCCGCGGTGGCGCGGCGCACGCCACCGCCCGGCGCTTCAGGCTCTACCGCCCGCCCGACATGACCGCCGGCGAGCGCCTGCCGCTGATGGTGATGCGGCACGGCTGCGGCCAGGACGGCAACAGCTTTGCCGCCAGCACGCGCATGAACCGCGTCGCCCAGCGTGAGCGCTTTCTGGTGCTCTACCCCGAGCAGGATCGGCTGAGCAACTCGCAGGGCTGCTGGAACTGGTTCGACACCACCTCGGGCCGCGCCTTCGGCGAGGCCGCGCTGATCCTGAAAGCCGTCGACCAGGTGTGCCTGCTGTACCCGGTGGACCGCACGCGGGGGGTCATCGCCGGCCTGTCGGCCGGCGCCAGTCAGCCCTTCAGCGACGCAAGCGGCCCCGATGCCTCGCGCATGGCCTGGGCCTTTGCGGCGAAGCAGTTGCGGGTTTGAGCGCGGGTGCCGGGTGCCGGCTTCGGGCGGGCTGTCGACGCTGACATCGACATCGACATCGGTTTGTGGACGCACACCGGTCAGCGATGGGTCAACGTTTGGCCGGCGGGGCCTTCGACTGCGCCTCGCGCACCAACTCGGCGCAGGGGCTGTCGGCGCCCGGCCCGGGCTCGAACAGCGGCAGCAGCGCCAGCAGCGGGTTCAGCAGGCCCAGCGCCAGCGCACCGGCGCCGCGCGCAACGATGCGCGCGGTGTCCAGCCGCACCACCGGCCGCGCGAAGGGGCCGGTGAGGTAGACCGGACCGCGCAAGGCCACCAGGCTGCTGACCTTGGTGCGCGGCACGAAGCGCAGGTCGAAGGTCTCCTTCGCCAGATCGATGCGGCCGTTGCCGACCACGGTGTTGACGCTGGTGTCGAGCACCAGCGCGCGCACCTGCATCACGCCGCGTGCCACATCGAAATCGGCCACCGCGCAGCGCAGCGGCACGGTCTTGTCGCCGGTCAGGTTGAGCTGCAGGATCTCCAGCAGGTGCAGGCCGATCTGTTCCATCATCAGCCGGCTGATCTCGCCGTTCTGCGCCACCAGGCTGATCCGGCCGTCGGCCGTGGCCAGCATGCGGCCCACCGACGCGCCCTGGCCGGCCAGCGTGATATCGCCGTTGAGCTGGCCGATGCTGGTCTTGCTCAGGTCGACCGTCGGCAGCAGCTGGCCCAGTTGCACACCGCGCAGCTGCAGCCGGGCGTTGCCGCGCAGCGGCGTGCTGCGGCCGTCCAGCGTGACCTGCGCCTTCAGGCGGCCGCCGGCCAGGCCGAAGTCCAGCGGGTCCAGCGTCATCAGCCGGTCGTCCAGTCGCAGGCGCAGCTGCAGGTTCTCCAGCGGCAGCGCCTTGTCGCGCAACAGCGACTGGGCCTTCAGCGTGACATCGGCATTCACGCTGTCCCAGTGGTCGGTGGCCAGCGGCAGCTCGGGCAGCACCCGTCTGGACGCGCTGCCCGCTGCGGCGGGAACGGCGCCGATCGCGGGCCCGAGGTCGGCCAGGTCCAGCCGGCGCGAGGTGAGGGCGCCGCTGAGCATCGGCCGCGCGCCGGCGGTCTCGACCTGCAGGCTGCCGGCCAGGTCGCTGCGGCCCACCTTGGCGGCGGTGGCGTCGTAGCGCCACAGCGTGCCGCTGCGCACCAGGTGGCCGGTGGTGCGGTAGGCCGGTGTGCGCGGCAGGCCGATGCCGATGATCGGAAACAGCGAGGCCAGGCTGTCGCCCTGCACGGTGATCTGCAGGTCGACGGCGCTGGGTTCGAGCAGGCCGGTGACGCTGCCCTCGGCCTGCACGCGGGTGCGGCCCAGCGTGGCCACCAGCGTCAGCGGGTAGGGCAGGGTTTGATCGCGCAGCGCCAGCACCGTGCCACCGCGGCCTTCGGCACTGAGCGGCAGCCCCTCGTACTGGCCGGTGGCCTTGAACAGCGTGGCCGCATCGACGGTGGACAGCGTGGCCCGCACGGCGGTCTTGCGCGCGGGGTCGGCGTAACTCAGCTCGCCCTGGTCGAGCTGCACGCGCTCGATGTGCAGGCGCGCCGATTCGTCGGTCTGCAGGCGGTCCAGCAGCCAGGTCTTGCGCCCGCCGCTGGCCTGCTCCAGGAACATCCGCGGGCGCGTCAGCCGCAGCTCGGTGAAGGCCAGCCGGCCGCGCAGCAACGTGGGCAGGTCGACGCCCAGGTCTACCGCATCGGCGCTCAGCATCTGCGGGGCGCTGGCCCACGGCGGGTTGGCAAACTGCACCGCCTGGGCCTGCAGGCGCGGCGCGGGCCAGGCCCAATGCATTTTCAGATCACCACCGATCAGCAGCGCGCGGCCGGTCTTCTCCAGCGCCAGATCCTGCAGCGGGCCACGCGCCCAGTTCCAGCCGACAAGGGCCAGCACCAGCAACGCCAGCACCACCGCAGCCAGCAGCGACAGGGCGGTGGCGGCCAGCCATTTCAGGGGGCGGTCAGGCATGGGCAGATCAGGTTCCTTCGGCGGGCAATGCCCCGCTGGCCATCAGCGGCTTATAACGCGGCGGCCGGCGCGGGTCTGTGCGGCGGCCCACGCGGGCGGGTGACGGGTGCGCCAGCAGACAGACAGGGCGGCTGCATCGCGGCACACTGCATGGTCATGAGCTTGCCCGCACGCCCCGCACGCCCCGCCGGCACCCCCGCTCCCGCCACGCTGACCCGCGTGCAACCGGGTGAGTGGGTGCTGGGTGGCGCCTGGACGCTGCGCGGTCTGGGCGCACTGCCCCCGCTGGCCGCCCCGCCCGCGGCCGAGCCGGCGCCCACCCTGCTGGACGGCGCGCAGATCGTGGCGATGGACAGCGCCGGCGCCTGGGTGCTGCAGCGCTGGCTGCACGCGCAGCAGGCCACGCCCCGGCTGCGGGGCTGGCCGGCGCAGGCCAGCGGCCTGATGGCGCAGGTGCAGGCCGGCGTGGCCGGGGCGCTGCCACAGCCGCCGCGGCGCAGCGGGCTGCAGCAAGTGGGGCGGCAGACGCTGGCGGCGCTGCAGCAGGCGATTCACTTCCTGGCCTTTGTCGGCCGGGTGGCGCTGGGCGCGCTGAACCTGCTGCGCCACCCCCGGCGCATGCGCTGGCGTGCGGTGCTGCACGAAATCGAAATCGGCGGCTTCGACGCGCTGCCGATCATCGGCGTCACCGCCTTCCTGCTTGGTGTGGTGGTGGCCTACCAGGGCGCCGACCAGCTGCGGCACTACGGCGCCAACGTCTTCGTCGTCGAGCTGGTGGGCTACGCGATGCTGCGCGAGTTTGCGCCGCTGATCAGCGCCATCATCATCGCCGGGCGCTCGGGCTCGGCGCACGCGGCGCAGATCGGCACCATGGTCGTCACCGAGGAGATCGACGCCATGCGCACCATCGGCATCGATCCGCTGCAGCGGCTGGTGCTGCCGCGCATCCTGGCACTGGCCGTGGCGCTGCCGCTGCTGACGGTGTTTGCCGACCTGGCCGGCGTGTTCGGCGGCATGGTGATGGCGCGCTCGCAGCTGGGCATCGGCTTCGGCGAGTTTGCCGACCGCTTCGGCCGCGTGATGCAGGGCTCGGCGCTGCTGATCGGCGTGGGCAAGTCGCTGGTGTTTGCGCTGATCATCGTGATGGTGGGCTGCTTCCAGGGCTTTCGCACCCAGGGCAGTGCCGACAGCGTGGGCCGGCAGACGACGCTGAGCGTGGTGCAGGCGATCTTTCTGGTGATCGTGGTCGACGCGCTGTTCTCGATCGCCTTCAACCTGCTCGGGTTGTGAGATGACCGACACCCGCGACGCCGTGATCGAGCTGCAGCAGATCGGCACCCGCTTTGGCAGCCACGTGGTGCACGACGGGCTGGATCTGACCGTGCGGCGTGGCGAGATCCTGGGGCTGGCCGGCGGCAGCGGCTCGGGCAAATCGGTGCTGCTGCGCGAGATGATCGGGCTGCAGCGGCCCAGCTCGGGCACCGTGCGGCTGTTCGGCCAGGACGTGGCCACGCTTGATGCGGCGCAGGCGCTGGCCCTGCGGCGGCGCTGGGGCGTGATGTTCCAGCGCGGCGGCTTGTTCAGCGCGCTCACCGTGCGCGAGAACGTCGGCCTGCCGCTGCGCGAGCACAGCGCGCTCGACGATGGTCTGATCGACCAGATCGCCGAATGGAAGCTGGCGCTCACCGGCCTGCCGCCCGATGCCGGGCTCAAGCACCCCGGCGAGCTGAGCGGCGGCATGCTCAAGCGCGCGGCGCTGGCACGCGCCATCGCGCTCGACCCCGAGCTGCTGTTCCTCGACGAGCCCACCTCGGGGCTGGACCCGGCCAGCTCGGCCGGTGTCGACGAGCTGATCCTGCACACCCACAAGCTGTTCGGGCCCACCATCGTGATCGTCAGCCACGACCTTGACCTGCTGTGGCAGGTGAGCGACCGCGTGGCGGTGCTGGGCGAAGGCCGGGTGCTGGCGCTGGGCACGATGGACGAGCTGTCGCACCATGATCACCCGATCGTCAGCAGCTACTTCACCGACCGGCGCCGCTCGGCCAAGGCCAAGGCCCCGGCACCCGCGCTGGCCTAGCAGGACACCCACCGACATGGACGACAAGGTCAACTACACACTCGTCGGCGCCTTCGTGCTGGTGCTGGGCGCGGTGCTGGTGGCGGCGGTGCTGTGGCTGGCCGCCGGGCTGGGCGGGCGCGAGCCGGTCGACCGCTACCAGGCCTTCATCGAGGAATCGGTGGCGGGGCTGAACCTGGACGCGCCGGTCAAGCTGCTGGGCGTGGACGTGGGCAAGGTCAGCGCGATCCAGATCGACCCGAACAACTCGCAGCAGGTGCGACTTGATTTCCTCATCGTGCGCGGCACGCCGGTCAAGCGCGACAGCGTGGCGGTGCTCAAGACGCAAGGGCTGACGGGCATCGCCTATGTCGAGCTGAGCGGCGGCAGCGCGGCCGCGCCCGCGCTGGTGGCCGTGTCCGACGGCGTGGTGCCGACCATCCCGTTCAAGCCCTCGCTGAGCGCGCGGCTGGAGAACGTGCTGACCAACGTGCTGGCCAACATCGACCGCGTGTCGAACAACCTCAACGCGGTGTTCGATGCCGACAACCGCGCGGCGCTGAAGTCCATGCTGGCCGACACCGCGGTGCTGGCGCGGACGCTGGCCGGCCAGCAGGGTGCGCTGCGCGCAGGCATCACCGACGCCGCGCGCACCGCGCAGCTGGTCGCCCAGGCCGGCGAGCAGCTGGCGCCCACGCTGGAGCGCATTGCCGCCAGCGCGGTGGCCGTCGAGCGCATGGCCACCGCTGCCGGCGCGGCCAGCATGCAGGCCGGCCGTGCGGCCGATGCCGCGGCCAGCGGTGTGCAGCAGCTGGGCGCCGACATCCTGCCCGAGCTGGCACGCCTGATGGCCGAACTGAGCCAGCTGTCGGCGTCGGTGCGGCTGTTGAGCGAGCAGACCGCGGGCAGCCCGAACAGCCTGCTGGTCGGCCGTCCCGCCCCCCGACCGGGCCCCGGAGAAAGCGCCAGACCATGACTGTCCCCATGACCGTCCCCATGCCCAGCCATCACCGCATCAGCACCCGCCCGCAAGCCCTGCTGCGGGCCGGCCTGTGCGGCCTGTGCGGTCTGGCGATGGCGCTGCTCACCGGCTGCGGTGCCTCGCTGCTGCCCAAGCCGCCGGCCGCGCCGGTGCGCTACACGCTCGATGGCGCGGCACCGCGCGTGATCGCCCGCTCGCCTGCGGCCGATGCGCCGGTGCTGGTGGTGGCCATGCCGCGTGCCGCGCCGGGCCACGACAGCGTGCACATGGTCTACCTGCAGCAGCCGCAGGCGCTGGCGTCGTTCGCCTTCAACGAGTGGGTCGACACGCCGGCGCGCATGCTGGCGCCGCTGCTGGTGCGTGCGCTGCAGGACAGTGGCGCCTTTCGGGCCGTGCTGCTGGCGCCGTCGGCGGCCAGCGGCGATTTGCGGCTGGAGACCGAGCTGCTTCGGCTGCAGCAGGATTTCAGCACCCGCCCCAGCCAGCTGCGGCTGACGCTGCGCGCGGTGCTGCTCGACAGCGCGACGCGCCGCGTGATCGCCTGGCGCGAGTTCGATCAGACCGAACCCGCCGCCACCGACGACCCGGCCGGTGGCGCGGCGGCGGCGCATGTCGCCACCCAGCGCTTGCTGGCGGCACTGGCCGCGTTTGGGGCGCAGCAGGTTCGGCGTTGATGGTCACGGTGGGCATGCCGGCCTGGCGCCATGCGGTGCGCAGAATCTGCGATGCACGATGATGCCGCCATGGACTTCAACCCACCCGCCAGCCACGACCTGCCCATCCCCTACCTGCAGCGCATCCGCGACTACTACCAGGCGCTGGGCTATGGCGCGCCGTACCAGTGGGCGCACTTCACGCAGGTGCCGTTTCACCCGCTGGCCCGGCCGCTGGCGCGCAGCCGCATCGCGCTGATCACCACCGCGGCGCCGTTCCAGCCGGGGCAGGGCGACCAGGGCCCCGGCGCGGCCTACAACGCCGGCGCCAAGTTCTACACGGTGTACTCGGGCGACACCGCGCAAGACCATGACCTGCGCATCTCGCATGTGGCGATCGACCGCCAGCACACCACCGCGGCCGACCCGGGCAGCTACTTTCCGTTGCCCGAGTTGCGGCGCCTGGCGGCGGCGGGGCGTGTCGGCGCGCTGGCGCTGCGCTTCCACGGCGCGCCGACCAACCGCAGCCAGCGGGTGACGATGGAAGTCGACGGCCCCGAGATCCTGGCGCGCTGCCAGGCCGATGGCGCTGATGCGGCGATCCTGGTCGCCAACTGCCCCGTCTGCCACCAGACGCTGAGCCTGGTCGCCCGCCTGCTCGAAGCCAATGGCATCAGCACCGTGCTGATGGGCTGCGCCAAGGACATCGTCGAGCGGGTGGGCGTGCCGCGGCTGTTGTTCTCCGACTTTCCGCTGGGCAATGCGGCCGGGCGGCCGCACGATCCGGCGTCGCAGGCCCTCACGCTCGACCTGGCGCTGCGCCTGCTTGAATCGGCGCCGGCGGCCCGCACCACGGTGCAGTCGCCGCTGCGCTGGAGCGACAGCGCCGACTGGAAGCTCGACTACAGCAATGTTGATCGCCTCACACCCGACGAGATCAGCCGCCGCCGAGCCGAGTTCGACGCGGGCAAGGTGCAGGCCCAGCAGCTGCGGCAGGTGGCCGGGGTGGCCGGGGTGGCCGGGCCCGCCGACGCGGGGCCGGGCTGACGGGCCGGCGCTGATGGCCAGGGACTGATGGCCAGGGACTGATTGCCTGGGACTGACGGCCCCGCCGCCGTCAGTGCCTCAGCCGCGGCGCAGCGGCACCGCAAACCCGCGCTGCACCGCCACGCGCGCCACTGGATCTTTGGGCAGGAACTGGCCGGTCTTCTCGGCCAGGTACAGCAGGATCGCGCCCGACTCGAACACACTGATCGGCGCGCCCGCCGGGCCGTCGGTGTCGACGAGCGCCGGGATCTTGTTGTTCGGGCTGATGGCCAGGAAGGCCGGGTCGAACTGCTCGCCCTGGGTGATGTCGACGACGTGCACCTCATAAGGCAGGCCCATCTCCTCGAGTGCCACGCTGATCTTGCGGGCGTTGGGGGTGTCGAATGCGTGCAGGTGGAGGGTCATGCGGGGGCCTTGGTCGAGGGGGTGGGCTGGCCTTGGCGCGGAGGTGCTGCGCGGCGTGCCGATCCCCATGCAATCGAAGCGGGTGCAGGGCCCGGCCGCACCTGGCGCCGCAAGGCCTGGGGAAAACCCGCCGATCCAACTGGCATACTCGTCATACCATTACGCCACTAGGCCAATGCAATCGGCAGCGCCTGTCTGCAGCACCACCCGAAGGACTCACATGACGACGATTGCGCTGTTTGGCGCGGGCGGCAAGATGGGCGTGCGCCTGGCCAAGAACCTGGTGGGATCGGCCTACGAGGTGCGCCACGTGGAGCCCGGCGCCGCCGGCCGCCAGCGGCTGAAGGATCAGACCGGCCTCGATTGCGTGGCCGCCGAGGTGGCGCTCAAGGGCGCCGACGTGGTGATCCTGGCGGTGCCCGACACCCTGATCGGCCGGCTGGCCGCCGAGATCGCGCCGCAGCTGCCCGCCGGCACGATGGTGATGACGCTGGACGCCGCTGCGCCCTTTGCCGGCCACCTGCCGGTGCGGCCCGACCTCGTGTACTTCGTGGCGCATCCCTGCCACCCCAGCATCTTCAGCCCCGAGGTGCACGTGGCCGGCGCGCCCGATTACTTCGGCGGCGTCACGGCGCCGCAGTCGGTGGTCAGCGCGCTGATGCAGGGCCCGGATGCGGCCTTCGACCTGGGTGAGGCCATCGCCAAGACCATCTACGCGCCCATCCTGCGCTCGTACCGGGTGACGGTCGAGCAGATGGCGCTGCTGGAGCCGGGCCTGTCGGAGACCGTGGGCGCGACCCTGCTCGACGTGATGCGCGAGGCGATGGACGAGGTGGTGGCGCGCGGCGTGCCGGCCGACTGTGCGCGCGATTTTCTGCTGGGCCACATGACCATTCTGTCGGCGGTGATCTTCAAGCAGATCCCCGGCCAGTTCTCGGACGCCTGCAACAAGGCCATCACCTTCGGCAAGCCGCGCTTGATGCGCGACGACTGGAAGCAGGTGTTCGATCGCGAAGAGATCGCCGAGAGCATCCGCCGGATTACCTGACCCACCCCCTACGCGCTTCGCGCGCCCCCTCAAGGGGGCAACGCCAACGGCCCGGCCGAGCCGGTTCCGTGGCGTTTGCTTGCATCTGCCTACCCCACCCAAGACCACTGGAGACTGCCATGAACCGCCATTCCTTGATCCGCCTGTCCGCAATGGCCACCCTGGCCGCCGCCATGGCGCCCGCCGCCGCCCAGACCGTGCTGAAGATCGGCTACACGCCGCCCAAGGATTCGCACTACGGCGTGGGCGCCACGGTGCTGTGCGACGAGATCGCCAAAGGCACCGCCAACCGCTACACCTGCCAGCATTTCCCCAGCTCGGCGCTGGGCGGCGAGCGCGAGATGATCGAAGCGGTGCAGCTGGGCACGCAGGATCTGGTGAACACCTCCACCGGCCCGCTGGGCAACTTCGTTGCCGAGACCAAGGTCTTCGACATCCCCTTCCTGTTCCGCAGCTACGACCATGCGCGCAAGGTGATGGACGGCGCTATCGGCCAGGAGGTGCTCAAGAAGATGCAGGCCAAGGGCCTGGTCGGCCTGGCCTGGGGCGAAAACGGCTTTCGCCACATGACCAACAACAAGCGCGCCATCCACAGCGCCAGCGACGCCGCCGGCCTGAAGGTGCGCACGATGGAAAACAAGGTGCACA
>MESD01000081.1:0-666 GCA_001770815.1 Burkholderiales bacterium RIFCSPHIGHO2_12_FULL_69_20
CCAGCGTCACCGTCGTCGACCACCACCGCAGCGCCCACCGGATCGGATGACCAGCCAGACAGACCGTCCACGCCGTTCTCATCCGTGTATTGCGGCACGGCCACGCGGCTGTTGAGGTCTTGCCCGGTTTCATACAGCCAGTCGGCACGCGCCGTGAATGCCCGGCCTTCCCAGCGCGTGAGCACCGAGGCGGTGTCGGCGCGGAACAGGTTGTAGTCGCTGGAGAATCCCGCCTCGCTGTCCGGCGCCACCGAGATCGCCGTGGCGCCACTGCGCAGCTCGTTGCCCAGCGCGTCGCTGGTGACCACGTCGCGCAGGTCGACGATGTTGTCGCGCAGCCGCACGTTGTTGGCGCCGCCGTTGACCAGGATGGCCGTGCCGCCGGTCTGGGTGATGGTGTTGTTGACGAAGCCCTGGGTGTCGTCGCCGGTGCGCCCGCCGCTGATGTGCACCGCCGTGCTGTTGTCCCACAGCAGGTTGTTGCGGATCAGGTTGGAGCCGCTGTCACGCACGCCGATGGTGTTGTCGTAGAGGCGGTTGCCCACCACCGTGCTGCTGCCGGCCTGGATGCCCGTGCTGTTGGCGTAGGCCGTGTTGTCCAGCAGCGTGCTGCTGCTGCCGCCGATGCCGGTGGTGTTGCCCCACACGGTGTTGTCGTGCGCCAGC
>MESD01000081.1:695-4123 GCA_001770815.1 Burkholderiales bacterium RIFCSPHIGHO2_12_FULL_69_20
CGCCCACACCTCGTTGTCGTGAATCACGCCTTCGTAGTAGACCTGGATGCCCGTGCCACTGATGTCGTGCAGCCAGTTGCCGCTGACCACCGCGCCGTCGTTGGCTTCATCGCCGGCCGAGTAGACGTAGATGCCGGTGGACTGCTCGTAGACGTGGTTGCCGCTGATCTGCAGCCGCGTCGGCGCGTAACCGTAGATGCCGATGTTGCCGTTGTCGTGAACGGTGTTGCCGCTGATGCGGCCGTCGTCCACGTTGTTGCCGACATAGATGCCGTAGCTGGTGTTGCCGGTGACCTCGCTGTCTTCCAGCGCGAAGCGGTGCGCACCGCCGTTGTCGGTGACGAACAGCCCGTACGAACCACCGGTCAGCACCAGGTGCTGCAGCGTGACGTCGGTGACGCCTGCCAGCTGCACCACGTACTGCCCGCTGTTGGTGTTGGCGCGGTTGAGCACCGTGGCGTGGTTGAC
This sequence comes from Burkholderiales bacterium RIFCSPHIGHO2_12_FULL_69_20, assembly GCA_001770815.1. Taxonomy (GTDB): domain Bacteria; phylum Pseudomonadota; class Gammaproteobacteria; order Burkholderiales; family Burkholderiaceae_C; genus Pseudaquabacterium. The sequence goes on from MESD01000081.1 coordinate 1,164, forward strand.
CGCACCGCGGATGGTGACGCCCGCGTCCTGCGCGGCGATGGCCAGGTTGGTGGTCAGCGTGTAGCTGCCGGTGTCCACCAGCACCAGGTCGCCCGGCTTCATGTCGTAGGCGTTGAGCAGCGCCTGCAGCGACGCCTTGGGCGTGGCGGCGGTGCGGCCATCGTTGCTGTCGTCGCCCACCGCGCTGGTGTACTCGTCGCCCAGCAGCGCGCCGTCATTGACGTAGAAGATCGAGATCGACGAGGCGATGTTGAAGGGTGCGTCCGAGACGTCGTTGACGGTCGGTTGATCGACCGAGCTGACGCGCAGCGTGTAGCTGCCGCCAGCAAACTGTGCGGCACTCACCGTCCAGCTGTAGACGCCGTCGTTGGTCTCGTTGTCGGCCAGCGTGGCCCAGGTGGTGCCATTGGTGCTGAGCTCGAGCGCCACATTGCCCACCACGCCGGCCGAACGCCAGCGCACCGTGAAGGTGTCGTCCTGCGGCAGCGTCTCGCCGCCGTTGGGGTTCATCACCCGGATGTAGGTGGCCGGGCTCAGCGAGGCCAGCGTGGTATTGCCGTCGGCGCCGATGTTGACGTAGTTGCCGTTCGGGGCCGGCTCGTTGGCAAACGGCTGGTCGAGTGCACCCCGGTCGATGCCGGGTGAATCGGCGTTGTCGTTGGTCAGCACACCGGCCTGCACCGCGGGCAGGCCATCGACGCCCAGCACCGGGGCCAACGAGCCACCGTGGAAGCTGCCGTGCGTGCTTTGCAGGTGGAAGTCGTCGTCGCGGCCGTCCTGCGCCGCACTGGCATAGCCCAGCACGCCGTCGGCACCATCGATGTCGACGAACAGCGGATCGGCATGCAGGCTGCTGGCGTCGGTGAAGGCCGCGTTGCGCCACGCCGCCAGGCTGTTGCGCTGGGTGCCCTGCCACACGCCCACGGCGCCCTGGAAGAGGTTGAAGTCGGAGACGAAGCCATCCTGCGAATCGGCTGCCACCACGATGGCCGAGCCGTTGAGCGTCCACAGGATGTTGTCGATCAGCCTGGCGTTGTCGATGCTGCCTTGCACCGTCACCGCGTTGCCCAGCGGCTGGTAGACGGTGTTGCCGATGAACTGCGGCCCGCCGTACTGCAACAGCGCACCCTGGCCGCTGTTGGCGTAGATCAGGTTGCTGCGCGCAGTGCCACCGCTCTGCATGTAGAGGCCGGTGGCATTGCTGTAGCTGGTATTGCCGGTGACGGTGCTGTTGCTGGCGTGGATGCCCTCGAGCGTGTTGTGATAGGTGCGGTTGTCGATGGCCGTGCCGCTGCTGATCTCGATGCCGCGCTTGTTGTCGAACGACACGTTGCGCTGCACGTCGCCCGAGGACACGTTGATCCCCGACTCGGTATTGCCACTGGCCACGTTGCCGGCCACCAGCACACTGCCGCCGCTGGAGCTGATGCCATGGCCGGTGTTGCCGATGAAGCGGTTGCCAAGGCCGGCCGACAGGTCGGTGCTGCCCACCAGCGAGCTGCCGCTGGCGTAGAGCGTGAGGCCGGTGCCGGCGTTGCCCTGGAACAGGTTGCCCTGCAGCCGGCTGGCGCCGGCGTAGTACAGGAAGGCGCCGCCCGAGCGGTTGCCGGTGAAGCTGCTGTTGGTCACCGCGCCCAGGCTGCCCGAGTAGGCGTACAGCCCGTGGCCGTGGTTGCCCACGCTGGTGACGGTGTCCAGCCCGCCCAGCGTGCCGCTGATGTACAGGCCGGCCGCGCTGGTGCTGCCGAATACGCCGTTGTTGCGCAGGTCGAGGTTCGACCAGGTGGCCAGCGGCGACGACATCTCGGCACGGATGCCTTCCTGCGTGTGGCCCCAGGCCACGATGTGGTCGAGGTCCAGGCTCTCGGTGCCACCGCCGACTTGGATGCCACGCTGCGCATCCAGCAGCCGCAGGTGGCTGATGGAGACGAAGTCGGTGTCCGACAGGTCGAGCAGCGCCCAGGCACGCTCGTTGGGCACGATCGGGAACAGCGTGGCCGACGCGCCTTCGTCGGTCGGCCCGGTCATCGTGAAGCCTTCGTCGATGCCCAGACCCCGGTTGACGGTGCCCGACAGCGCCACCGAATCGATCATCGGATAGTCGCCGGTGTCGACGTACAAGGTGGCGCCGGCCTGCAGGTCGTACACCCGGAACAGGTTCACCGGGTTGGGCTTGGGCGCGTCGGCGCGTTTGCCGGTGTGGCGGTTGTCGCCGATGCCGTCGGGGGTGTACTGGTCGTTGTCGTCACTGAGATCGTCGACCCAGAACTGGGTGCCGTCCTCGGGCACGGTGAACGGCTCCTGGCTGCGGTCGAGCACGGCCAGGTTGGCCACCAGCGAGACCTGCACGCGCAGGCCGTAGGTGCCGAAGTCGACGCCGGCATTGCCCGGAATCCAGGTGTACTGGCCCGAATCGGGCGTGGCCGCCACGATGTTGGCCAACCAGCGCGGGCCGTCGGTGCTGTCCTGGTACAGGTCGATGCGCACCGGTGAATCGTCGGTGTTGCCGAAGGTCTCCCAACGGATGTTGACGGGCTTGAACTTCTCCCAGTCCATGTACAGGTCGGGCGAGCGCAGATCGATGCGCGGCGCACCGGCCACCGCCACATCGGTGGTGTCATGGCCGTAGGCGCCCACGTCGGGGGCCATGGCCTCGCTCACCTTGTAGAGGAAGGCCTGATCGAAGTAGCCATTGGCATCACCACCACCGTCACGGTTGGTCTTGAAGACAAACTCCACGCTGCGGGTGCCGAAGGGCACATCGGCGCGCTGGCCCACCAGCTCCCAGCGGTTGGTGGTGCCGCTGGCCTGGGCCACGGCCGTGGCCAGCACGTCGCCTCCCGAATCGCGGAAGATCAACTGCGCCTCGCCGCGGTCGACAGGCGCTTCGGCAGCCATGCGGATGCGCCCGCCGAACAGCAATTCGACGTCCTGGCCATCGGCCTCGGTGACCGTGATGC
>MESD01000081.1:4194-12314 GCA_001770815.1 Burkholderiales bacterium RIFCSPHIGHO2_12_FULL_69_20
CCCTCGTAAGCAACCGGCGTGGCCGCGCGCACCGAGGCGCCGGCATTGGTCTCCCAGCCGGTGAGCGCGCCCTCGAAGCCCGGGTTGGTGATCAGGTTGGCATAAGCCGGCGGCTGGCCGTTGTCGACCAGCGCATTGCCCTGGTCGATGCCGGGCGCCGAGAAGCGCTGCAGCGCCAGCACCTCGCGCAGTCGGAAGTCGTCGCCCAGCAGGCTTTCAAAACGCGGCTCGGCCCAGCGCTGGTCGATGCCGGTGCCACCCACCGTGCCGCCGATGGAGTGCAGGTCGAAGCGGGCCAGGTCGGCCTGCCAGTCGACGATGTCGGCGAAGTCCTTGGTCCAGAAGCCGACTCGGCCGGTGCCCGAGACGTAGAGGTTGTTGTAGTCGCTGTAGAAGCCGAAGCGGCTGTCGTTGGCCACGTGGAAGTTGTAGCCAGCCAGCGCCCACAGCAGGTTGTTCTGGGCCTCGACCTCGGTGGATGCGCCCAGCACGCGCAGGTTGTCGCCGGTGGGCGCGTAGAAGGTGTTGTTGAACACCCGCACGTCGTTGCGGCCGTTGACCAGCACGCCCACGTCGGTGTTGCGGTAGAACAGGTTGTGCCAGATGCGCTGCTCGCTGGTGGCGGCAATCGCCGTGCCGTTGGCCGACAGGCGGTTGAACTGCACCGTGCCGGTGAAGGCCGACACGCCGGTGGCATTGCCCTCGATCAGGTTGGCGCGCGCCAGCGAGGTGCCGCCCAGCGTGCCCGAGCCGCTGACGCCGATGGCATTGCCGCGCACGATCTGGTTCTGCATCACGGCGCCGGTCATCACCATGCCGGTGCCGTTGTCATGCACCTCGTTGGGCTCGGCAGCGGATGCACCGACATAACCCAAAGCCTGTGCGACATCGGCGATGGAGGTGCGCACCCCCACGGTGTTGCCGTGGATGAAGTTGCCCACCAGCTCGGCGCCCACGCCATAGGCCACGCCGGTGGCGGCGCCCTGGACGTGGTTGGCCGCGATGCGGCCGGTGAAGACCGCGGCGATGTCCAGCGCCGTGGTCACGGCGCTGACGGTGTTGCCGGCGATGTGGCCGCTGGCCGCGCCGGCGAGCTGCAGGCCCGCGGTGTTGCCGACGATGGTGTTGTCACGCACCGCCAGCGCCGTGCCGCCGTTGATCACCAGGCCGGTGGTGCTGCGCTGGTTGATGGCATTGAAGCGCAACTGCGCGCTGTCCACGCCCGCGGCCACGCTGACGCCGCCGTTGAAGTGGTTGTGGTTGAGGTTGGCGTGCTGGCCGCCGGCCAGCGCCGTGGCCTCGTCCACGGTGGACTCGGTGACGGTGGTGCTGTCGCCCGCCAGCGTGAGCGTGCCGTTGATGACCAGCCGCTGCAGCGTGACGCCGTCGGCGCCGCCCTCGATGCTGACCGGTCCGTCGATGGTGCTGCCCGGCGCGCCCCAGATCAGCACGCCGCTGTCGGCCGCCGTCACGGTGAAGCCGGGGTTCGAGCCTTGCACGATGATGATGTCGCCCGGCTCCAGGTCGTTGGCATCCAGGTAGCCCTGCACCGTGTTGAAACCTTCGCCGTTGGCGATCATCACCCGTCCGGCGGTGGCCGCATGCCCACGCACCAGTACCTCGGGGTTGCCCAGGGCGGCGTCCTGCCAGGCCACGGTGGGGCTGCCCTCGGGGCTGATCGCCAGCGCCAAGCCCTGGGCCTGGTCACCGGTGATCGACAGGCCGGGTGCGCGGGCCTCGCCGTCGAGCATCTCGACAAAATGGTTGCCGTCCCACGCCCGGGTGAACAGGTCGGTGCCTTGGTTGGTCAGCGCAGTGTTGACCCAGGCCAGCAGCAGCGTGCCGCCGCCCGAGGCCAGCTGCGGCAGGCCCGGCCGCGTGGGGCTGGCAAAGCGGTCGGTGACGCTGAGCACCGTGGCGCCCAGCCTGGCGGTGACCACCGACGCACCTTGGTCGGAGAAGGCCTGCCAGGCCACGAACAAGTCGCGACCCTGGTAGGCCACGCTGGGTTGCGCGTGGTAGCCCGGCACGGCTTCCAGCACCGCGGCCACGGCCGCTTGGCCCGACACGCCGTTGCCGGTGTCCGAGCCGGCACGGCCGGCCCAGGCGCCTTGCGTGGCGCCGTTGGCGCTGGGCGTGTACTCGGTGACATACACCTGGCGCACGCCGCTGTTGGCCTGCACCGCCGTGTAGCCCACCGCCACCTGCGCGCCGCTGGCGGCCACGCTGAGGTCGCGCACGTCGATGCCGGCGCCCAGGCCGAAGCTGGTGCCCGTCACCTGCGTGCCCAGCGGCAGCCAGACACCATCGGTGAAGAGCTTGGCGAAGATGCGCACGCTGCCGCTGGCATCGTCGGTCCACACCACCACCGGGCCGTTGTCGGTCAGCACCAGCTTGGCGGCCAGCGCATGGCCGGTGCCGCTCACACCGCTGGCAGACAGCGAGCTGCCCAGTGCCACCCACGCGCCAGCGCCGCCGTTGGCGGCGGCATCGAAGCGGGCAACGCGGACGTCGCTGCCGCCATCGGCGGCGGTTTCGGTCCAGGCCACCAGCGGCTGGCCGCTGGCGTCCACCGCCACGCTGGGCAGGGCCGATGCGCCATCCGGCGTGGCCGACAAGCCACCCTGGGCGGCGCTGCCGGCCAGCATCTGCCACTGCACGCCATCGTGGCGTGCGGCATAGATCTCGAGGTTGCCGCTGCGGCTGTCGCTCCAGGCCACCACCGCGCCCAGCGCACCGCTGGCCACGCTGGCATCCTGCGACAGACCGATGTCGCCCGCCAGACCACGATCGACCGCACCATCGGCGGCACTGCCGTTCAGGTCGGCCCAGCGGCCGGCCCCGCGCACGCCATCGGGCAGGCTGCCCGCGGCGCGTGGGTTGCTGAAGTCCACCGGCACGGCCGCCACCACCGGGGTGGGCACCACCGGCCCGACGAAGCTGGCCAGATCACCACCGCCGCCAAAGTCGACCAGGTTGGAGCTGCCGCCGCTGGTCTCGGTGACGGCGATGCCAGCCACCGCCTCGATCAGGTCGTCGCTGCCTTCGCCGAACAGCACGTCGTTGCCGCCCTGACCGAAGAGGCGATCGCGGCCGTTGCCGGCCTCGTTGCCGTTGCTGCCAAAGTCGCCGTACAGCCAGTCGACCGCGTTGTCGTCGCCCGCTGCCGTGACGCTGTGGCCCAGCAGCAGGTCGTTGCCCGCGCCACCCAGCAGCAGATCGCTGCCGGCGGCGCCTTCGAGCTGGTCGTCGCCGACACCGCCTTCGAGCACGTCGTCGTCGGCGCCGCCGTCGAGCCGGTCGTTGCCGGCCAGCCCTTGCAGCCGGTCTTCGCCCGCATCACCCAGCAGCGCATCGTCGCCATCGGCCGAGCCGACCAGCAGGTCGTCACCCAGCCCGCCCGAGATCACGCCGTTCTGGCCGTAACCCTGGAACAGCTCGTCATCGCCCGCTTCGCCGTGGATCGTGTCGCGGCCCCAGCCGCCTTCGATATGGTCGGCGCCACCGTTGCCGTGCAGCGTGTCGTCGCCCCACTCACCATCGATCCAGTCGCTGGCGTTGTCGTCGGCCGGCAAGGACTGGCTGCTCAGCATCGCCTCGGGGTAGTGGCCGTAGATCAGGTCATCACCTCGGTTGCCGAGCAGGCGGTCGCTGCCCAGACCGCCATGGACGGTGTCGCTGCCGGTGCCGGCATCGACGAAGTCGTCGCCCGCGCCGGCATCGATCTGGTCGGCACCGCCCAGTGCCCAGATCTGGTCGTCGCCAGCGTCGCCGTGGATGACGTCACCCAATCCAGGGCCGGCACCCACCACCGCATCGTGCCCGTCGTCCGAACCGAAGATGCGGTCGTGGCCGTCGCCGCCGCGCAGCGTGCCGCCGGCACCTGCGCCGGCCACGATCAGGTCGTCGCCCGCGCCGCCGGTGATCGTGTCGATGCCGCTGCCGCCGTACAGGTCGTCGGCGCCGGCACCGCCGGTGAGGGTGTCGGCACCACCGGCCCCGTAGACCGTCCAGCCAGCCGATTGCGCACTGATGTCGAGGGTGTCGCCATCTTCCTCGCCACGCAGCTCGGGCCGATCGCCCGACACGCCCGCGCCCACCGTGGCCACGCCGCCGGACTCATCAGCGCTGTGGTGATCCACTTGCAGGAACAAGCGCTCGCCGGCCGTCACCGTGCCATCGAGCGTGAGGTCGTCGCCGGCCTGCAGCGTGACGCTGCCGCCGGCCACCAGGCTGCGGCCCTGCTCGACGACGATGTGTTCGCCGCTGGCCTGGCTGTCGCGGCTGGTCAGGCGCACATGGCCGCCGCTGCTGATCAGGCTGCCCACGTACAGCGCCTGCACCACCTCGGTGAGGTGAATGCCGGTCGGCGCGATGGCATTGACCACGCCGACGCTGGTGGTGCTGTAGCGGCTGTCGATCTCGACATCGTTGAAGAAGCCTCCCAGCGCGCCGCTGGCGATGAAGTTCAGCGTATTGCCCTGCACATCGGCCAGGCTGTCGGCAAACCAGTCGATCAGGTCGCCAGCCAGCACCGTCAGGTCGACGTTGCTGGTGGTCGAGGTGACGCTGTCGAGGTTCAGGTCGCCCCACACCTCGGTGATGAAGACGGGACCGGTGGCCGTGGCATACAGCGAGCCGGCGCTGGGGTTCGACGAATCGATCTCGAGGAAGTTGTCGGCCAGGCCGATGCTGCTGTTGGCCTGCAACCGCAGGTTGATGCCCTCGACATCGGCACCGGCATCGCTGTCGTACTCGAGGATGGCGCCCTTGCTGGCCAGGATGTGCACGTCGTTGGCATCGGCATCCACCTGCTGGGCGTAGACATCGCCACCGGTCGACGTCAGGCTGATCAGCCCGGTGAAGGCGCGCACCGTGCGCGGCAGCGTGATGTCCTGCCCAGCCAGCATGGTGACGGCGCCGCCAGCGGTGACCAGATGACCCGTGTAAAGCGGCAGGAAGGTGAAGCCGTGGGCAGGCACCACGTCGCGGATCTCGCCCAGGCGGGCGGTGAGCGTCACGTCGCCGCCGGCGATCACATGGTCGACGTAGATCGACTGCTCGGTGCTGGTGACCGTCACGTCACCCGTCACCGCGCGCAGCGTGCTGGGCAGGGTGATGTGGCCGTTGGTGATCACCGTGGCGTCGGTGCCGGCCTGCCAGACATCGCGGCCGAACAGGTCCATGCGCAGGGCCGGCAGTTGGGCCTGCACCACCAGTTGGGTACCGGCCGTCAGCTGGCCGATGCTGGTGGTCGAGGCCAGCCCCAGGTTGCCGGTGCCGAAGATGCCGATGGGCGCATCCACCACCGCGCCACCCGGGTCGTTGGGGCGGAAGTGGTTGATCCAGGTGGTGGTGCCCAGGTCAGTGCCGGTCAGTGCGGAAGTGATCTGCACGTCGACCGAATAACCCGGCGTGGCCGCGACTTCGGTCTGCTGGCGCGCCTCACGCAACAGCAGGTCGAGCCGGCCATCGGCACGCAGGTTGCCCAGGTGCAGGGTGAAATCGCTGACGCCCAGTTCACGCACCAGGCCGCGGATGTTCAGCCAGGTGTCGCCGCCCGAGTGACTGTCCAGGTTGGTGTCGCGGCCGGGGCTGCGCACCAGTTCGAGGTTGAGCCGCTGCGCGCTGCTGGCGATGTTGCCGCCGGCGTCGAGCGTGACGGTGTTCGAGCGGATCAGCGCCTTGCTCTGCAGGGAATTGATGTCGCCGCTGGCATTGACCGCCAGCGTCGGGCCCAGCGGGTTGTCGACCACGCCGTTGAAATCGAGGTCGGGCGCCGCCGCCGCATGCGTGTTGCGGATCTGGATGTCGGTGGGGCCGTAGGTGTGCCGGATGTCGAAGTGGAAGGGCGTGGCATCGCCCGCGCCGCCGGGGATGTTGTCGGCGGTGAGGGTGACTTCGGGGTTGACCGTGTAGTTGATCGGCGCGATGTTGTTGATCTCCATGTCCTTGGCGGAATGGTTGGTCAACGTGACGGTGTCGAAGGTGTGGCGCCAGGTGAAGGTGGATTCGGTGCCGTTGATCGGTCCCGGCAGCGGCAGGCCCTGGCGGTCGCTCATGCCGTTGACGACGAAGTTGGCGGTGCCCGGGTCGTCGTTGATGACGTCGTGGACCGTGATGCGACCGGGTGCGTTGGTGTAGCTCACGTTCTCGGCCACGACCACGTTGCCGGCGGCGTCCACCACCAGCAGCGGGTTGGGGCCGGAGGTGAGCAGCGCATCGGCATTCCAGTCGATGGCGCGGTTCCATTGGCCCACGCGCGACGAGCTCACGTCGCCATCGTCGACCCAGGCCGGGTCTTGCAGGTAGCCACGGTCGACGTAGGGCGACACCACCTCGGCGCGCACGTCGAGGTGGTGGGTCTCCATCACGGCGCCGGCATCGCCCACCACGCGCGACAGCACGTACTGCTCGGAGAACGAGTCGACATCGGTGTCGCCACCCGCGGCGCTGGCCACGCCCTCGGCGCGGGTGACGGTGTTCAGCCCCTCGTGGGCCGAGCGCAGGTTGACGTTGTCCACGCCGAAGATGTGCGCGCCGCTGTCGATGTCGATCAGCGTCTGCGAATCGACCTTGGCGGTGGCATGCCCGTCGGGGTTGGCACCCAGGCCGGACGAATAAGCACGTGCAAACACCCGGCCATAAGCCTGGCCCAGGCGCGCGCTGAGGTTGACGTCGTCACCGGCGCTGAGTTGGGCATTGCTGCCCACGCCCACGGTGGTGAATTGGGTCGGGCTGCCCACCCGCCAGACCATGTCCGAATCCGACCCCGCGCCAAAGCCGCCGCTGGAGGCACGGCCCGAGATGTCGCCGGTGAAGTTCGACAGCGCTTCGGCGTTGAGGTTGCCGCCCGCCGCCACGCTGGCGCCCACGCCGAAGCGCACCGCCGTGTCGTGGTTGTGCACGGCCTTGCCGGTCACGTCGGCGGCGTTGATGAAACCACCGCCGCGCGAGTTGACATCGATGCGTGAATCCTGCGCGCTGGTGGCGCCGATGTTGACATCGCCGCCGGCCGCCACCTGCGCGTTGCCGCCCACCGTGGCAACCACGTTGTTGGTGGTGGTGACGAAGGCGTCGGAGTAGCCCACCGCGATGAAGGCACCGCCCGAACTGCCCGCCGTGGCCACGCCGTTGAGCGCACCGTCGGCGCGGATCGCCAGGTCGTTGCCCACGGTCACCCGCGCCGCATCACCGATGCGGGCGTTGATGTTGGCGGTCAGCGTGCTGCGGCCGGTGGAGCCGACCGAGCTGCCCAGCAACGCACCGCCCGAGCCGATGGCGCTGGCGGTGGAATGGTTGTCGGCCGCCACGCTGCCCACCAGGGCGCGCGCGCCGCCGGCGCCTTGCAGCAGGTGGCCGGTGCCGGTGGCGCCGGCCGTGAGGTCGATCTCCAGCAGATGCTGGCCGGCCGAGGCCGCGCCCGACACCTCGATGCCCTCGCGGCCGAGGGTGTGCCGCCCGCCGCTGGCGCTGAGGTCGATCGCCGTGCCGCCCGCCGTGGTGGCCAGCTGGAAGGTGTTGGTCCCGGCGCTGATCACGTAGTAGGTGTTGCCATCGACCAGCCCGCCGGTCGCCGCGGCGCCGGTGTATTGCAAGCTGTGGCCCGAGACATCGGCCGCGGCGTTGGGGGCCACTTCGATGGCCACGCCGTTGGTGGCGTCGTCGGCGGTGGCGGCCAGCTTGAAGCTGTTGGTGCCGAGCCGGATGACGTAGTAGCTGGCATTGGCGCTCAGGCCCGACAGCGCCTGGGCCGCCTGCTCGGGGCTCTCGTGGACGATGTCGTCCACCCGGTAGGTCACCCGGTCGCCGGTGTTGTAGCCGTGGGTGGCGACGGTGAAGGTGTCGGTGGCGTCGTCCAGCGCCGAGGCGCCGAAGAACTGCGCCGGCGCCAGCCGGTAGGTCACGGCATGGCCGTTGCTGAAGCCGTGCGCGGTCAACGTGATCAACTCGGTGCCGTTGTCGATCGCCGCCGCGGTGAACGAACGGGGCGCGGCCGTGGCCAGCGCCAGGCTGGTGGCCAGCTTGATGTGGGTGCTGTCGATCACCCGCACGTAGTAGGCGGTGCCGTCGGTCAGGCCCGACACCGACGCATTGCCGGCGTTGCGGTAGATCACCCG
>MESD01000082.1:0-10895 GCA_001770815.1 Burkholderiales bacterium RIFCSPHIGHO2_12_FULL_69_20
CAACCCCGCCACCGAAGGCGTGGCCGGCCGCATCTCGATGGGCTCGGCGGCCGACGTGGATGCCGCCGTGCGCGCCGCGCGCGCCGCCTTTGCCAGCTACTCGCAAACCAGCGTGGCCGAGCGCGTGGCGCTGCTCGAAGCCATCCTCAACGAGTACAAGAAGCGCTACACCGACATGGCCGCGGCCATCACCGAAGAGATGGGCGCGCCCGCCATGCTGGCGCAGAAGGCCCAGGCCGCGATGGGCGTGGGCCACCTGACCACCGCGCTGAACGTGCTCAAGGACTACCACTTCCAGGAGCAGCGCGGCAGCACGCTGCTGGTCAAGGAGCCGATCGGCGTGTGCGGCCTGATCACGCCGTGGAACTGGCCGGTCAACCAGATCGCCTGCAAGGTGGCGCCGGCGCTGGCCGTGGGCTGCACGATGGTGCTCAAGCCCAGCGAGATCGCGCCGTTCTCGGCCCAGGTGTGGACCGAGATCCTGCATGCCGCGGGCGTGCCGGCCGGCGTGTTCAACCTGGTCAACGGTGACGGGCCCACCGTGGGCGCGGCGATCTCCAGCCACCCCGAGGTCGACATGGTGTCGTTCACCGGCAGCACGCGCGCGGGCATCGAGGTGGCGCGCAACGCGGCGCCCACCGTCAAGCGGGTGCACCAGGAACTGGGCGGCAAGTCGCCCAACATCCTGTTGCCCGATGCGGATCTGCAGAAGGCCGTGACCGCCGGCGTGCGCTCGGTGATGAGCAACTCGGGGCAGAGCTGCAACGCCCCCACCCGCATGCTGGTGCCCAACGCGAAGATGGCCGAGGTGCTGGCGATCGCCAAGGCCGCCTGCGAAGGCACCACCGTGGGCGACCCGGCCAGCGGCGCCGCCATCGGCCCGGTGATCTCGGCCGCGCAGTGGAACAAGATCCAGGGCCTGATCGAGCGCGGCATCGAAGAAGGCGCCGGCGTGGTGGCCGGCGGCCCGGGCAAGCCCGCAGGGTTGGAGACCGGCTACTACGTCAAGCCCACGGTGCTGGGCCCGGTGAAAAACACCGCCACCATCGCCCGCGAGGAGATCTTCGGCCCGGTGCTCACCATCCTGGGCTACGACACGGTCGACGAGGCGGTGGCCATCGCCAACGACACGCCCTACGGCCTGGCGGCCTATGTGTCGGGCACCGACCCCGACGCCACGCGCCAGGTCGCGTCGCGGCTGCGCGCCGGCCAGGTCAACATCAACAGCGCCGCCCCCGATCTGATGGCGCCGTTCGGCGGCTTCAAGCAATCGGGCAACGGCCGCGAGTGGGGCGAGCACGCCTTCGGCGAGTTCCTCGAAGTGAAGGCGGTGCTGGGCTTCGCGCCCAAGGTGGCCTGACTGCGGGCCGCCGCAGCGCCGGGCTGCTGGCGCGGCCAGGCACGGCCACGGCGTTGTCGCCGCTGCCGCCGCTGCCGCATCAGCGCATCAACTGCGTCGGTGCAAAGCCATCGGCCACGATCGCGGTCTGCGCAAAACCATCCTCGAGCACGACGAACCTGTCCGGCGCCGCTGGCCTGCGCCGCGGCGGCGGGTCGGTCGACAGATCGGGGTCAGGGCGCACGGGCGCCGGCCGGGTCGCCAGTTCTGCCTGCAACTGGCCGATCTGACGCCGCGCCTGATCGGCATGGGCGGTCGCGGTCTGGCGCATGACGCGCAGCTGCAGGCCCAGGACGTCGATCTTTCGCTGGTAGACCCAGGCACTGGCAAACCAGCCGCACGCCAGCAGCGTGGCGCCGGCAATCGTCGCGTACAGATAGACCATGATGATGCGTTCACTCCGTGCGGCCAGGTTCAACGGCCATCTGAAGCAACATCGGCTGGCGCGCCGAAGTCTTGAGTGAATGCATCACAGCCCCGGCCGGCGTCGGCCGGGGCCAGCGCCGATCAGCCCGCCAGGCCCTTGGCCGGGTTGATCAGGTACTTGGTGCCGGTGTTGCGCGCACCGTAGGCGGCGATGGACTCGGCGCTCAGCGCCTCGGCCAGCGACACCTCCTTGGCGTAGTGGCTGGCGAAGGTGGTCTTCAGCTCGCGCGCCACGCGCTCGCGCAGCGCCTGCGCCCCCGCGCCGCCGATCTTCTGCAGGAAGGGCGTCAGCAGCCAGCCGCCCACGCTCCAGGCCATGCCGAAACTGCGCTGGATCTCGGTGGGCCGCATGTCGAGGCTGCCGTACAGGTAGACCTGCTTGTGCACCGCCGAGCCGTAGCGGCTGTACTCCTTGGCGGTGCGATTGATCGCCGCCTCCATGCAAGCCAGGATCTGCCCGGCCAGCGTGCCGCCGCCGGTGGCATCGAAGGCGATGGTGGCGCCGGTGGCCACCAGCGCGTCGGTCAGGTCGGCCTTGAAGGTGGGCGCGGTCAGGTTGCACACGTACTTGGCGCCGATGCCGCGCAGCAGCGCCTCCTGCTCGGGCTTGCGCACGATGTTGACCAGGTTGATGCCATCGGCCTGGCAGATCTTGTTGAGCATCTGGCCCAGGTTGCTGGCCGCCGCGGTGTGCACCAGCGCGGTGTGGCCCTCGCGCTTCATGGTCTCGACCATGCCCAGCGCGGTGAGCGGGTTGACGAAGCACGACGCGCCCTCGGCCGGCGTGGTGCCCGGCGGCAGCAGCAGGCACTGGTTGGCGCGGATGGCGCGGTACTGCGCGTACATCGCACCGCCCAGCACCGCCACGGTCTTGCCGATCAGCGCCTGCGCGGCGGGGGCGGCACCGGCGGCGATCACCACGCCCGCGCCCTCGTTGCCCACCGGCATCGATTGGCCCAGCCGTGCGGCCATGCCGGTCATCGCGCGCTCGGGGACGCGGGCGGTGGCCACCGGGTTGCTGGCCGGCCCGGTCACCTCGAAGGTGGACACGTCGGCGGCGCCGAACAGCAGGCCGATGTCGGACGGATTGATCGGCGTGGCCTCGATGCGCACCAGCACCTCGTCGTCGGCCAGCGCGGGCACCGGGGTGGGCACCAGCGACAGCTCGAGTTGGCCCTCGGGCTTGATCGTCGAACGCAGCTGCAGGCCGCTTTGGGGAAGGGAAGTGGTCATGGTGATGGCTTTCGGCGGGGGGTGAGGGGGGTCACAGACGGTACACGCGGCTGGCGGTGCCGGAGAACAACGCGGTCTTCTCGGTGGCGCTGGTGCCGGCGGCCAGGCGCTTGAAGGCATTCCACAGCACCGCGTAGCTGGCGCTGGCCTTGTCGACCGGAAAGTTGCTCTCGAACATGCAGCGCTCGGCGCCGAACGATTCGATGCAGGCGGCGATCCACGGCCGCCAGGCGTCGGCCACCTCGGTGGAGGTGGGCGGGTCGGGCAGTTTGAAGTGCTGAATCGGGCCGATACGCATGCCCAGGCCGCCCAGCTTGACCGTGACGTTGGGGCAGGCGGCCAACTCGGCGATGTGGCGGCGCCAGTCGGCGAACACCTCGTCGTTGCGCCCCGCGTACGGCCCCACGCCCAGCGGGCCGCCAACGTGGTTGAGGATGATGGCGGTGTCGGGAAACGCCCGCGCCAGCGCGATCACCTCGGGCAGCTGCGGGTGGTACTGCCAGGCCTCGAAGCTCAGCCCCAGCGGCGCCAGTTGCGCAAAGCCCTGGCGGAAGGTGGCATCGGCGTACAGCCCACGGATCGGCTTGGTGTGGCTGTTGTGGATCATCGGGCTGGCGTCCCAGCCGCCGGCGTGGCGGATGCCCTTGAACCGCCCGGTTTGGCGACCACCGCCCCCGGCCGCGACGTGCGCGGCCAGCACCTCGGCCACCGCCGCGCCCAGCGTCAGGTCGGCAAAGCCGACGATGCCGGCGCAGGCGCGCAGCTCGCCATACACGCCGCTGGCGCACATCGCCGCCACGCCATTGGCGAATTCGGTCTCGCCCACCGGGCGCAGCGCCACCGGGCCGTCGGCGCGGTAGAAGGCCATGCAGTCGACGAACACCGTGGCCACGATGCGGTGGCCGCTGCCGGTGTCAGCGCGCAGCTCGTCGAGCAGGTAGCGGTGCCGCTTGTGGTCCCACAGGTGGTGGTGCGGATCGACGATGGGCAGCTCGGGCTCGAGGATGTCCTCGGGCGGGCGCCGCGCCAGCCAGGCATCGTTGTTGGCCACCGCGGTGCCGATGGCATCGGGCGATTTGGGGGGCGCGGTGTCGTCGGCCATGCAGGTCTCCTGGGGTTTTGTCAGCATTGCGCCCGGTGCCGGGCTCGCGCTGCGCGATGATCGTCGCTGGCGCCCGGCCGGGCTGTCACCCAGAGGTCTCCCGGAGGTCTGCCCCCATGCTGCCATCTCACCTGCTGTCGTCCTCGCTGTCGCGCCGCCATGCCCTGGCGCTGCTGGCCGTTGCCGCCGCGCCGCTGCGCGCCCAGACCGCTGCCGATCCACTGGCCGCCGCCGTCGATGGCCCGCACCGCACGCCCGCCTACCGCCAGCGTGATGCCGCACGCCATCCGCTGGAAACGCTGCGCTTCCTGGGCATAGCGCCCAGCCACACGGTGATCGAGCTGGCACCCGGCGGCGGCTGGTACACCGAGATCCTGGCGTTCTACCTGCGTGAACGCGGCCAGCTGTACGCCGCGCACTACGCCCGCGACGATGCCCGCGAGGGCCGGCGTAAATCGCGCGCGGCCTTCGAGCAGCGATTGGCCAGGAACCCGGCGCTGTACGACCGGGTGAAGCTGGGCACCCTGCCCCAGCCGCCGGCCTACGACCGCCTGACCGACATCGAGCCGGCCGGTGGCGCCGATGCGGTGCTCACCTTCCGCAATATCCACAACTGGCTGGAAGCCGGCCACCTCGATCAGAGCCTGCAGACCTTTGCCCGCGCGCTGAAGCCGGGCGGCGTCTTCGGCGTGGAAGAGCACCGCGCCGCGCCGGGCACCTCGATCGAGGTGATGAAGACCAGCGGTTACGTGACCGAGGACCTGGTGATCGAACGCTGCCGCGCCGCCGGCCTGCAGTTGGCCGAGCGCAGCGAGGTCAACGCCAATCCGCGCGACACCAAGGACCATGCCAAGGGCGTGTGGGCACTGCCGCCCACGCTGACCGGTGGCGACGTCGGCCGCGAGAAGTACCTGGCGATCGGCGAATCCGACCGCTTCACCCACCGCTACGTGAAGCCGCGCTGAAGCGCCGCGCCGGGCTTCGCCCATGCCACATCGCCAGCAGCACAGCCGGCTGGAACAGCTGTCGAGCCAGGATCTGGCCTGGCTGGCGCAGGACCGGCTGCCGCCCGCGCTGGCCGACCGATCGCACCCGCAGGCGCTGCCACCCGCCTTCGTCGCCATCCGCTCGCTGGCCCAGCTGCAGGCCGGCCAGTCGGCGCTGTGGTGCCTGGGCTTCTGCATGGTGGCCGACTGGGACGACCGCATCGTCGGCAGCTGCGGCTTCAAAGGCGCGCCGGTGGCGGGCCAGGTGGAGATCGGCTACGGTGTCTCGCCCCACGCGCGCCAGCAGGGCCATGCCACCCGGGCCGTGGCCGACCTGATGACGATTGCGGCCGGCTCGCTGCAGGTGCGCACGGTGCTGGCCCAGGTCAACCCCGACAACCTCGCATCCACCCGCGTGGTGCAGAAGCTGGGCTTCACGGCGCGCGGCCGGCAGCTCGATCACGAAGGCGAAATGCTGGTTCAATGGGTCTGCGAGATCCGCTCGACCCCTCAGCCGCCATGACACTGCCCATGACCATCAACACCCTCACCGCCTTGCGCCAGCACTATGCCGACCCGCAGGATCGGGCCGTGAAGAAGCAGATCGACGCGCTGGACATCCATTGCCGCCACTTCATCGCGCTGTCGCCCTTCGTGCTGCTGGCCAGCTCGGATGCCGAGCACAACCTGGATGCCTCGCCGCGCGGCGGTGAACCCGGCTTCGTGAAGGTGGCCGATGCGCACACGCTGCTGCTGCCCGACTCTCCCGGCAACAACCGGCTCGACTCGTTCCAGAACATCGTGGCCACCGGCAAGATCGGGCTGCTGTTCCTGATCCCCGGCATCGACGAGACGCTGCGGGTGAACGGCAGGGCCATGCTGTCGCAGGCGGTGGACGACATCGCCGCCTGCACCACCGAGCGCCGGGCACCCAAGCTGGTCGTGCGGATCACCGTGGAGGCGGCCTACCTGCACTGCGCCAAGGCCTTCATGCGGTCCAGGCTGTGGGATCCGGCGGCGCGGGTGGAGCGCTCGTCCTTGCCCACCGCGGGCCAGATGATCGGCGACCAGACCGGCATCGTCGTGGCCCCGGAAACGCAGGAGGCCATGGCCCGGCGCTATGCACCTGACCTGTGATCGCCCCGGAGCCAGCGCCTTGCACACCGATGCCTACGCCCACCTGCCCGACCTGCGCGACCGGCTGACGCCGGCCGATCAATCGGCCGTGCGGGCCACGCCCGAGACCCTGGCGCTGTGGGACCAGCGCGCCCGGGAACAAGGCCTGACCGACGATTGGCGATTGTCCGACCAGCGGCTGGAAGACACCCGGCGCGCGCTGCTCGGCGATTTCAACCCACCGCGTGACCTGTGGGTCTTCGGCTACGGCTCGCTGATGTGGGACCCGGGCATCCACTTTGCCGAGGTGCGGCGGGCCGATCTGCCGGGCCATGGCCGGCGCTTCAGCTACCGCACCATCATGGGCCGCGGCACGCCAGACTGCCCGGCGCTGACCTTGTCGCTGGAGCCCGCGGCGGCCTGCTGCAGCGGGCTGGCCTTTCGCATCGCGGCCGACCAGGCCGATGCCGAATCGGCCCTGCTGTGGCGGCGCGAGATGCTGCGTGACGGCTACCGCCCCGCGCTACTGCCGGTGGCCACGCCGCAGGGCGAGGTCACCGCGCTGGTGTTCGCCTCGAACCACGCGCACCCCGACTACGTGGGCGCGATGTCGCTGGTCGACGAGGCCCGCATCATCGCCAGCGCCTGCGGCGTGATCGGCAGCAACCGCGACTACCTGGTGCAGGTGGCCGCCCAGCTGGACCGGCTGGGCATCGCCGATGCCTACATCCGCGAGCTGCAGGCGCTGGTGGACACGATCACCGACGCCTGACACGCCAACGCCATCATGGCATGGGCAGCCCGGCTGCGATCAGGCGGTGGCCGGCTTCTTCACCTCGAGCCGGTCGGGTGAGAGGTAGGCCTGGCGGTATTGCTCGAAGGGCATGGTGTCGCCCGCCTCGATGCGCTGCTGCGCGGCCACCGACTCGGCGGCCATCGCCGCATAACGTGCGGCCTGCGCGTCCGTCCACGGCAGCGCCAGCAGCTGGTGGCGCGTGGTCGCCGATTGCGCACGGATGAACTGCACGTACGAGCCGCCGAAATCGCGCGCCATGGTGTCGAGCACCCGGGCCGATGGCAGCTGCTCGGGCGTGGCCAGCAGCGCGCGGCAGGCGGCCAGCGCCGCGCTGTTGTCGCTGCCGCCCTGCGCGGCGTCCAGCGCCTCGGCGATGGGCACGCATTCGTCGAGAATGCGCGCGGCCCAGTCGGTCAGCAGCACGGTGTGGTCACCGTCCTCCAGCAGCAGGCCGGGCTCGCGGCCCCGCGCGGCCACCCGGTGCTGGTTGCGGCCCAGCGCGGCCACCTCGGCGGGCGTGTCGGGCGGGCTGTCGGCCAGCAGGCAGTGCAGCAGGAAGATGTCGATGAAGCGCATCGTCGACGTGTTGATGCCCACCGGCTCGAACGGGTCGAGGTCCATGCAGCGCACCTCGATGTACTCGACGCCCCGCTCGCGCAGCGCATGCAGCGGCCGCTCGCCGGGAAAGATCACCCGCTTCGGGCGGATCAGGCCGTAGAACTCGTTCTCGATCTGCAGCAGGGTGGTCGACAGCTGGTTGTAGTCGCCGCCCGGGTTGCGCACGCCCACCGCCTCGTAGGCCGGGTAGGGATTGGTCAGCGCCTCGTGCAGCGAGTCGGCATAACTCTCCAGGCTGTTGCAGCTGACCGCCAGCGAGGCCTGCGCATCACTCTGGTAGCCCAGCCGGCCCATGCGCAGCGAGGTGCCGTGCGGCATGTGCAGCGTGCCCGGCGCGCTGGCGATGGGCTGCAAGCCGTGGTCGCGCCCGGCCACGAAGCTGCCGCACACCGCCGGCGACGCGCCGAACAGGTACAGCAGCACGAAGGCATGCCGGCGAAAGTTGCGGATCAGCGCAAAGTGGTCGTCGTTGCCGAGCCCCGGCATCGACCAGTTGTAGTGGATGCCCGAAATCGTCTGCATGCGCCGGCCGTAGCGCAGCCCCAGCCCCATGCGGTAGACGCTCTTGGCGCGGCCCACGTTCGACCCGCCGTAGCGGCCCAGCGGGATGGTCTCGTCGGTGGGCAGGCCGCAGGGCATGCTGCCCACCCACAGCTGCTCGTCACCGATGGCGCGGTAGGTGGCCTGGTGGATCTCGGTCAGCTCGGCCAGGCACTCGTCCACCCCGGGATGCACGCCGGTGATCAGCTCGAGCTGCGACTCGCTGTAGTCGGTGGTGATGCGCGGATGGGTCAGCGCCGAGCCCAGCGCGGCGGGGTGCGGCGTCAGCGCCAGCCCACCGCCGGGCAGGGCGCGCAGGCTTTCTTTTTCGATGCCGCGTCGGATGCTCTTCAACCGCGCCATCGGCAGGGCAAGCAGTCGTGTCTGCAATGCTGTCACCTGGCGTCTCCTTCAAATGAACCGGGGCGCAACCCTAACAGAGGCCGGTGGCAGTTGCCGACAGGGGGGTTGCCGGGGTTTGTGCTAGGCCTATGATCCCGCGGAAATCGCCTGGGCCTGACCCCAATCCCTGCCCCGAACACTGCGCAGAACGCAAGGAGCCCCGATGCCCGATGCCAGCACGCTGGAGTGCCTGCAACTCGACGAACTGCAGGTGGTCTCCGACCTGCACCTGGGCGGCAGCGAGGGCTTCCAGATCTTCGGCTCGGCGCGCGAATTGGCCTGGCTGGCGCGGCAGGTGGCGGCGTCCAAGGTGCCGGGCCAGGCCGCGCTGCTGATCAACGGCGATTTCATCGACTTCCTGGCCGAAGACGTGCCACGCGCCTTCGACCCCGACGGCGTGGCCGCCAAGCTCGACCGGGTGCTGGGCGACAAGCACTTCAAGCCGGTGTTCGACGCCTTGGCCGACCTGCTGGCCCAGCCGCGGCGGCTGCTGATCATCAACCTCGGCAACCACGACCTGGAGCTGGCGCTGCCCTGGGTGCGCGAGCGCCTGGCCGCCACCTTGTGCCGCGGCAGCGCCGCTGCCCGCGCGCAGCTGCACCTGGTGACCGACGGCACCGGCGTGCGCGCCCGCGTGGGCCATGCCAGCGTGCTGTGCCTGCACGGCAACGAGATCGATGCCTGGAACGTGACCGACCACGAGCGGCTGCGCCGCATCGCGCGCGACCGGCAGTACGGCCTGCCCACCGAGTTCTGGGTGCCCAACGCCGGCGCGCAGCTGGTGGTGGAGGTGCTCAACCCGATCAAGGCCAGCTACCCCTTCGTCGATCTGCTCAAGCCCGAGACACAGGCGGTGATCCCGGTGCTGTCGGCGCTGAACCCGGCGCTGATGCCGCGCCTGCGCGAGATCGCCACCATCGCCAGCCGCGGCGCGGCCGATGCGCTGCGCATGCGCACCGGGCTGCTCAGCGCGGGTGACAGCGCGGACACCCGCGACAGCGAAATGCCCGACGCCGCCTCGCCGCTGCCCGGCGGGGCCGGCAGCGCCTCGCCGCAGGCCAGTGCACAGATCCTGATGCAGCAGGCCGAGCGGGCCTTTGCCGATCGCACCACGCCGATCAGCCTGGTGCGCAGCAGCCAGGCCGACCAGCTGGGCTTCTGGACGGCGGCCTGGGACCGGCTGCGCGGCCAGCCCACCCACGAGGTGCTGCGCGAGGCGCTGGAGTGCCTGGACCAGGACCGCAGCTTCGACACCGGCGCGGCCGACGACACCTTCCGCCAGTTCGACGCCCGCATCGGGCCCGAGATCGACCTGCTGCTGACCGGCCACACCCACCTGGCTCGCTCGTTGGCGCGCACGCGGGGCAATGGGCATTACTTCAACAGCGGCACCTGGGCGCGGCTGATGCGGCTGGCGCCCGAGGTGCGGCGCGACAAGCAGCGCTTCAAACAGTGGTTCGAGCTGCTGGGCCGCGGCCGCATGGCCGACCTGGACGCCGCACCCGGCGTGGTGATGCGGCTGAACACGGTGATCAAGATCTGGGCCGATGGCGGCGCCACCCACGCCGAGCTGCAGCAGGTGCAGGCCGCCGCCGACGGCAGCGTGGCCGCGCTGGCGCAGGCCGGCACGCGCCGCAGCCTGGGCGCGCCGGCGGGCACGGTGGCCGCTGCTGCGCCCATCAAAGCGCCGGTCAAAGCGCCCACCAAACCGGCCGCCAAGCCAAGCAAGCCGGCTTGACCGCAAGCGCCCGCGCACCGCGCACCGACCTCGCACCCAACAGGCCCGCTCCATGCGCACCCTCACCCTCGAACTGCTGCGCCACGGCCCGGCGCACAACCAGCTGCTCTCGCCGCTGACGCCCTACCTGGCGCTGTGCGAGAACCACCCGGCCGTCACCCTGCAGATGCCGCTGGAGCACAACCAGCTGCTGCACCGCCTGGGCGCACTGAGCTACCAGTTGGGCGACGCCTCGCGCAGCTTCCAGCTGCACGACACCGCGCGCCTGATGGCCGATCTGCTGGGCGCCATCCCCGGGCTGGGTGCTGACATGGCGCGGCCCGACAACGGCCTGTCAGCCGACCCGACGCAGGCCATCACCCACCTGCGGCTGGTGCTGTCGGCCAGCGAGCTGGCGCTGCTGCCCTTCGAGCTGGCGCTGTCGCCGCCCGGCTGCCCGGGCACCGGCCAGCCGCTGCTGCTGCAATCACAGAGCCCGGTGTGCATCACCCGCGAGACCCGGCGTGTGCCCGAAACCCAGCTGGTGTGGCCCAGCGAGA
>MESD01000082.1:10910-26648 GCA_001770815.1 Burkholderiales bacterium RIFCSPHIGHO2_12_FULL_69_20
CCGTGGCCTCGCCGGCAGGCGCCGAGCCGGTGCCGGCGCTGGCGCACCTGCTGGCGCTGCGCGAACGCATCGAGCCCTGGGTCATCCGGCCCGATCAGCTGGGCCAGCACCTCACGGTGATCACCCACGCCAGCCTGGAAGCCATCGAGGCGGCCTGCTCCGAAACACCCTTCACGCATGTGCACATCCTGGCGCATGGCTGCGAGGTGCGCGAGGGCTACGACACCCGCTTCGGGCTGATGCTGCACCGCGCCGGTGACCCTGACGGCGAGCCCGACGTGGTCAGCGGCGAGCGCCTGGCCAGCGCGCTGCGCACCACCTGCCGCACCAGTACAACTGGCGCTGCCAGCGGAACCACCGCCAACGGCGCGGCAAGGCTGCGCGGCCCGGCGGTGGTCACCCTGGCCAGCTGCAACAGCGGCGCGGTGGGCAGCGTGGCCGGCGTGGGGGCCAGCATCGCGCATGCGCTGCACCAGGCCGGCATCCCGCTGGTGGTGGCCTCGCAGTTTCCGCTGTCGTTCGGCGGCTCGGTGCGCATGGTCGAGGCACTCTACGGCGGGCTGCTGTGGGGCGAAGACCCGCGCGGGCTGCTGGTCGATCTGCGCCGGCAGCTGCACGCCGAGTTTCCCGCGTCGCACGACTGGGCCAGCCTCACCGCCTACTCGTCGCTGCCGGCCGACTTCAATGCGCAGCTGGCCACTGCGCAGATCCAGCGCGCGATGACCAGCATCGACGTGGCGCTGAACCAGGCCGACGCGGTGGTGGCGCAACTGCCGCCGACAGCACCGCTGGCGCCGCTGCGCCCACCCACCCGCAGCAAGAAGCTGCTGACCGCGGCCGCACCAGTGCCCAAGGCGGCCGAGCCCACCACCGCCGCGCTGATGGCCACGCTGGATGCCGCCATCCAGCGGGTGCGTGCGGCCAAGCAGCGGCTGCAGGCCACGATGGAGCGCCACGACAGCCAGCGCACCCGCATCCTGGGCCTGCTGGCCAGCACCGAGAAGCGCGAGGCCGCGCTCAGCCACCAGCGCCACCTGCGCACCCGCAAGCCCGCCGAGCGCGAAATCCAACGGGCAGCGATGTGGGCCTCGCTGGCGCGCTCGCGCGGGCTGTACTTCCAGTGCTACGCGCATGAGCGCGTGCCCTACTGGACCACCCAGTACCTGTCGCTCACCGTGGTGCTGCGCGCCGGTGGCCAGCTCGATGGTCAGGCCGATTCACCCGGCCGCGACAGCCTGGCGCTGTGGAACCTGGCCGAAGTGCAGGCGCTGCACGACCTGGACAGTGCCCAGCGCCTCGACCGCGCCTGGGCCCTGGGCAACCTGATCGAGCTGTACCTGCTGGCGCCGGCCATCGGCGGCCTGGCCCAGCGCGGCGCCGGCTGGGACGCGCTGGCCGCCAGCCACGCGCGCCTGCTGGCCGATGGCGCGGCCGAGGGCGCGTTCGAGGTCTTCTCCACCCGCCGCCAGGTGCAGCGCTACCTCGACTGGTTTGCCCGGCTGGGCGCCGATGCCGCCGTGTCCACCCTGCCCGCCGGCCTGCTGACCGCCGCCAACGCGGTGCTGGCTGCCCTGCCCGTCGAGCCGCCGGCGGCCTGGCACTACGGCACGGGCTGAGCGGGCTGGCCGGGCTGAGCGGGCTGAGCGGGCTGTCGCGCCGCATTTCAGCCGGCGGCCAACGCCCTGCTGTAACAAATCCGCGGCGTGGATCGTCTAGCAGGGGAACCCACCCCGGAACCGCCCATGCACGCCACCCTGCCCCTGCTCGTCCGATCCGACTTTCCCGCGCTGCGCCGGCGCGTGGTCGACACCCTGCAGATCAACCTCGGCTACCGCTGCAACCAGAGTTGCCTGCACTGCCATGTCAACGCCGGCCCGAACCGCACCGAGGAGATGTCGCGCGACACCATCGATGCGGTGATCAACTTCCTGGCCGCCAGCCCCGAGCTGCGCACGCTCGACCTGACCGGCGGCGCCCCCGAGCTCAACCCGCACTTCCGGTCGCTGGTGGTGGCGGCCCGCGCACGTGGCGTGCGGGTCATCGACCGCTGCAACCTGACGATCCTGGAAGAGCCCGGCCAGGACGGCTTGGCCGAGTTTCTGGCCGCGCACGGCGTCGAGGTGGTGGCATCGATGCCCTGTTACCTGGAAGACAACGTCGACCGCCAGCGCGGCAAGGGCACCTTCGAGGCCAGCATCCGTGGGCTGCAGCGGCTCAACGCGCTGGGCTACGGTCATCCCGGCAGCGGGCTCGGCCTGAACCTGGTCTACAACCCGCAAGGCGCCAGCCTGCCACCGCCGCAAGTGGCGCTGGAGCAGGACTACAAGAGGCACCTGGCGGCGCACTTCGGTGTGGTGTTCAACCAGCTGTTCACGCTGGCCAACATGCCGATCCAGCGCTTCGGCTCGATGCTGGTGTCCAAGGGCGAATTCAACCGCTACATGGCCCTGCTGCGCAGCGCCCACCAAGCGGCCAATCTCGACCAGGTGATGTGCCGCAGCCTCGTCAGCGTGGACTGGCAGGGCTACCTTTACGACTGCGACTTCAACCAGCAGCTCGGCCTGCCGATGGCCGCGGCAGGCCCGGCGCGCCTGCACCTGACCGACATCACCGCCGCGGCGCTGGAAGACCAACCGATCCGCGTGGCCGACCACTGCTTCGGCTGCACCGCGGGCCAGGGCTCCAGCTGCGGCGGCGCGTTGGCGGAGGGCACGGCGGTGGCGCCGTCCTGCGCTGTCTGAACGCAGCGCACCATCCAGCCAGCAACCCAGGAAACCCCATGACGCACCCCAGCATCCACCGCACCATCCACCGCAGCTCCCGCCGCAACGCCCGCCGCACCACCCTGTCACGCCTGCTGGGCATCGCCGCCGGATGGGCCCTCGGCATCGCCGCGCTGGGCCCGGCGCAGGCGGGCGATGACGTGCTGCGCTTCGGCGTCGGCCTGTACCAGCCCGACAAGGAGAAGAACGACGCCACCTACCGCCCGCTGGCCGAGCACCTGTCGCGCCAGCTGGGCCGCCCGGTCAAGCTGTACACGGTCGACACCTGGGAAGGCCTGGCCAAATCGCTGGCCAACGGCGAGACCGACATCGCGCTGATGGGCCCCTGGGGCTATGTGCTGGCCAACCACGTGGCCGGCGCGCAGGCGGTGGCGTCCATCCTGTACGACGGCAAGCCGGAGTACTTCGCCATCATGGTCACGCACCCGGCATCGGGCATCAAGCGTGTGGCCGACCTCAAGGGCCGCAGCTTCGCCTTCGGCGACAAGGGTTCCACCTCGGGTTACCTGATCCCGTACCACCACTTCCAGAAGAACGGCATCGACCCCGACACCTACCTCGGCCGGGTGCTCAATACCAAGCACCAGGCGATCGAGATGCAGGTCACGCGCGGCGAGATCGACGCCGGCGCCGACTACAACCGCAACCGCGACGCGATGATCGCCGACGGGCTGATCAAGGCGGCCGACAGCGTGGTGTTCTGGACCTCCGACCCGCTGCCCAACGATGCCGTGGCCGTGCGCGCCGACCTGGCCAAAGACGCCGTCTTCGTGGCCAGGCTGCGCGCGGCGCTGGCCTCGGTGGGCCCAGCACTGAGCCGCACGCCCCAGCTGCTGCCGCCGCGCTACACCGGCTTCGTCGCCAAGGACAACGCCTTCTACCGTCCCATCCGCGACGCGGGCCTGGCCACCGGAAAACTGGCCGCGCAGTGAGCACGCAGACCCCCGACGGGGCAGCGGCACCGGCGCCCGATTTCACGGCGCTGGCGGCGCCGCGATCAGCCCCGCACAGCGCCACGCGTTGGCGCACGCGCCGGTGGTCGGCCCTGCCCGCGCTGCTGATGGCCTGCGGATTGCTGGTGCTGGCCAGCCTGTGGACGCTGGCTGCCGAGGACGAACTGAGCCTGGGCCGCAAGCCCTGGCAGAACCTGGGCAAGACGCTGACCGAAATGTCGGAACCCAGTTTTCTCCGGGTCTGGTTCGGCCATCCCAATCTGCAGGTGCGCGACGCCGACGGGCAGGTGCTGCGCGTGGAAGACCAGCGCGCCACGGAGGTGCGCTACCTGCAGGGCGTGGGCCGCGCGCTGTGGACCACGCTGCGCATTGCCACGCTGGGCACGGTGCTGGCCGCGCTGATCGCGCTGCCGCTGGGCCTGCTGGCCGCCCGCAACCTGCAGGCGCCGCGGGCCTTCGCGTGGGGCGCCAAGGGGGTGCTGGATGCGCTGCGGTCCATCCACACGCTGGTCTTCGGCCTGTTCTTCGTCGGCATCGTCGGCCTGGGTGCCACCGCCGGCATCCTGGCGGTGGCGGCGCATTCGGCCGGCACGCTGGGCAAGCTGCTGGCCGAGGCCATCGAGTCGCTGGACATGCAGCCGGTGGACGCCGTGCGGGCCACCGGCGCCACGCCGGGGCAGGTGTTCTTCCTCGGCGTGTGGCCGGCGGTGCTGCCGCAGTTCGTCTCGCAGGTTCTGTACGTGTGGGAGTTCAACATCCGCGACTCCACCATCCTGGGTCTCGTCGGCGCGGGCGGCCTCGGCCTGTTGCTGTCCGAAGCGATGAGCCTGTTCCAGTGGGGCCGCCTGGCCACGCTGCTGCTGGCCATCGTGCTGATGGTCACCACCTTCGACGCCTTGAGCCGCGCCGTTCGCCGGAGGATCGTATGAACTCTGCCCTTTGCGGCGTCATCGAAGCCCGGGGCCTGCAGGTCAGCGCCGGCGCCAAGGTGCTGTTGCACGAGGTCGGCCTGAGCATCGCCGCTGGCGAGCGTGTGGCCCTGGTGGGCCACAACGGTGCCGGCAAGTCGACCTTGCTGCGCACCTTGACCGGATTCGGGGCCGCCTATCGTGTCACCCGCGGCAGCCTGCGTGTGCTGGACACCGACCTCGCGCAGGCACGCCAGGGCACCGCGCTGCGTCGATTGCGCTCACACGTGGCCCAGGTGCACCAGGGCCTGCACCTGATGGGCCGCCTGAGCGTGCTGGACAACGTGCTGATCGGCGGCGCCGGCCGCCACCACTCCGTCTGGACCTGGCTGCGGCGCTGGCCCGCGGCGGAACAACGCGCGGCCCAGGCGGCGCTGGTGCGCGTCGGCCTGGGTGACGCCGCGCACCGGCGCACCGACACGCTGTCGGGCGGTGAACGCCAGAAGGTGGCCATCGCCCGCGCACTGCACCAGGGCGCCCCGCTGCTGCTGGCCGACGAGCCCACCGCCAGCCTCGATGCCGACGCCGCCGACGCGGTGGCCAGCCTGCTGGCGGCGGTGGCGGCCGAACGCCGGGCCACCCTGGTCTGCGTGGTGCACGACCTGGACCTGCTGCCGCGCCTGGCCGAGCGCGCCATCGCGCTGCGGCGCGGCGTGGTGGTGGCCGACGTGGCCGTCGACGCCCACACGCCGGCCCAGCTGCGGGGGCTGCTGAAGTGACCGCGGCCCCTTCGCCGTCCACCGGCAGCGCCACGCCCGCTGACCACGCGCCGGGCCGGGTCTGCCCGCTGCGCTACCGGTATGGCCCTGGCGCGATCGCGCGGGCCGACATGCGCAAGGCACAGACGCTGTATGTCGTCGGCGGCCTGTACGGCAACCTCGCGGCGCTGGACACCATCGAGCGGATGGCCGGCCTGGAAACCCGTGCAGGGGTGCAGGCGCCCACCCTGTGCTTCAACGGCGATTTCAACTGGTTCAACGTGACCGACCACGGCTTCGCCGCGATCAACCAGCGCGTGCTGGCCCATCACGCCATCCTCGGCAACGTCGAAGCCGAGCTCGATGCGCCGGCAGACGACGCGGGCTGCGGCTGCGCCTACCCGGCCAGCGTGGACGCCGGCGTGGTCGAGCGGTCGAACCAGATCCATGCCCGGCTCAAGGCCACGGCCCGGCGCCACGGCGATCTGCTGGGCCGCATCGCGCGGCTGCCGATGGTGGCGCGCTACCAGGTCGGCAGCTGCCGCATCGGCGTGGTGCACGGCGACGCCGAGTCGCTGGCCGGCTGGCGCTTCGACGTCGGCGCGCTCGACGATCCCGGCCAGGCCCCTGGGCTGAATGCCCTGTTCGGGGCGGCCGACGTGGATCTGTTTGCCAGCACGCACACCTGCCTGCCGGCCCTGCGCCGTGTGCCGCTGGCCCCGGGCCGCGACGCCGGCGTGATCAACAACGGCGCGGCCGGCATGCCCAACTTCACCGGTGACCTGGCCGGGCTGTGCACCCGCATCGCCACCACGCCGTCGCCCCACCCGGTGCTGCATGAGCTGCGCGTCGCCGGCGCCTGGGTGGCGCTGCTGCCGGTGCGCTACGACGCCGATCGCTGGCAGCGCGAATTCCTGTCGCAGTGGCCGCCCGGCTCACCGGCCTGGGTGTCGTACCACCAGCGCATCAGCCGTGGCCCGGCGTTCACGCCGGCCCAGGCGCTGATGCCTGCGGCGGCCGGGTAGGGTGTGGTGGGCGCGCCCGGCTCGGGGCACGCTCAGCTCGGATCGTCGTGCCCGATGCCATACTCGATCGACCCCGCGACGGGGCTTGAAAGGGTTCCCGTGAGACTGGCCGCAGCGACCATCGTCGCATCGCTTACATGGACCGCCTGCAGCACCGCTGGCCCCACCACGCAGGTGCCGATCGAACTCGGCCAGCCGTTCCGCCTGACAGTGGGTGCGATGGCGCAGTCAATCGACGCGGAGTTGCGCGTTGGCTTCGACGGCGTGACGGCTGATTCGCGCTGCGCCAAGGGCGAGCAGTGTGTCTGGGCGGGTGACGCCACCGCGCAAATCTGGCTGCAACGAGGCACCGGCCCGAAGGCGGTGCACGAGTTGCACACCGCGCCGGACAAGGCCCAGGCGGTGCGCTCGCACAACCACGAGCTGCGCCTGGTGGCGCTGGCCCCCTACCCGGTCACCGGTAAGGCCATCGCGCGGGCGGACTATTTCGTCACGCTGACGCTGAGCCGCAGCGCGGCGGCGGATTCAGATCGGTAGCACGGCGATCCACTGCGCTGTTGTCGGCAGCCTTGCAGCCAGGCGCGCACCGTCTATCGCACCTGGCCCGCGCCCGGGCTGCGGGGTTTTCCAGCTCACCGGATGAGCGGCCGGCACAGCACACTGCCGACCGACTCCGGTCAATGGCAGCATTCGCTTGACTTGGGTCTAGTGACTTTTCCTCCCCCGGCCTCAGGGATGCGCGGGCAGAGGGTTACGTGTAACCATAAATTTCACTTGAATCCGGCTGGATTCGCCCCCCTCCAACATCCCAAGGGACCCTGCATGTTGCTCGCTCACCGCTTTTTACCGGCCGTTGTACTGGCCGTGATGTCCGCGTCCACCTTCGCCTCTACTATCACCTATACCTCGTCGGCGGCATTCATGGCGCATGTGGCGCCGGGGTTTTACACCGAGACCTTCGACGGATTGTCCGACCCCTCCACCGGCAACTTCAGCGGTGGCGCCTTTGCCTACACCGCCTCTGCCCCCAACGACATTTATGTCGGCGGTGGCTTTCTCGGCGCCAGCCAGGAAGACGATGCGCTGACGATCACCTTCACCAGCGGCAATGTGCGCGCACTGGGTGCCGACTTTTTTGCAACCGACATCAGTGACAACGGGATTTCCACCTTGGTCACCATCACGTTGAGCGACGGCACGGTCGAAAGCTTCACGCCCACCACCTTCGCTGACAGTTTTCGCGGGTTCAGCGCCGACCTCGCCATCACGTCGTTGGTCATCAGCGGCCCGGGCACATCGCTCTACGCCGGCCTCGACAACCTCACGGTGGGCGCGGTGCCCGAGCCCACCAGCTGGGCGTTGGTCGGCCTGGCCCTGGCTGGCATGCTGGCAGCACGCCGGCGCAGCGCCTGATCATCCAACCACCCGGGCACGCCCCGGGTTTTCTTTTCCAAACCCTTGACGCGGCGCTTGCGCCGCAAGCGGAGTGTTCATGGCAAGAACCCATTTGCATCTGTCAGTGATTGCGCTGTCTGTGGGCCTGGCCCTTTCGGCCCAAGCCCAAGCCCAGGACGCGTCGTCGCTGAAAACCCGGCGCGACGCGGCCATCAGCCGCCTGACCGCCAACACCGGCGGCCAAGCGCAGGTCAGCCTGCACAGCGCCACCGGCGCGGCCCGCTTCGTGCGCCTGGCGCCGGGCGCCAGGCCCATGGCCCAGGCTCTTGCCCGCGGTGCCAGCAGTGCCCGCAGTGCCGGGCCTGCCGATGAGGCCAAGCGCAAGGGCTCAGCGCAGTTTCTGGCCGACTACGGCAACCTGTTCGGGATCACCGACGCCGCGTCTGAGTTGGACGCAGGCCGCATGTCCAAAGACCGCCACGGCGGTACGCACTTCACCCATCGGCAGTTGTACCAAGGTGTCCCAGTGTTCGGCGGCGAGCTGAAAACCCACTTTGACGCGGCCGATAACCTGACCGTGGTCAACGGCACGTTTGTGCCCGACATCGCGCTCAAGACCAAGCCCACCCGCTCTGCCGATCAGGCCATCGCGGTCGCGATGGCGCGGGCGAAGGCTAACGCTGCCCTGAAGAAGCTGCTGGTGGGCAAGCTCTCGGCCGCCACGCCCACGCTGCTGGTCTATCGCGCCGGCCTGGCCCAGGGTGTGGCCGGTGCCAATCACCTGGCCTGGCAGGTCGAGGTGGGCAATGGTGTCAACGTGCGCGAGTTCGTGTTTGTCGATGCGCACACCGGCAAAGTCATCGACAGCATCAACGGCATCCACGACACGAAGAACCGCCGTGCCTTCGACAGCCTCGGGGCAACGGCGCCCGGGCCCAACTACCCGGCCAGCCCGTTCTGGGTGGAGGGCGAACCCTTCCCCACCGGCACCATCGAAGCCGACAACATGATCGCCGCTTCGGGCGAGATCTACGACCTGTTCAAGAACGCTTTCGGCCGCGATTCGTTCAATGGCAACGGTGCCACGATGGATTCGGTCTTCAATCGCGGCAATGGCTGTCCGAACGCGTCGTGGAACGGCACGCTGATCTCGTTCTGCCCGGGCACCACCACCGACGACGTCACCGCGCACGAGTGGGCCCATGCGTACACCGAATACACCCACGGCCTGATCTACGCGTGGCAGCCGGGTGCGCTCAACGAGTCGTACTCCGACATCTGGGGCGAGACGGTGGACCGTCTCAACGGCCGCGGCGGCGACACCCCCGATGCGGCGCGGTCGGCCGGGTCCTGCACCACCGCCACGGCATTGCCGCCGTCGGTGGTGATCGCCTCACCGCCTGCCATCGCCGGGCCCAAGAGCGCCGCCGGCGCATCGTTTGGCCCGCAGTCGTTCAGCATCAACACCACCAATGTGGTGCTGATCGATGACGGCGCCGACACCGCCACTGACGGTTGTACCGGGCCGTTTACCAACGCGGCTGCTGTCAGCGGCAAGATCGCGCTGATCGACCGCGGCAACTGCGCATTCGCACTCAAGACCAAGAACGCCCAAGACAATGGCGCCATCGGCGTCATCATTGCCGACAACTCGGGTGGTAACGCCGTTTCCGGCATGAGCGGCTCAGACCCCGCCATCACGATCCCGGCGCTGCGGATATCCCAGAACAACGGTGCGGCCATCAAGACCCAGCTCGCGCTGGGCGCAGTGACAGCCTCGATGGCGAGTGCGGGCGTTGGCAGCGACAGCTCGGTGCGCTGGCTGATCGGCGAGGATTCAAGCGCCTTCAGCGGCGCCATCCGCGACATGTACAACCCCACCTGTTACGGCGACCCAGGCAAGGTGTCTGATGAGCAGTACGCCTGCGGGCCCAACACCCAGGCCGGCGACAACGGCGGTGTGCACATCAACTCGGGTGTGCCCAACCACGCCTATGCCTTGCTGGTAGATGGTGGCAGCTACAACGGCCAGACCATTGCGGCCATCGGCCTGACCAAGGCGGCGCACATCTACTACCGTGCGCAAAGCGTCTACCAGGGCCAGGCCAGCGGCTTTGTGGACCACGCCGATGCGCTGCAACAGTCGTGTACCGATCTCACCGGGGTAAACCTCAATCACCTCAAGACCGGGGCACTGTCTGGCGAGGTGATCAACGCCACCGATTGCGCACAGATTGCCAATGTGGCACTGGCGGTTGAGCTGCGCACCCCGCCCACGCAGTGCAATTTCCAGCCGATCCTGGCCAAAACGCCGCCGGCGCTGTGCGAGGCGGGCAGCCCCACCGTGTTGGCCTCCGACAAGTTCGACGGCGGCAAGCGCACCGGCCTGCGCTGGATCGTCACCAGTGGCGGCACCGGTGACTTTGCAGTGCGCAACTGGGGGGTGGTCAAAAACCTGCCGGACGGACGTGCCGGTTACGCCATCTTTGGCGCCAATGATCCGTCCCTCGGCACATGCAACACGGGATCGGATGCCACCAGCCTGAAGCGCCTGGAAAGCCCGGAAATCACCATCCCGGCGGGCACGCCAGTCGCGCGCTTCAGCTTCGACCACTGGCTGGCCACCGAATCCGGCTGGGACGGCGGCAACGTCAAGATCAGCGTGAACGGCGGCGCCTGGCAGTTGGTGCAGGCCGCCGATTTTGCCTACAACCCCTACAACACGACGCTGGAAACCGGCGCTGCCGGCAACAGCAACCCGCTGGCCGGCCAGCCAGCGTTCACCGGCACCGACGATGGTTCGGTCACCGGATCGTGGGGGCGCTCGATCATCAACCTGGCTGCGTACGCGGTGGCTGGCGACAAGATCAAACTGCGGTTTGAACTGGGCCAGGATGGCTGTGGCGGCAATGTGGGCTGGTATGTGGACGATGTGACGGTCTACCGCTGCAGCGCACCGGCACCTTGAACCTGCTTTGCTGAGCTGAAACCGGGCGCTGCCCGGCCAACAAGGGGACGTCACGCAGACGTCCCCTTTTTTTGGGCCATGCGGACAGCTTGACGAGTTTGAGGTTCGGCATTAGGATAGTAATAAGTTACTTACTTTAGAACCGTGAACACCCGCGCCAAACACCTGCCCGCCGAAGAACGCCGCGCCGCCACCGTGGACGCGGTGATCGAACTGGCCGCCGGGCACGACCCGGGCGAGATCACCACCACGGCCATCGCGCAGCACATGGGTGTCACGCAGGGGGCCATCTTCAAGCACTTCCCCACCAAGGACGCCATCCTCGAAGCGGTGATGGCCTGGGTGGCCGACCGGCTGCTGTCGCGCATCGATCGCGCGGCGCAATCCGCACCCACTTCGGGTGCCGCGCTGGAGGCGATGTTCCTGGCCCATACCGGCTTCGTCGCAGATCATCCCGGCGTGCCGCGCATGATGTTCGGCGAGTTGCAGCGCGCCGGCGCCACCGCGCCCAAGCGCATGGCCTCCACGCTGCTGCGCCACTACGCCGAGCGCCTGCACCACCTGCTGCTGGCCGGTCGCACGAGCGGTGAACTCGATCCGCAGCTCGACGTCGAAGCCGCGGCCACGCTGTTCGTCGGCACGATCCAGGGCCTGGTCATGCAGGCCTTGATTGCCGGTGACGTGCAGCGCATCCGGCGCGACGCGCCACGCGTCTTCGCCATCTACATGCGTGGCATCAAAGGGCAGCCATGAAACGATTTCCTCTCAGCGGCCGCAGCCTGGCCATCGCCGCGGTGATCTTGGCGCTGGCCGCGCTGCTGGCCTACGTGGCCCTGCGCTCGGGACCGCTGGCGCCCGTTGCCATCACGGTGGTCAAGGTCGAGTCACGCGCGCTGCGCCCATCGCTGTTCGGCGTGGGCACCGTCGAGGCGCGTCACCTGTACCGCATCGGGCCGACGGCGCCGGGGCGGCTCAAGCGCCTGGCCGTGCAGGTGGGCGATGCGGTCAAGGCCGGTCAGGTGCTGGGCGAGATGGACCCGGTCGACAGCGACGACCGGCTGCGCTCGCAAGAGGCGCAGATCAAGCGGGTGGCCACCACGGTGGCCGAGGCCAGCGCCCGGCAGGCGCATGCCGAGACCCAGGCCCGCCGCTACGAGCAGCTGTATGCCGAACGGGCCACCAGCGAAGAACTGCTGGCCGCGCGCCGGCAGGACCTGAAGCTGGCCACCGCCGCGCTGGCCGGCGTTCGTGAAGACCATGCCCGCGCCCTCTCCGATCTGCAGGCGCTGCGCACGCAGCGCGGCAGCCTGCGGCTGGTGGCCCCGGTGGACGGCATCGTCACCACACGCGAGGTGGAGCCGGGCACCACGGTGGTGGCCGGGCAGGCGGTGGTGGAGATGGTCGATCCGCGCACGCTGTGGGTCAACGCCCGCTTCGACCAGGTCAGCGCCGCCGGCCTGGCCGCTGCCTTGCCGGCCAGCGTGACCTTGCGCTCGCGACGTGACCAATCGCTCGAAGGCCAGGTGTTGCGCACCGAACTGCGCGCTGACGCGGTCACCGAAGAGCTGCTGGCCAAGGTCAGCTTCAATGCGGTTCCCCAGCCGCTGCCGCCCATCGGCGAGCGCGCCGAAGTCACGGTGGACCTGCCGGCGCTGCCCGCCGGCCCGGTGATCCCCAACGCA
This sequence comes from Burkholderiales bacterium RIFCSPHIGHO2_12_FULL_69_20, assembly GCA_001770815.1. Taxonomy (GTDB): domain Bacteria; phylum Pseudomonadota; class Gammaproteobacteria; order Burkholderiales; family Burkholderiaceae_C; genus Pseudaquabacterium. Next base: position 23,383 of record MESD01000082.1, read on the forward strand.
GCGGTGCAACGGCAAGGCGCGCAGGTCGGCGTCTGGACGCCCGGCAGCGACGGGCCGGTCTTCGTGCCGCTCAAGCTCGGCCGCACCGACCTCGAAGGCCATGTGCAGGTGCTCGATGGCCTGAAGGTCGGCGACACCATCGTGCTGCACAGCGAGAAGGTGCTCACCCCGCGCTCGCGCATCGACGTGGTGGATCAGCTGCCCGGAGTGCCCAAGTGATCAGCCTGGCCGGGCGCGACATTGCCCATGCCTGGGGCAAGTTCGTCTTCACCGGCATCGGCCTGGGCCTGCTGCTGGGCGTGACGCTGGTGATGGCCGGCGTCTACCGCGGCATGGTCGACGACGGCAAGGCGCTGCTCGACAACAGCGGCGCCGACCTGTGGGTGGTGCAGCGCGACACGCTGGGCCCGTATGCCGAGCCGTCGAGCATCCCCGACGACCAGGACCGCGCGCTGCTGACCATGCCGGGCGTGGCCGAGGCCTCCAACGTGACCTACCTGACGATGCAGGTGCGCCAGGGCGTGCGCGATGTGCGCAGCATGGTGGTGGGCATCGTGCCCGGCGAGGCCTGGGGCGCACCGGGCTGGCCGCCGGCGCTGGTGGCCGGGCGGCGCATCACGCGCGGGCACTACGAGGCGGTGGCCGACATGGCCACCGGCTTCGTGGTCGGCGACACCATCCGCATCCGCCGCAACAACTTCGTGGTGGTGGGGCTGACGCGCCGCATGGTGTCGTCCAGCGGCGACCCGATGGTCTTCATCCCGCTGAAGGACGCGCAGGAGGCGCAGTTCCTGAAGGACAACGACGCCATCGTGCAGAGTCGGCGCCGCACCGCCGCCAACCCGGCCTTCAACCGCCCGGGCGTGCCCGGCCTGCTGGAATCGGTCACCGCGTCGCAGAGCAGCAGCAACGTCGTCAATGCGGTGCTGGTGCGCCTGCGCCCGGGCGCAGACCCCGATGAAACCGCCGACACCATCCGCCGCTGGAAGCACCTGACCGTCTACACCCGCGCCGAGATGGAAGACATCCTCATCGGCAAGTTGATCGCCACCTCGGCCAAGCAGATCGGCATGTTCCTGGTGATCCTGGCGGCGGTCAGCGCGGCCATCGTGGCCTTCATCATCTACACGCTGACGATGGACAAGATCCGCGAGATCGCGGTGCTCAAGCTCATCGGCACGCGCAACAGCACCATCGCCTGGATGATCCTGCAGCAGGCGCTGGCGCTGGGCGTGATCGGCTTTGCGGTGGGCAAGATCACCGCCACCTTTGCCGCGCCGCTGTTTCCCAAATACGTGCTGCTGATGCCGCAGGATTCGGTGGCCGGGTTCGGCGCCGTGCTGGTGATCTGCGCCCTGGCCAGCGTGATCGCCATCCGCATGGCGCTGCAGGTCGATCCGGCCGAAGCGATTGGTGGTTGAGATGCCAAGCAAAGGCATCCTGATCGAAGGCCTGCGCAAGCGCTATGGCCAGGGCGACACCGCCGTGGACGCGCTCAAGGACGTGAACATGCAAGTGGCACCGGGCGAGGTGGTGGGCCTGATCGGCCCGTCCGGCTCGGGCAAGAGCACGCTGCTGAAGTGCCTGGGCGCGGTGATCGACCCCACGGCCGGCCGCATGACGCTGGGCAACGAGGTGATCTACGACAACGGCTGGCAGGTCGGCGACCTTCGCGCGCTGCGCCGCGACAGCATCGGCTTCGTCTTCCAGGCGCCCTACCTGATTCCGTTCCTCGACGTCACCGACAACGTGGCGCTGCTGCCCATGCTGGCGGGCATGGCCAACGCACCGGCGCGCGCCCGGGCGATCGAGCTGCTCACCGCGCTGGACGTGCAGCACCGCGCCAAGGCCATGCCCTCACAGCTGTCGGGCGGCGAGCAACAACGCGTGGCCATCGCCCGCGGGCTGGTGAACCACCCGCCGGTGATCCTGGCCGACGAGCCCACCGCACCGCTGGACAGCGAGCGCGCCATGGCCGTCATCCGCATCCTCAACGACATGGCGCAGCGCTACCAGACCGCCATCATCGTCGTCACCCACGACGAAAAGATCATCCCCACCTTCAAGCGCATCTACCACATCCGCGACGGCGTCACGCACGAGGAAGTGGGAGAAGGTCGCGTCATCGAGGCCTGACGGACCAGGAGCCGGCGCATGCAAACACCCTTCCCTTCCACCCTGGCCGCGCTGGGCCTGTCTGCCGTGCTGGCGGGCTGCGCGGTGGCGCCGGCCTACGTGCGGCCAGCGTCGCCGGTGCCCACTTCGGCCACCGGCTACACGGCCGGCGCCGCACCCGCCACCACAGTGTCTGCCGCCGTGCCGCTGGGCCAGGCCCAGCAATGGGTAGAAGGCCCGGTGAGCGCGCAGTGGTGGCGCGGATTCCGGTCGCCCGCGCTCGACGCGCTGGTCGACGAGGCCCTGCGCGCCAGCCCCACGCTGGCCGCCGCCGAGGCGGTGCTGGGCCAGGCACGCGAGCTGTACGCGGCGCAGGCAGGCACCACCCAGCGGCCGCAGGTGGACCTGTCCCTGGGCGCGCAGCGCCAGCAGATCAGCCCCAGCGCCCAGGGCCTGCCTGGCGACACGCGCGAGTTCGGCCTCTACAACGCCAGCGTCGGGGTGCGCTACCGCTTCGACTTCGGTGGTGGCATCGACAGCGGCCTGCGCGCGCTGGCCGCCCGCGCCGATCTGCGCAGCCACGAGCTGGCAGGCGCCCGCCACACGCTGGTGGCCAACCTGGCCACGGTGGCCATCACCCGCGCGCGCCTGGCCGCGCAGCTCGACGCCCAGACCGCCATCCTGCAGACGCAGCAAGAGCAGCTGCGCCTGGCGCAGGTGCGCACCCGCCTCGGCCAGGCCGGGCCCGAAGAAGTGCATGCGCTCACCGCGCAGGCCGAGCTGACCCGCGCCGGCCTGCCGCTGCTGCACAAGCAGCGGCAGCAAGCCGAGCACCTGCTGGCCGTGCTGGCCGGGCGGCCACCGGGCCAGGGCGTGCCGCCCTTCACGCTGGCCGACTTCAGCCTGCCCGAGCGCCTGCCGGTGGCCGTGCCGTCCGAATGGGTGCGGCAACGCCCCGACATCCAGGCGGCAGAGGCCGGCCTGCGCGCCGCGCATGCCGAACTTGGCGTGGCGATGGCGCGCCGGTACCCGCAACTCACGCTCAGCGCCAACCTCGGCAGCCAGGCGCTGACACCGGCGGCGCTGTTCGGCGGACAGGCCGGCGTGTGGAGCCTGCTGGGCCAGTTGACCCAGCCGCTGTTCAACGCCGG
>MESD01000082.1:26711-45373 GCA_001770815.1 Burkholderiales bacterium RIFCSPHIGHO2_12_FULL_69_20
GCCCTCAGCGTGCAGGCCTCGCAGCGCCAGCAGCAGGTGGTGCAGCGCCAGTACCAGGCGGGCATCGCCAGCCACCTGCAGGTGGTGGTGGCCGAGCAACAATGGCTGCAGGCCCGCACCGGCCTCATCGCCGCGCAGGCGCAACGCCTGGCCGACAGCGTGGCCCTGTCGGCGGCGATGACCGGCGAGCCCGCTTCACCGGCAGAACCAGCGGCGCTGGCCGCGGCCCCCATTTCCCAACAGGAGTGACCCCATGAACCATGTCCCCTTGCTTCTATCCCGCCTCTGGCGCACGGTGGCCGTGGCACTCGTCACCGCCTTGAGCGCCACCGCCTGCAGCCATCTGCACGGAGGCCATGACCATGGCGCCGACCACGGCGCGCTGACCCTGAACAACGGCCAGAAGTGGCCCACCGACGCCGCGCTGCGCCAGGGCATGTCGAGCGTGCGTGCCCTGGTCAACCCGCTGCCGGCGGGCGCCGCGCCGTCTGCCGAGCAGGCCCAGCGCATCGCCACCGGCGTTCAGGCCCAGGTGGCCTACATGGTGCAGAACTGCAAGCTCGAGCCCAAGGCCGACGCCGTGCTGCATGTGCTGATCGCCGACCTGATCAAGGGCGCCGACGAGCTGGGCGCCGCCACCACGCGCGGTGCCGGCCTGGGCCGGATTCACGACGCGCTCAAGCAGTATCCCGACTACTTCGCGCCGTCAGGCTGGTAGGTGCTTGCGCCGGTACGCCGCCCACCCGTGGCGGCAACAAGGGCCTGCCGAGGGCCGAACCTCCGATCACCCCACAGGCCAAAGCCATGTCCGAACCAAGCCACAAGTACCGCAACCTGACCCAGTCCATCTCCGCCGGTCTGGCGCCCTTGCGGGCCAGCACGCCCGAGGTCATGAAGAGCTTCGGCGAGCTGGGGCGGGCCGCCACCGCCGATGGTGTGCTCGACGCCAAGACCAAGGAATTGATCGCGCTGGCGCTGAGCATCGCTGCGCGCTGCGACCCTTGCATCGGCTTTCATGCCAAGGCCCTGGTCAAGCTGGGCGCCACGCGGCAGGAGGTCGACGAGACCTTGGGCGTGGCCACCTACATGGGCGGCGGCCCGTCGCTGATGTATGCGGCCAACGCGGTGGCTGCCTTCGACGAGTTTGCGCAGGCCGCCGCGGCGAAGCCGGCCTAGACGGGCCGCGCCTGGCGCGTTGCCAGCCCGTGGCCCCATCGCCAGCCGGTGCGTGCCGTGGGCGTTGCGGTGGTGTTCATGACGACAGCCTTCCGGGCAGCTGAAGAGCGGCCAGCGCGCCGTGCGCCAGCAGTTGCGACAGCGTGGCGGTGAGGTCGAATTCCCGCGCGTCGGCCAGGGCCAGCGCCGCCGCCTCGCCCAGGTTGTGCGCGGCTTGAATCGCCCGCACAAACGCCACGGCGCCCGCGGCGGCCGGCAGCACCAGCACATCCAGGCCCGCACGCAGCACCAGCGCACACTCGGGCTGATCGATCTCGACCGGCGCGATGTCGGCCTCGGCCTGGTGGGCCGCCCACAGCGTGACCACCGCAAACGGCGATGCCAGCGTGGCCACCGACGGGTGCAGCACCAGCTGCAGCTCGCCCATCCGCTCGCCACTGGACAGGGCCAGGCGCACCACCTCGTCTGGCACCGGGGCCGCGTCGGCGGCGTGATAGGCCATCACACGGGCGGCCTCCAGGCGCGCCACGTCGGCCAGGTAGGGCAGCCCCTGCGCAGGCCCGAACTGCGCGATAAAGCCCGGCAGATCCTGGCCGTAATGGGCCAGCACCCGGGACCGTGGCGGCGCCTGGCGCACGAACAGCACCGCCATGGCGCGAAAGAACTCTTCGCCCACCAGATGTTGCACGACCGGAAAGGTGTCGGCCAAGGCATCAACCAGCGCGCTGACGACGTTGTTGCGGTACACCGCCAGACGGGCCTGTGGGTCAGAGCCGTTCCAGGTGCGCAGGCCCGGTGGCATCGCGGACTGCGGGTTCAGCAATGCCGCCGCGAAGTCGGTTTGGTCGGCGGCATGGCCGTCGCTGCACGGCGCGGCCGAGGTCATGCGCCAGCCCCATGGGCGCCACAGCGCACAGGCTGACCCCGCGCGGCCATCATCTGCTCGGCACGGCCGGCCTCGGCAAGCAGGGTGGCCAGCGCGGGCACGTTGTTGTCGCGCTCCAGCAATGTCGGCACGGCACCCAGTCGTTCGATCACCTGGGCATAGAGGTCCCAGACGGCCTCGTCCACCGGGCTGCCGTGGCTGTCGATCAGCAAGGGCGCACCGGCGGCATCCTGGTCACGCGCAAAGCCGGCCAGATGCACCTCGCCCACCGCCGTCAACGGCAGATCGTGCAGGCAGGCCAGCGCGTCGCGGCCGTGGTTGGTGCAGGACACATGCAGGTTGTTGACGTCCAGCAGCAGCCCGCAGCCGGTGCGTTCGAGCACCTCGCGCAGGAACGTGGTCTCGCTCATCGTCGACGCCTCGAATTCGAGGTAGGTGGCCGGGTTCTCCAGCAGCATGCGGCAGCCCAGCCGCTCTTGCACACGATCGATGTGGCGGCACACACGGTCCAGCGTCGCGCGGTCGTAGGGCACCGGCAACAGGTCGTTGAAGAAGGTCCCGCCGTGGCTGGACCATGCCAGGTGCTCGGAAAACGATGCCGGCTGATAACGCGTGATCAGCGCGGCCAGCCGGTCGAGGTGGGCTTCGTCCGGTGGCTCGATGCCGCCGATCGACAGGCCCACGCCGTGCAGCGACAGCGCATGGTGCTCACGCACCCGGCCCAGAAAGTGGTGGAAGGGGCCGCCGTCGACCATGTAGTTCTCGGCGTGCACCTCGAAGAAGCCGATGTCCGGGCGCGTGGACAGCACCTCGCGCACGTGTTGCGGCTTCAGGCCGATGCCGGCGCGCCGCGGCAAGCCGGCCACCCCGCCAGGCCCGCCCGCTGCGGCCAAGGCCGGGCGGCCGGCTTGGCATCTTGGGGTGGTGTCGGGCATGGCGGCGGGTGATCGGGGCGGCCGGGCCGCGGGATCAGCTCATCTTGGCGGCCTTGAATTCCTTGAGCTGGCCGAAACCGGTGCCCGAGGTCTTGGAGACGGTCTTCACGCAACTGCCCTTGGCCACCAACGACCAGGCGTTGGCCTGGTAGTCGACCTTGGACGTGCCCGCGCAGGTGGTGCCGGCGCCGGCAGCACAATCGTTCTTGCCCTTGAGCGCGACACCGAAGCACTTCTCCTTGTCGGCCGATTGCGCGGCCGCCGGCATCGCCGTGAAGGCCGTGCCCAAGGCCAGGGCCAGCGCCATGGCGGGGAGCTTGGTGGAAACTGGGGTCATGGAAATCTCCTGAAACAGTGGGGGGGGTTGCAATCGGGCTTCACGTGCCGAAGAGCCGCAACGGGTGCGCCCTTCGTGGCCAATAGACGCCGCAGGCCGCTGAATCGTTACAGCGGGCTTGAAAAACTTCTGACCCGTCGCGGTCGCCAGGCTTGCAGGCCGTGAACCAACGACAGCAGCCGGTGTAACAAATCAGGCGCCAGTCCGTCTAGGGTGAAGGTGCAGAAACACAGGCCAGGTCAAATCGAGAAAGCAAGTGATGCGTCTGAACAAGCGTGGGTGGTTGGTGGCGGTGGGGCCGCTGGTGAGGCATTTCGGGCTTGACCTCCGCCGCTGCCTGAACCTGGCCGCCCTGTTTGACGGCATCACCCGTTGGCTGGGCCAACGCCTGAGCCGCTACCTGAGCCAGACCCACCACATCCACAGCCTGGCGGCCCCCACCGACCCGGCCCGGCTGTTGGCCTGCCTGCAGCCGGGTGACGTGCTGCTGGTCGAAGGCCAGAGCCGCGTCAGCGTGGCGATCAAGTACCTGACCCAGTCCACCTGGTCGCATGCGGCGCTGTACGTGGGCAGCGCCAGCACGCTGGTGGATGCGCAGGGACGCCCACGCGGCTTCCTCGAAGCCGACCTGCGCGAAGGCGTGCGGGTGGTCAGCGTGGCCGAGTACACCGGCCTGCACTGCCGCGTGTGCCGGGCGGTGGGGCTGGATGCGCACGAGCGCGACGCGCTGATCGGTCATGCCATGGCCCGGCTGGGCCAGCGCTACGACCTGAAGAACGTCGTCGATCTGGCGCGCTACCTGCTGCCCACGCCGCCGGTGCCGCTGCGCTGGCGCCGCCGCATGCTGGCGCTGGGCAGTGGCGACCCCACCCGCGCGATCTGCTCCACCCTGGTTGCCGAGGCCTTTCAGTCGGTGCGCTATCCGATCCTGCCGCTGATCGAGAACGTGCCGTCCGGCGACCCGATGTGCCCAGGCTGCGTGGACGAGATCCTGCACGTGCGCCACCACAGCCTGTTTGCGCCGCGCGACTTCGATGTGTCGCCCTACTTCGCCGTGATCAAGCCGACGCTGGCCTCGGGCTTCGACCACCGGACGCTGGCCTGGCACGACGACACCCGGCAGGCGGCCCCATGAGACCCGCACTCTGCATCGTGGTGCCGGTGCTCGACGAGGCCCGCACGCTGGCACAGCGCCTGCAGGCGCTGCAGGGCCTGCGCCAGCGCGGCGCCCGCGTGGTGGTGGTGGACGGCGGCAGCCAGGACGAGACGCTGGCGATCGCCCGGGCCCATGCCGACCTGGCCCTGCTGGCGCCACGCGGGCGGGCCTCGCAGATGAACGCCGGCGCCTCGGCCTGCCCGGCCGACGTGTGGCTGTTCCTGCATGCCGACACCACGCTGCCCGACAACGCCGACACGCTGGTGCGGCAGGCCACCTCGGGCCGGTTCGGCTGGGGCCGCTTCGACGTGTGCATCGACAGCCCGCGCCCGCTGCTGCGCCTGGTGTCGACGATGATGAACCTGCGCTCGCGCTGCACGGGCATCACCACCGGCGACCAGGCGCTGTTCGTGCGGCACGATCTGTTCCGCCAGATCGGTGGCTTTCCCGATCTGGCGCTGATGGAGGACATCGCGATCTCGCGCCGCCTCAAGCGCCACGGCCGGCCGGCGTGCCTGGCGGCCTGCGTCAGCACTTCGGCCCGCCGATGGGAGCGCCACGGCGTGTGGCGCACCATCTTCCTGATGTGGCGCCTGCGCGCCGCCTACTTTCTGGGCGCCGACCCGAAGGCGCTGGCCGTCCACTATGGCTATCGGCCCCGATGAGCGGCCGGCCGGCCTGCACCGGGTGCAGGTGGCCGTGCTTGCCAAGGCCCCCGTGCCCGGCCTGGCCAAGACCCGGCTGATCCCGGCGCTGGGTGCGGCAGGTGCGGCGCGGCTGCAGCGGCAGCTGACGCGCAACGCGCTGCAGACCGCCTGCGATGCCGGGCTCGGCGCCGTCACGCTGTGGTGCGCGCCGCATGCGCAGCATCGATTTTTCCGGGCGTTGCGCCGCGCCACCGGTGTGCCTTGCCTGGTGCAGGCCAGCGGCGATCTGGGCGAGCGCATGCACACCGCCTTTCGCCTGCACTGCGCACAAGGCCCGCTGCTGCTGATCGGCACCGACTGCCCGCCGCTCACCCCCTCCCACCTGCGCCAGGCCGCGCGGGCCTTGCTCGCTGGCGACGACGCCGTCTTCCATCCGGCCGAAGACGGCGGCTACGTGCTGGTGGGCCTGCGCCAGCCCCAGGCCGCGCTGTTTCGCGGCATGGTGTGGAGCACCGACGCGGTGATGGCCCAGACCCGCGCGCGCGCCGCCACGGCCGGCCTGCGCCTGCGCGAGCTCGACACCCTGTGGGACCTGGATGTGCCGGCCGACCTGGTGCGCTGGCAGGCCTGGCAGGCCCAGCGGCCCGCCCCGGCGCGGCCCACCTGAAGCGGCGCGCGCCGCAGGGCGGTGGCCCCGTGCGGGTCGAACCGACCTCAGCGCTTCAGCTCACCGAGCTTGGCTTCGATGTGGCTCCACGCCTCGGCATCCGGCAAGGCCAGCTTGGTGCGGGTGATGGGCTTCCAGTCGCGCGCCAGCTCGGCGTTCAAGGCGGTGAAGTGCTGCTGATCGCCGGGCACGTCCTCCTCGGCAAAGATGGCGTTGACCGGGCACTCCGGCACGCACACGGCGCAGTCGATGCACTCGTCGGGATCGATGACGAGAAAGTTGGGCCCTTCACGAAAGGCATCGACCGGACACACGTCCACGCAGTCGGTGTACTTGCAGCGGATGCAAGACTCGGTGACGACGAAGGTCATGGCTTCAACCGTCCTTGCCGTCGAGGCGGGTGCTCACCAGCCAGGGCGCAAAGACGAACAGATAGAGGCCGAACGCCAGCCCCCAGGCTGCGGCAGCGGCCACCAGCCAGACCAGCAGGTGCTGCGGCATCAGCAGCGGCAACACGACCCGGGTGAGCGCGGCGCCAGCCACCAGCAGGTAGGCGGCCACCTCGAGCCGCGACACCTTCAGCGGCCGGCCGGTGTGCCCGCGTGCGGTGCGGGTCATCATGCCGATGATCAGCCCGCCGGTGGTGCCCACCGCCAGGGCATGGATGCCGGCAGAGACGCCGACCACGCCGATCTGCGACAGCGCCAGCAACACCAGACCGATCGGCAGCCACGCATAGGCCGCGTGCAGCACCCAGAGGATGGGCCGCGCGCGGGTGCGCAGCGGCTGCCACTGCCACAGGCGGCGCGCGTGCAGCAGCGCCGCCGCTGCCAGCACGATGGCGGTGAACGCCTGCGGCGGGGCCAGCACCCACAGCGCCAGACCGAGGGCGGTGGTGACTAGCGTGGCCAGCTCCAGCGCCTGCGGCACCTTCAGCTTCAGGCCCGGCAGCGCCGACATCGTGAAGGCCGGTATCACCCGCCCCGCGATCACACACTCGATCATCACGATCAGCGCCAGCCCGGCATGCAGGGCGCGCACCGGCGCGATGTCGATGACGCCGGCCATGCTGGCGTGGAACGCCGCATTGGCCAGGGCCAGCAGCAGCAGGATCGCGACCAGCGGCAGGTTGCGCCGGTTGCCGGCGCGCAGCAGCACCCTGGCCAGGATGCCCGCCACCAGCGGCAGCAGCAGCAGATCGAGCACCGCGTAGACGGCATAGGGCGCCAGCACCGCCGCCAGCCGGGCGGCCAGCCACAGCGCCGCCAGCGCGGCCAGCACGCCACCCCGCGGGGTGGCCAGGCCCGTCCAGGCCTTGCCCGCGGTCAGCAGAAAACCCACGATCACGGCGACGGCAAAACCGAACAACATGTCATGGGCATGCCAGAGCAGCGGCGCCACCGTCAGCGTCAGCGACACCTGGCCCAGCAGCAGGGCGATCCACAGCGGCACGGCCAACATGCCGTAGGCGGCGGCTCCCAGGTAGAACGGACGAAAGCCCAGCCGCAGCAGCGGCCAACCTCGAGGCGCAGTGGCGCGCGTCGGCAAGGGGATGGGCACGGGGGTTGGCACAGGAGTGGGCGGGTTGGCCGCGTGGGGTGCAAGGGACGTCGTCATGGCATGGACAAGGCTTCTGACCGATGCCATCTCCGGGATGGAAATAAACATCGACGCTTAATGCATCTTAAAGACGACTGGCCTTTAAAGCAATACACTGCATGCATCTTTCAGGCGATCCATGCGGCATTCCGACTACACCGACTACACCTTGCGCGTGCTGATGTACTGCGCCAGGCATCGGCAGCGCCTGGTGACCATCGGCGAATTGGCCGAGCAGCACGGCTTGTCGAAGGGCCACCTGATGAAGGTGGTCAACGATCTGGCGCGGCAAGGCCTGATCGAGACCACGCGCGGCCGCGGCGGTGGCCTGCGCCTGCTGCTGGAGCCCGGGGCCATTCGCATCGGCGACGTGGTGCGCGCCTCTGAAACCGATTTCCGGCTGGTCGAGTGTTTTGATGCCCGCACCAGCGCCTGCACCTTGACGCCCAGCTGCCAACTCAGGCACTTGTTCGACGCCGCCCTGCGCGGCTACTTCCAGACGCTGGACAGCGCCACGCTGGCCGATCTGATCGCCGACCCCCCGCCGCCCCAGCGCCACCCGGCCGCTGTCGCCATGCCCACCACCACCCGAGCCGCGCGGCCAGCCAAGGCCACCGCGCGGCCCTGATGCCCCCGAGAACTGCACCATGACCATGAACTTTCCGGGCCACTCGGCCCCCAGCGCCGGATTCGAGGTGCCGCTGGAGATGTTGGCGGCCTGCCACCTCCGGGTGCAGGATCAATGCGCCACGCTGCTGCGTCTGGTGCCGCACATCGCGGCGCATGGCGCGGATCGGCCCGCGCAGGAAGCGGCCACGGCGGTGATGCGGTATTTCGACACCTCGGCGCGCCACCATCATGACGACGAGGAGCGGGATCTTTTTCCGGCGCTGCTCGAATCGATGGCGGGATCGGACGCGGTGTGCCTGCGCGAGATCACCGCGGCGCTGATCGCCGATCATCGTGAACTCGAAGCGCGCTGGGCGGCTTTGCGCGCGGTGCTGGCGCAGGTGGCGGCCGGCCAGGCCGTGCCGCTGGTGCAAGACGCGGTGAGCGGCTTCACCGCGCTGTATGCGCAGCACATCGCACGCGAAGAATCCGAACTGCTGCCCATGGCCCAGCGCCTGCTGAGCGATGTTGAACTCGACCGCATCGGTCTGGCGATGCGCCTGCGCCGCGCCCCGCCGGGCAACCCGCCGTCGAAGCCATCGGCGCCTTGAGGTCGAGCCCCCCGCGGTCAGCCGCCGGGCCCGCTCACCCCAGCAACAGCTGCAGGCTGCGCTCCCAGCAACGGGTCAGGTCGTCGACGCTGCCGACCAGGTCTTCGCCGCAGCGCACCAGGGCCGTGGTGTCGTCCGACTGAAGGGCCAGCGCCATGTCGCGCCAGCGATCCACCGCCCGTTGGTGGGCGGCGGCGATCTCGGGTGAACTCAACGGCAATTGCGCCAGCGCCTGCAGCGTGTCGTCGAAATCGGCCATCAAGGCCGGCGCTTCGCCGCGATCGCCGCGATCGTCGGGTTTGCCCGCAGCGGCCGACGGCAGGCCCAGCCGCCCCAGCAGACCCAGCTTGACCAGGCGCTGCGCGCGCATGCGTTGGCGCCCGCACAGATTGACCACGCGCAGCATCGGGCTGCTGCCCACCGCCTGCAACAGGCCCGCCAGCACCTCGGCGCGGGCCAGCGCCAGCGCGGCCGCGGCATCTGCCGATGACAGGCTGGCCAGATCCAGCCGCTGATCGAGGCAGGACTTCAGGGCCAGCCAGGCGGCATCGGCATCGGACAGCGCCTGCCGCGCCGCGTCGGGCAGCGGCAGGCGATGCAACCCCGCCAGGATCTCACGCGCGCGCTTCAGCGCGTCTTGCTGTTGCCGGCGCGCCGCTGGCGGGTCGATGCGCGCCAGCCGCTGCGCCGCCGCGGCAATGCAGCGCTGCGACAACCAACGCAACTGCCCGGCGTGGTTGACGGCCTCCGCCCAGAGGGCCGCGTCCACCACCGCACGCGCCATGTCGGCCATGGGCAGGCGCGTCTGCATGGCGCCACTGCGCAAGCGGGCAAACGCCTCGTCCTCGGTCATGCCTTGCGCGGCCATCAGCAGGCCCTTGGCCCGCGCGACCAGGCGCTGTTCCACCAGCTGCGCCTGCAGGCCGGCGATGTGCTGGCGCTGGGCCTGCTCGCGACGGTGCGCGGCCTGTGCAAAGGCCAGCGACCAGGCCCAGTCGGCGGGCGCCAGGCTGGCCAGGGCATGGTGCGCACCGCTGGCGGCCAGGTGCCGGCCCAGTTCAACGCCATCCAACCCACCCGCAGGGCCGACCGCGATGACGGGCAGGTCCCAGTCCCAGGGCAGTTGCAGCGTGGCGCTCGCGCCGGCGGCCGGGTGCATCGGCAAACCCACAACGACCGCCAGTGGTGCGTCGGATTTGCTGCAATGCATCAATTCAGTGCGGTCGGCAAACGGCCGCGCGACGACGCCGGCCAGGCCCAGGCGGGCGCACAGCGCAGCGGCCTGGTCACCGTCGCCCACGACGGCAACCCAGGCGCTCGAGGGGGGTTGCGGGTTCACCGGTGGACTGTATCGGAGCGTCCGTCGGCGCCTCGTCCAGCAGCGCCGCGGCTGCTGGCCCGGCTCTTGCAGATGAGCTTGCGTGGCGCACCGACGCGCCACCTGCGTGAAGCGCTGTGCAAGGCGCCTGTCCCACGCGCTCACCACCCCATCGGATGGTGGCAGCCCCCTATTTGCCCAGCCTTCAGCCTGAGCGGCTGGTGGTGCGCTGTCCAGGCGACAGCTTCTGAGGAGCCCGTGTCATGAAAAAACTCAAATTGGTGATGGTCGGCAACGGCATGGCGGGTGTGCGCACGCTTGAAGAGCTGCTGAAGATTGCGCCCGATCTGTACGACATCACCGTCTTCGGCGCCGAGCCGCACCCCAACTACAACCGCATCCTGCTGAGCCCGGTGCTGGCCGGCGAGCAGACGATCGAGCAGATCGTGCTGAACCCGCTGAGCTGGTATGCCGAGCACGGCATCACCCTGCATCTGGGCAAGCCGGTGCGCACCATCGACCGCATCAAGCGCAAGGTAGTGGCCGAAGACGGCACCGAAGCGGCCTACGACCGGCTGCTGATCGCCACCGGCTCCAACCCCTTCATCCTGCCGGTGCCGGGCAAGGACCTGGCCGGTGTGATCGCCTACCGCGACATCGCCGACACGCAGACGATGATCGACACCGCCAAGACGCACCGCCATGCGGTGGTCATCGGCGGCGGGCTGCTGGGCCTGGAAGCGGCCAACGGGCTGATGCTGCGTGGCATGCAGGTCAGCGTGGTGCATGTGATGGGCACGCTGATGGAGCGCCAGCTCGACGACACCGCGGGCCAGATGCTGCAGCAGTCGTTGGCCGAGCGCGGCCTGCACTTCGAGATGGGCGCGCACACCGCCGCATTGTTGGGCAACGAAGCGGGGCGTGTGCGGGCCGTGCAGTTCAAAGACGGCCGCGAGATCCCGGCCGATCTGGTGGTGATGGCCGCCGGCATCCGCCCCAACACCGCGCTGGCCGAGCGCGCCGGCCTGCTGGTCGAGCGCGGCATCGTGGTCAGCGACACGATGCAGACGGTGACCGACCCGCGCATCTACTCGGTGGGCGAATGCGCCGCACACCGCGGCATCGCCTACGGCCTGGTGGCACCGCTGTTCGAGCAGGGCAAGGTCTGCGCCACGCACCTGGCGCAGTTCGGCATCGGCCGCTACACCGGCAGCCAGACCAGCACCAAGCTCAAGGTCACCGGCATCGACCTGTTCTCGGCCGGCAACTTCAGCGGTGGCGCCGGCACCGAGCAGATCGTGATGTCCGACCCCAAGGCCGGCATCTACAAGAAGCTGGTGATCAAGAACGACCAGCTCGTGGGCGCCTGCCTGTACGGCGACACGGTGGATGGCAGCTGGTACTTCAAGCTGCTGCGCGAAGGCCGCAAGATCGCCGACATCCGCGACAAGCTGCTGTTCGGCGAAAGCAACATCGGCGATGTCGGCCACCAGGGCCACAACAAGGCCGCCGCGATGGCCGACAGCGACGAGGTCTGCGGCTGCAACGGCGTGACCAAGGGCACGATCTGCAAGGCCATCAAGGACAAAGGCCTGTTCACGCTGGAAGAGGTGCGCAAGCACACCAAGGCCAGCGCCAGCTGCGGCAGTTGCACCGGGCTGGTGGAGCAGCTGCTGATGTTCACCGCCGGCGGTGACTACAGCGCCACACCCAAGAAGAAGGCGATGTGCGGCTGCACCGAGCTGAGCCACCAGGACGTGCGCGACGCCATCTTTGCCGAGCACCTGACCAGCCTGGACGCGGTGTACACCACGCTGAACTGGCACACGCCCAACGGCTGCGCCAGCTGCCGCCCGGCACTGAACTACTACCTCATCAGCAGCTGGCCCAAGGAGGCCCGCGACGACCCGCAAAGCCGGTACATCAACGAGCGCAGCCACGCCAACATCCAGAAGGACGGCACCTACAGCGTGATCCCGCGCATGTGGGGCGGCGAGACCACGGCCGACGAGCTGCGCCGCATTGCCGACGCGGTGGACAAGTACAAGATCCCCACCGTCAAGGTCACCGGCGGCCAGCGCATCGACCTGCTGGGCGTGAAGAAGGAAGACCTGGTCAATGTCTGGAAGGACATCGGCATGCCCAGCGGCCATGCCTATGCCAAGGCGCTGCGCACGGTGAAGACCTGCGTGGGCAGCGAGTGGTGCCGCATGGGCACCCAAGACAGCACGCAGATGGGCAAGGACCTGGAGCGCGCGATGTGGCGCATGTACGCGCCGCACAAGGTGAAGTTTGCCGTCAGCGGCTGCCCGCGCAACTGCGCCGAGGCCGGCATCAAGGACGTCGGCATCATCGGCGTGGACAGCGGCTGGGAGATGTACATCGCCGGCAACGGTGGCATCAAGACCGAGGTGGCGCACTTCTTCACCAAGCTGAAGACCGCCGAAGAAGTGCTGGAGTTCACCGGCGCCTTCATGCAGCTGTACCGCAAGGAGGGCTGGTACCTCGAGCGCACCGTGCACTACGTCAGCCGCGTCGGCATGGACCACGTGAAGCGACGCATCCTCGACGACGCCCCCGGCCGGCGTGCGCTGTGGGCCGAACTGCAGGCCGCGCTGGACGGCGAGCCCGACCCCTGGTTCGAGCACGACAAGGCCGCGGTGGACACCCGCCAGTTCGTGCCCATCCAGGTCGTCGCGTGATGTCCGCCGCCTGCCTCAACAACCACTCACTGCCCATCGCCATGAACACCACCACCCCCTGGGTATCCATCTGCCACATCGACGACATCCCCGTGCTGGGCTCGCGCCGCGTCGAGCGCGCGCAGGGCGCGGCGGTGGCGATCTTCCGCACCGGCACCGACGCGGTGTTTGCCCTGCTCGACCGCTGCCCGCACAAGGGCGGCCCGCTGTCGCAAGGCATCGTCTTTGGTGAGCGGGTGGCCTGCCCGCTGCACAACTGGAGCATCGGCTTGTGCGACGGCACGGCAGCCGCCCCCGACGAGGGCTGCACGCCCCGCTTTGCGGTGCACATGGTCGACGGCCAGGTGCACCTGGACCGCGACGAACTGGCGCAGCTGGGCACCGATCTGCCGCTGCCGGTGGCCGGCCCGGCCCACCGTTGCCAGCCAGGTTGAGCCCAGCGGCTCCCCGTCAACGCCTGCCCTGGACATTGCCATGACCGATTGCCAAACGCCTCAGCCGCCGCACCCGGTGCACCTGGTCGGTGCCGGCCCGGGCGACCCCGAGCTGCTGACCCTCAAGGCGGTGCGTGTGCTGCGCGCGGCCACCGTGATCCTGATCGACGACCTGGTGGGCGAGCAGGTGCTGGCCAGCGTGCTCGACCCCACCGCCCCCGCGCCGCGCATCGTGCGGGTGGGCAAGCGCGGCGGCTGCGCGTCGACGCCGCAGTCCTTCATCTGCAAGCTGCTGGTGCGCGAAGCGCTGGCCGGCGAGCGCGTGGTGCGCCTGAAGGGCGGTGATCCGCTGATCTTCGGCCGCGCCGGTGAAGAGTTGGCCGCGCTGCGCGAGGCCGGCGTGCCGGTGGCGGTGGTCAACGGCATCACCTCGGGCCTGGCCGCCGTCAATGCCCTGGGCACCGGCTGGACCGACCGGCAGGCCGGTGCGCAAGGCGTGCTGCTGGTCACCGGCCATCCGCAGCCCGGCAGCGCCGGGCCCGACTGGGAGGCAATCGCCCAGGTGGCCGCCAGCGGCATCACGCTGGTGGTCTACATGGGCGTTCAGCAGGCGCCCGGCATCGTCGCCGCGCTGCGGCGCCAGCTGCCGGCCGATCTGCCGGCGGCCGCGGTGCAGCACGCCAGCACGCCGCAGCAGCACAGCACCCTGGCCACGCTGGACACGCTGGTCGACACCCTGGCCCGCCACGCCATCGGCAGCCCGGCGGTGCTGGTGATCGGGCGGGTGCTCGACACCGCCACCGCCGATGCCCTGGCCCGCGACGCGGCAACCCGGCACGCCGCAACCGCCTGAATCCGTCCCGCCGCTTTTTCCCTCCGACCCCTCTGATCCCTTCGCCCTGACTGGAACCCCCCATGTCCTACCTTGCCCCCTCGGAATTCGTCGCCAAGATGGTCGACGCTGGTGAATCGAAGTTGTTGATGTCCACCAAGGACACCCTGATCCGTGCCTACATGGCCGGTGCCATCCTGGCACTGGCGGCCGCGTTCGCCGTGACGGTGACGGTCAACACCGGCAACCCGCTGCTCGGTGCGCTGCTGTTTCCGGTGGGTTTCTGCCTGCTGTACCTGCTGGGCTTCGACCTGCTGACCGGCGTGTTCACGCTGGCCCCGCTGGCCGTGCTGGACAAGCGCCCCGGTGCCACCTGGCGCGGTGTGCTGCGCAACTGGACGCTGGTGTTCTTCGGCAACTTCGGCGGCGCGCTGACGGTGGCGGTGTTCATGGCCATCATCTTCACCAACGGCTTCACCGAGGCCCCCAACGCGGTGGGCCAGAAGATCGGCCACATCGGCGAAGGCCGCACCGTGGGTTATGCCGCGCACGGCGCGGGCGGCATGCTCACGCTGTTCGTGCGGGCGGTGATGTGCAATTGGATGGTCTCCACCGGTGTGGTGGCCGCGCTGATGTCGACCAGCGTCTCGGGCAAGGTGATCGCGATGTGGGGCCCGATCATGCTGTTCTTCTACATGGGCTTCGAGCACAGCATCGTCAACATGTACCTGTTCCCCTCGGGCCTGATGCTGGGCGGCCAGTTCACCTTCATGGACTACATGCTGTGGAACGAGATCCCCACCGTGCTGGGCAACCTGGTGGGTGGCCTGACCTTCGTCGGCGCCACGCTGTATTCCACCCACTACAAGTCGGCGCCCAAGCGCTTTGCCTGATGCCGCAGGCCCGGCAACGCGGCGGCCTGCGGGCGCGATGAGCACCACCCTGCGCATCGCCGTCGGCCAGCACTCCGAGGCCGGCCGCAAGCCGATCAACCAGGATTTTCATGGCGTGGTGGTGCCCGAGGCCGCCCTGCTGGCCACCAAGGGCGTGGCGCTGGCGCTGGCCGACGGCATCAGCAGCAGCGCCGTCAGCCAGGTGGCCAGCGCGGCCGCGGTGCGGGGCTTTCTGGAGGACTACTACCTCACCTCCGAGGCCTGGCCGGTGCGCCGCGCCGCGCAGCGGGTGCTGCAGGCCACCAACTCGTGGCTGCATGCCCAGACCCAGCGTGGTGAAGGCCGCTTCGACAAGAACCGCGGCCATGTCTGCACCTTCAGCGCGCTGGTGTTCAAGGGCCGCGAGGCGCACCTGCTGCACGTGGGCGATACGCGCGTGTACCGGCTGCATGCGCAGGCGTTGGAACAGCTCACCGACGACCACCGGGTGCGGGTCTCCGACAGCGAGAGCTACCTGGGCCGCGCTCTGGGCATGAGCCCGGCGCTGGAGATCGACTACCAGCACTGGACCACCGAGTTGGACGAGGTCTACCTGCTGGCCACCGACGGTGTGTATGAGTTTCTGAATGTGGCAGCCGTGCACACGGCGCTGGCCAGCCACCCGGGCGACCTGGATGCGGCGGCCCGTTCACTGGTGCAGCTGGCGCTGGCGCGCGGCAGCCAGGACAACCTGACGCTGCAACTGGCCCGCGTTGCCGCCTTGCCCGGCGAGCAGGCCGAGCGCTTGTTTCAACAGCGGGTCGATCTGTTGCTGCCGCCGCCGTTGCAGCCGCGTTTGGTCTTCGACGGCTACACCATCGTGCGCGAGCTGCAGTCGAGTGCGCGCAGCCACATCCACCTCGCCATCGACGATGCAACCGGCCAGCAGGTGGTGCTGAAGACCCCGTCGGTCGACCTGCGTGAGCAACCGGCCTACCTCGACCGCTTCATGCTCGAGGAATGGGTGGCACGCCGCCTGGACTGCGCCCATGTGCTCAAGCCCTGTGCCAATCACCGGCCTCGCCGGCACCTGTACGTGGCGATGGAGTTCATCAACGGCCAGACGCTGGCGCAGTGGATGGTCGATCACCCGCGGCCCGATCTCGACACCGTGCGCAGCATCGTGCAGCAGATCGCCCGCGGGCTGCAGGCCTTTCATCGCAAGGAGATGCTGCACCAGGACCTGCGGCCCGAGAACATCATGATCGACCGCACCGGCACGGTGAAGATCATCGACTTCGGCGCCGTGCATGTGGCGGGTTTGGCCGAAGGCACCCGCGAGCCGCATGCCGACGCCATCGTCGGCTCGCTGCAGTACACCGCGCCCGAGTACTTCATCGGTGAGGGTGGCTCACCACGGTCCGACCTGTTCTCGCTGGGTGTGCTGACCTACCAGATGCTGACCGGGCAACTGCCGTACGGGCTGCAGGTGACGCAACTGCGCGGCCCTGGCGATCTGCACCGACTGCACTATCAGTCGGTGCGCAGCACGCGGCGCGAGCTGCCGCTGTGGCTGGATTCGGTCCTGCGCCAGGCGCTGCATCCCCAGGCCGCCAAGCGCCACGAGGCCTTGTCGGCCTTTGTGCACGACCTGCAGCACCCGGCCGGCCACCACCTGCGTGACCAGCGCCCGCCGTTGATCGCCCGCGATCCGGTGCGGTTCTGGCGCGGCCTGGCGTTGGCACTCGGCCTGGTGGTGGTGGCCCTGGTGGGCAAGCTGGCCGGCGCCCTTGGATGACGCCGCTTTGAGTCGTATTCGAGCCGCCGTTTCGGCCAGAAATCCGCTCATGACTCACTATTGACCACAAACGGCTAGCATTCCCCGTCTTTAAATCTCTGTCGATTCGTCGTCAGACGACGGGCACCTGGCCGATGCAACCCACCTCTTCCACTTTCCGCGGCAACAAGGCCGCCCTGCCCGGCAAGCCCTGCACGGCCTGCGGCCGGCCGATGAGCTGGCGCCGCCGCTGGGCCCGCACCTGGGACGCGGTGAAGTTCTGCTCCGACGCCTGCCGGCGTGCCAAGGGCGCCCGTGGCTGAACTGCGCCACCTGATCGTCGTGCTCGGCGACCAACTCGACCTGGACGCTGCCGCGTTCGATGGCTTCGACACCGCGCAAGACGCGGTGTGGATGGCCGAGGTGGCCGAAGAAGCCACGCATGTGGGGTCGAGCCAACCGCGCACGGTGATGTTCCTGGCTGCGATGCGTCATTTCGAATCGGCCTTGCGTGCAGCCGGCCGGTCCCTGCAGTACACCCGGCTCGACGACCCCAGCAACCACGGCAGCCTGCCAGCGCAGCTGAGCGCCGACATCGACCGCCTGCGCCCCACCGGGCTGGTGATGACCGCGCCGGGCGACTGGCGCGTGCTGCAGGCGATCAAGGGCGTTGCGCAGGCGCACGGCCTGCCGCTGGACATCCGCGAAGACCGCCATTTCTACGGCAGCGTGCGTGAATTTGCGGCGCATGCGCGGGGCCGCAAATCGCTGCGCATGGCGTACTTCTACCGCGAGATGCGCAAGCGCCACGGCGTGCTGATGCAGGGCGCTGCGGCTGACCAGCCCGAAGGCGGCCAGTGGAACTTCGACGCCGACAACCGCGACGCCTTTGGCGCCACCGGCCCCGGCGCCGTGCCGCCGCGCGCGATGTTCGAGCCCGATGCGATCACGCGCGAGGTGATGGCGCTGGTCGAACAGCGCTTTGCCACCCACCCGGGCCGGCTCGATGACTTCGCCTGGCCGGTGAACCGGGCGCAGGCGCTGGTGGCGCTGCAGCGCTTCATCAGCGAGCGCCTGCCGCTGTTCGGCCGCTACGAAGACGCGATGTGGCCCGGCGAGCCGTGGCTGTACCACGCGCACCTCTCGGCGGCACTGAACCTGAAGCTGCTGAACCCGCGCGAGCTGGTGGACGCCGCCGTGGCCGCGTACCGTGCGGGTCAGGCGCCGCTGGCCAGCGTGGAAGGCTTCGTGCGCCAGATCCTCGGCTGGCGCGAGTACGTGCGCGGCATCTACTGGACGCGCATGCCCGGTTATGCCGATCTCAACGCACTGGATGCGCAGCAAGACCTGCCCGCCTGGTACTGGACCGGCGCCACCGACATGGCCTGCCTGCGCGATGCCATCGGGCAGACGCTGCAGCACGGTTACGCCCACCACATCCAGCGGCTGATGGTCACCGGCCTGTTCGCGCTGATGTACGGCGTGCAGCCGCAGCAGGTGCATGCCTGGTACCTGGCGGTCTATGTCGATGCCGTCGAATGGGTGGAGCTGCCCAATACGCTGGGCATGAGCCAGTACGCCGACGGCGGCCTGATGGCCAGCAAGCCCTATGTGGCCACCGGCAGGTACATCCAGCGCATGAGCCCGCACTGCCAGGGCTGCCGCTACGACCCTGCACAACGCACCGGCGACAAAGCCTGCCCGTTCACCACGCTGTACTGGGACTTCTTGATGCGCCACGAAACCATGCTGGCCGCCAACCCGCGCATGGCGCTGCAGGTGAAGAACCTGGCACGGCTGGACGACGCGCAGAAACAGGCCATCCGCGAGCGCGCGGCGGCCATCCGCAGCGGCGAGGTGGCGTGACCGTGGGCGACCTGCTGCACCACCTGCCCACCGCCTGGGCCGAAGCCCTGCCCCCCACGCGCAGCGCCGCGCTAACGCGCATCGCACGCGTGCGGCCCGCCACCTACGCCCGCACGCGCAACCAGCTCGACGGTGCGGTGACGGGCTTGTCGCCATACCTGACCCACGGCCTGGCCACACTGCCCGAGGTGCTGGCCGGCGTGCTGCAGCAGGGGCCGCTGGCGGCGCAGCACAAGCT
>MESD01000083.1 GCA_001770815.1 Burkholderiales bacterium RIFCSPHIGHO2_12_FULL_69_20
GTTCGCCCTCGGGCGTCAGGCCCTCGTACTGCCGCCCCCGCCGCACGATGGTGGCGCCCAGCGCTTCTTCCAGCGCGCGGATCGCGTTCGACAGCGCCGGCTGGGTGATGTGGCAGGCCAAGGCCGCGCGGCCGAAGTGGCGGTGCTGCTCCAGCGCGGCGAGGTAGCGCAGGGACTCCAGGAGGTTCATGGTGACGGCAAGGGTGTGGCGTTCAGGCGTGGCGTTCCGGCGGTGTGTTCAGTCTAGGCCGGCGCGGCGGGCGGCCGCCGCGCGCGGCTTCACAATCGATGGGCCCATCGCTGCTCGTCATGCTGACCTTCACCCACCTCACCCTCCCCGCCCCCCGCCTGACCCTGCGCCCGCTGCACCCCGACGACGCCCCCGCCGTCTACGCGATGCACGCCGACCCGGTCACGCTGCGCTACTGGAGCACGCCGCCCTGGGCCGACCCGAAGCTGGCCGACGAGTTGATCTCGCGCGACATGCAAGCCATGGCCGAAGGCGACTACCTCCGCCTGGGGCTTCAGCGCCAATCCGACGGCCGGCTGATCGGCCTGTGCACGCTGTTTGCCTTCTACCTGCCCAGCCGGCGCTGTGAGATCGGCTACATCCTGGCGCGTGAGCATTGGGGCCAGGGCTACATGCACGAGGCGCTGGACGCGCTGCTGGACTACGGCTTCGCGGTGCTGAATCTCAACCGGGTCGAGGCCGACATCGACCCGCGCAACGAGGGCTCGCAGCGCACGCTGGCGCGCCTGGGCTTCGTGCAGGAAGGCCATCTGCGCGAGCGCTGGATCGTGGCCGGCGAGGTGTCCGACACCCACCTCTACGGCCTGCTGCGCCGCGATTGGCTGGCCCGGCGGGCCGATGCCGGCGCCGCCCCCGGCGGCGCTGCGCCGCAGCAGGGATAATCCAAGGTTTGCAGCCGCCGGCCCCGCGCCGTCCGGCACCGCGCCGCCAGTCGCCGCCTGTCGCCGGCAGCGCCCCCTCCTTTGTTAGCACCCCGGACGCCCGCACCATGGCCCAATATGTCTTCACGATGAACCGTGTCTCCAAGACGGTTCCCCCCAAGCGGCAGATCCTCAAGGACATCTCGCTGTCGTTCTTCCCCGGCGCCAAGATCGGCATGCTGGGCATCAACGGCTCGGGCAAGAGCTCGTTGCTGAAGATCATGGCCGGCGTCGACAAGGAGTACGAGGGCGAGGCCACGCCGATGCCCGGCATCAAGATCGGCTACCTGCCCCAAGAGCCGCTGATCAATCCCGAGCAGACCGTGCGCGAGGCGGTGGAAGAAGGCATCGGCGGCGTGCTGGCGGCCAAGAAGCGGCTGGACGAGGTGTATGCCGAGTACGCCGAGGAGAACGCCGACTTCGACGCGCTGGCCGCCGAGCAGGCCGAGTTGGAGGCCATCATCGCCGCCGCCGGCAGCGAGAACACCGACCTGCAGCTGGAGCTGGCCGCCGACGCGCTGCGCCTGCCGCCCTGGGACGCCAAGATCGGCGTGCTCTCCGGCGGTGAGAAACGCCGCGTGGCGCTGTGCCAGCTGCTGCTGAGCAAGCCCGACATGCTGCTGCTCGACGAGCCCACCAACCACCTCGACGCCGAGAGCGTGGAGTGGCTGGAGCAGTTCCTGCTGCGCTTCTCGGGCACCGTGGTGGCGATCACCCACGATCGTTACTTCCTCGACAACGCTGCCGAGTGGATTCTCGAGCTGGACCGCGGCCGCGGCATCCCGTGGAAGGGCAACTACTCCGACTGGCTGGAGCAGAAGGAGAAGCGGCTGGAAGGCGAGCAGAAGACCGAAGACGCCCGCATGAAGGCGATGAAGGAAGAGCTGAAGTGGGTGCGCAGCAACTCCAAGGCGCGCCAGACCAAGAGCAAGGCGCGCCTGGCCCGCTTCGAGGAACTGAGCGACGTCGAATACCAGAAGCGCAACGAGACCAACGAGATCTTCATCCCGGTGGCCGAGCGCCTGGGCAACGAGGTGATCGAGTTCGTCAACGTCCGCAAGAGCTTTGCCGACCGGCTGCTGATGGACAACCTCAGCTTCAAGGTGCCGCCGGGCGCCATCGTCGGCATCATCGGCCCCAACGGCGCGGGCAAGTCCACGCTGTTCCGCATGCTGCAGGGCATCGAGAAGCCCGATTCGGGTGAGGTGCTGATCGGCAAGACCGCGCACATGGCCTTCGTCGACCAGAGCCGGCAGATGCTGGCCGACGACAAGACGGTGTGGCAGGACGTCTCGGGTGGGCTGGACAACATCGTCGTCGGCAAGTTCGTGATGCCCAGCCGGGCCTACCTGGGCCGCTTCAACTTCAAGGGCAACGACCAGCAGAAGATGGTGGGCAGCCTGTCGGGCGGTGAACGCGGCCGCCTGCACCTGGCCAAGACCCTGGCCCAGGGCGGCAACGTGCTGATGCTCGACGAACCGTCGAACGACCTCGACGTGGAAACCCTGCGTGCGCTGGAAGAAGCGCTGCTCGAGTTTGCCGGCTCGGCCATGGTCATCAGCCACGACCGCTGGTTCCTCGACCGCATCTGCACCCACATCCTGGCCGCCGAGGGTGACAGCCAGTGGTTCTTCTACGACGGCAATTACCAGGAGTACGAGGTCGACAAGAAGAAGCGCCTGGGTGAAGAAGGCGCCAAGCCGCACCGCTTGCGCTTCAAGGCCCTGAAATGATCGACTTCCCGGGCCTGGGCAAGCGCTGAGGAACCTGCGCGGGCTGCCCTCGTCTGATCGTGTCCCTTGCCTGAATCGAGCACCCGAACGATGCCTGCCCTGCCCTTCTCCTGCGATCTTTGCGCGCGCCGCGCGGTGCCGGCCTTGCGGGTCACGGCCATCGCGGCCTTGCTGGTGCTGACCGGCTGTGCCGGCCTGCCCGGTGCGGCGCCGGGCACGGGGCCAGCCGGCGCGGCCGCCAAGCCGGCTGCCGGCCCGGTCACCGTGCCGCCGGCGGCGCTACCGGCGGCCATGCCGGCATCGGGTTCGGCAGCGCCGGGTGCCGTGCCCCCGGCCCCGGCTGCGGGCCAGCCGCCGCCATTTGCCAACGTGATCAAGGGCGCGCGCCAGATCGGCGGCCTGTTCACCGCCTGGCAGAAGGACGAGCGGCTGTGGCTGGAACTGCGGCCCGAGGATTTCAACCGGCCGTTTTTCCTGTCGCCCAAGCTGCGCACCGGCCTCGGCGAGCGGCGCATGTTCGGCGGGCTGATGCTGGGCTCGCCCCGGCTGGTGCAGTTCCGCCGCCAGCACAACGTGGTGCAGCTGGTGGCCATCAACGGCCAGCAGATCGCCAAGGCCGGTACCCCCGAGGCCCGCGCGGTGGCGGCTGCCATCTCGCCCAGCCTGCTGGGCGCCAACCTGGTGGCCAGCCAGCCGCACCCCCAGCGCAAATCGGTGCTGGTCGATGCCGGCGCGATCTTCCTGTCCGACATGATGGGCCTGGGCATGCAGTTGCAGCGCGCTTATCGGCAGGGTTATGCGCTGGATCTGCGCAACTCGGCGGTGGTAGGTGTGCGCGGCCAAGCCGATCTGCTGGTGCTGGAGACCAACCAGCATTTCGCCACCGGCAACATCGCCGTGCCGCAGCCCGGCGCGCCACCCACCGCGCCGGTGCCCACCACGCCCAAGGGCGTGCCCGATGCGCGCAGCCTGTTCCTGGGGCTGCATTACTCGCTCGCCCGGCTGCCCGCCCAGACCATGCCTGCGCGCCCGGCCGACCCGCGCGTGGGTCACTTCATCTCGGTTGTCGACGATTTCAGTGACGACCTGGCACGCAGCCCGCGCCAACGCTTCGTCAACCGCTGGCGGCTCGAGAAGAAGGTGCCGGCGGCCGAGCAGTCAGAACCCGTCAAGCCCATCACTTATTGGCTGGACCGCAACATCCCGATCAAGTACCGCGAGGCGATCACCGCCGGCGTGCTGGAGTGGAACAAGGCCTTCGAGCCGATCGGTTTCAAGAACGCCATCGTCGTCAAGCAGCAGCCCGACGATGCCCGCTGGGACACGCTGGACGCCGGCGTCGCATCACTGCGCTGGATGACCAACCGCGAGCCCGGTTTCGGCGCCATCGGCCCCAGCCATGTCGACCCGCGCAGCGGCGAGATCCTGGACGCCGACATCGCGCTCGAAAGCCTGTCGTCGCGCAACCTGCGCAACCTGCGCGCCCGCGTGCTGGGCAGCGCCGGCACGGCCGCCGCGGCACAGGAGTGGGCCGATCTGCTGCAGATCGGCCAGGCCGCCGACGGGCCACCGGCCGACCATGGCCCGGGCGCCGGCGGGCCGCTGCACGACCCGCTCACCTGCCGGCATGCCGACCAGGCCGCTGAACAGCTGGGTTATGCGATGGATGTGCTGGCCACGCGCGGCGAGATCGACCCCGACAGCCCCGAGGCGCAGCAGTTCGTGCTCGACTACCTGAAGGACGTGACGATGCACGAGGTGGGCCACACGCTGGGCCTGCGCCACAACTTCCGCGCCTCGCACGCCATCAGCGCGCAGCAGGTGGCCGATCCCGACTTCAGCCGCCGCGAGGCCTTCACCGGCTCGGTGATGGAGTACGCGCCAGTCAACCTGCCGCGCCCCGGCGAGAAGGCGGCCGCGCCGTTCCAGGCCACGCTGGGTTCCTACGATTTCTGGGCCATCGAATACGCCTACAAGCCGGTGCCAGCCGATCAGCAAGCCGCCGAACTGGCGCGCATCGCCGCGCGCAGTGGCGAGCCGGGGCTGGCCTACGGCACCGACGAGGACAACTTCCTGGGCATCGACCCCGAGGCGCTGCAGTTCGACCTGGGCGACGACGTGCTGGCCTTTGCGGCGCGGCGCTTCGACATCGCCCGCGACCTGTTCAACCGTCAGGAGACCCGCACCCTCAAGCCCGACGCGGACTTCGGCAGCCTGCGCCGCGCGCTGGCCTACGCGGTGCGCGATGCCGGCCGGGCGGCGGGCATCCTGATGCGCCAGGTTGGCGGCGTGCGCACGCTGCGCGACTACCCCAACACCGGGCGCGATCCGCTGCAGCCGGTGCCGGCGGCCGATCAGCGTGCGGCGCTGCAGTTGCTGTCGCAGCGGGTGCTGGCGGCCGACAGCTTCGTGGTCAGCCCGGCGCTGCAACGCAAGCTGGCACCCAACTACTTCGAGCGCAGTGAATCACCGACCGTGACCACCGATTTTGCGCTGGCGCAGACGGTGCTCGACCTGCAGCGCGCCCTGCTCAGCCGGCTGATGAGCGACGCGCTGGCCGCGCGGGTGCTCGACAACGAGGCCAAGGTCAGCCCGCCGGCCAAAGCGCTGCAACTGACCGAGTTGTACAACCAGCTCGAGGCCGACGTGTGGAGCGAGCTGGCCGTGGCCAAGGACATCGCGCGGGCGCGGCGTGATCTGCAGCGCGAGCACATCAACCGGATGACCGCACTGGTGTTGCGCCCCGCTGCGATGACACGCAGCGATGCCCGTTCGCTGGTGCGCGCGCGGGCCGCCGCACTGGCCCAGCGCATCGAGCTGGCCAGCCGGCGCAGCACACTGGGTGCCGAGGCCCGCGCCCACCTGCAGGACAGCGCCGAATCACTGCGCGCCGCGTTGGCAGCCCCGCTGCAGCGCGCCGGCGGCTGAGAGCGCCGGCGCGCTTTCAGCGCGGCACGTCGCCCCGGCCCAGCCAGGCCGCGCCGCGCACGCCCGAGGCATCGCCATGCCGGGCCGGCAGCAGCCGCGTGCGCACCGGCTCGTGCACGCTGCCACCAAACACCCAGCGGCCCCACAGCGCCGGCACCACGGTGTAGGTGCTGGCGATGCGCGACAGCCCGCCGCCCAGCACGATCACGTCGGGGTCGAGCAGGTTGATCACCGCCGCCAGCGCGCGGGCCAGGCGCTGCTGCCAGCGCGCCAGCGTGTCGGCGCAGGCCGCATCGCCCGCGGCGGCGGCCTGGGCGATCTGGGCGGCCGTCAACCCGGCGGTCAGCGCGCCACCGTGGCGGCGCTGGTGGTCGGCCGCCAGGCCGGGGCCGCTGACCAGCGTTTCCACACAGCCTGATTGGCCGCAGTAGCAGGCCGGCCGCGCTTCGTCGGCCTCACCCCAGGGCAATGGGTTGTGGCCCCACTCACCCGCCAGCCGGTTGGGCCCCGTCAACACCCGGCCGTGCACGGCGATGCCGGCGCCCGTGCCGGTGCCCAGGATGGCGGCAAACACCACCGGCGCACCAGCGCCGGCGCCATCGCTGGCCTCGGACAACGCCAGACAATTGGCGTCGTTGGCCAACTGCACCGGCTGGCCCAGCCGGGCCTGCAGATCACGCTGCAGCGGCCGGCCGTTCAGGCACTGGGTGTTGGCGTTCTTCAGCAGGCCGTCGGGCGTCGGGCTGCCCGGGGTGCCGATGCCGATGCCCAGCGGCGTGGCCGTCGGCAAGCCAAGCGCTTGTCGGCCTTCACCCACCAGCGCCGTCAGTGCCGCCAGCACCGCGTCGTAGCCTTGCGCCGACGGCGTGGTGATGCGCCGGCGCCAGCGCTCGATGCCCTGCGGATCCAGCACGATGGCTTCGGTCTTGGTGCCTCCCAGGTCGATGCCGAGGGCCCAGCCGGCACCGGCGCCCAAGCCAGCACCCGCGCCAGCACCCGCCTCGGTCATCAGATCGCTTCGGTGCGCTTCAACAGCCAGGCCAGGCCGTCACCATCCAGCCGCGGCGCCAGGCGTTCACGCACGGTGGCGTGGTAGCGGTTGAGCCAGTGAATCTCGTCGGGGCGCAGCAGGCCACGTTCGATGCAGCGCGCATCGATCGGGCAGAGTGTGAGCGTCTCGAACTCGAGCATCTCGCCGAAGGCGCCGCCCTCGACGGTGTCCACCGGCACGTTGAGCAGCAGGTTCTCGATGCGCACGCCCCACTGGCCCGGCCGGTACACGCCCGGCTCGTCGCTGGTGATCATGCCGGGCTCCATCGCGTGGTGCGCTTCGGGCACCGCCTTGCTGATGGTCTGCGGGCCCTCGTGCACGTTGAGAAAGTAGCCCACGCCGTGGCCGGTGCCGTGGCCGAAATCCAGCCCGTCGGCCCACAGCGGCGCACGCGCCAGCGCATCGAGGAAGGGGCTCAGCGTGCCACGCGGAAAGCGCGCCCGCGCCAGGTTCATCATGCCCTGCAGCACCCGGGTGACATCACGCCGATGTGCCGCCGTGATGGTGCCGATCGGCCAGACGCGGGTGATGTCGGTGGTGCCGCCCAGGTACTGGCCGCCCGAGTCGATCAGCAGCAGGCCGTCGCCCTCGATCCAGGCGTAGGACTCGGGCGTGGCGCGGTAGTGCGGCAGCGCACCGTTGGCATTGAAGCCGGCGATGGTGGAAAAGCTCAGACCCACGAAGCCGGGGCGCTGGGCGCGCTCGGCCGACAGCCGCTCGTCGACGGCCAGCTCGCTGATGCGCTCGCCGCGTGCCAGCGCCGCCTCGAACCAGGCGTAGAAGCGGCACATCGCCACGCCGTCCTCGATCATCGCCTCGCGCACGAAGTTGGCTTCCACATCGGTCTTGCGGCTCTTGAACAGCGTGCTGGGGTTGATGGCCTCGACCACCGAAACGCCCGCCGGCACCTGCTGGCGGAAGCCCAGCGTGATGCGGCGCGGGTCGACCAGCAAGCGGCTGCCGCTGGGCAATGCAGCCAGGGCTGGCGCTGCGTTGGCGTAATCGTCCAGCGTGAAGCCATCGGCGGCCAGTTGTGCGGCCAGCGGCGCGGGCACCTTGCCAGCGCCGACGAACAGCGTGGCGCGCGTGGCATCACGCGTGGCATCGATCAGCAGGTGCGCCAGGAACACCGGGTTGTACTCAACGTCGGCGCCACGCAGGTTGGTGATCCAGGCGATGTCGTCGACGGTGGAGACGAAGTGGTGGGTGGCGCCATGACGGGCGATCGCCTCGCGCAACCGGGCCAGCCGCTGCGCGCGTGATTCGCTGGCCTGCGGCGCCTCGTGGGCATAAACCGCGGCCACCGGCAGCGCCGGGCGGGCGGGCCACACCTCGGCCAGCAGGTCGGCCTCGGTGCGCAGCGTGATGCCGGCGGCATCGAGCGCAGCGCGCAATTGCTGCGCCGCGGCCAGCCCCAGCACCTGGCCGTCGACCAGCACCGTGTCGCCGCGCGAGGCCTGCTCGACCATCCACTGGATGTGGTGGGTGGCGGCGCCGGTGGGGATCTTCACCAGATCGATGCCGCTGCCCAGCAACTCGGCTTCGGCCTGCTGCCAGTAGCGGCTGTCGGCAAACAGCGCGGCCTGCCCAGCGGTGACCACCAGCGTGCCCATCGATCCAGTGAAGCCCGACAGCCACTCACGCCCCTGCCAGCGGCCGGGCAGGTACTCCGACAGGTGCGGATCGGCGCTGGGCACCAGCAGGGCCACCGCACCGTGGCGGGCCAGGGCCTCGCGCACATGGGCGATGCGTTCACGAACGGGGTTGACGCGGGTGTCCATGGGCGGGCTCCGGTGAATGCGCCGGCGCCAGAAACGGCCGCGCGCTGGGCGGGTGGGGATCGACGATTCTAGGAGCCCGCCCTCGAACTGCCGGGGCTTTGGTGGCCTCATCCCCGAGGCTGCGAGGGCTTGCCCGTTAGAATGAGCAGGTTCGGGCGCTACCAGTCACGCCCCAGCAGTCGACTCCCGACCTCTGCATCGACCCATCTGCCTCCCCGACTGGGGCCCTTCGCAAGAAGCGGCTGCAGGCCGATCGCATGGCGCCCCCAACACCAGCGGGGCGAAACAACCCACATGAAATTCACCGACCTCGGCTTGTCCGAGCCGCTGCTGCGCGCCGTTGCCGAACAAGGCTACGACACCCCCACCCCGATCCAGGCGCAGGCCATTCCTGCCGTGCTGCAGGGCGGCGACCTGATGGGTGGCGCGCAGACCGGCACCGGCAAGACCGCCGGCTTCACGCTGCCGATGCTGCAGCGCCTGTCGTC
This sequence comes from Burkholderiales bacterium RIFCSPHIGHO2_12_FULL_69_20, assembly GCA_001770815.1. GTDB lineage: Bacteria > Pseudomonadota > Gammaproteobacteria > Burkholderiales > Burkholderiaceae_C > Pseudaquabacterium. Next base: position 8,933 of record MESD01000083.1, read on the forward strand.
CGAGCCTGCCAAGAAGGACGCCAAGGGCCGCATCTGCATCCGCGCGCTGATCCTCACCCCCACCCGTGAACTGGCGGCGCAGGTCGAGGAAAGCGTGCGCACCTACGGCAAGTACCTCAAGCTGACCAGCATGGTGATGTTCGGCGGCGTGGGCATGCAGCCGCAGATCAACGCGCTGCGCCGCGGCGTCGACATCCTGGTGGCCACCCCCGGCCGCCTGCTCGACCACCACCAGCAGGGCACGCTGGACCTGAGCCACGTGCAGATCTTCGTGCTCGACGAAGCCGACCGCATGCTCGACATGGGCTTCGTGCACGACATCAAGAAGGTGCTGTCCTACCTGCCGGCCAAGAAGCAGAGCCTGCTGTTCTCGGCCACCTTCAGCGACGAGATCAAGACGCTGGCCGACAAGCTGCTGAACAACCCGGTGCTGATCGAGGTGGCCCGCCGCAACCAGACCGCCGAGACCATCGCGCAGAAGGTGCACCCGGTGGGCCGCGAGAAGAAGAAGGCGCTGCTGTCGCACCTGATCAAGTCGGGCAACTGGCACCAGGTGCTGGTGTTCACGCGCATGAAGCATGGCGCCAACCGGCTGGCCGAGTTCCTCAACGACGAGGGCATCACGGCCATGGCGATCCACGGCAACAAGAGCCAGGGTGCACGCACCAAGGCGCTGGCCGACTTCAAGACCAATGACCTGCAGGTGCTGGTGGCCACCGACATCGCGGCGCGCGGCATCGACATCGACCAGTTGCCGCACGTCGTCAACTTCGAGTTGCCCAACGTGCCCGAAGACTATGTGCACCGCATCGGCCGCACCGGCCGTGCCGGCGCACAGGGCGAGGCGATCAGCCTGGTCTGCGTCGATGAAGACATCTTCCTGCGCGACATCGAGAAGCTGATCAAGCGCAGCATCCCCAGCGAGATCGTCCCCGGCTTCGAGCCGCCCAGCAGCGAGAAGGCCGAGCCCATCGTGCTGGGCCGCATGACCATCGGCGTGGGCGGCACGCGCCGCAATGCCGGCGGTGGCTTTGGTGGTGGCGGCCGGTCGGGCGGTGGCGGTGGTGGTGGTGGTGGTGGCCGATCGGGTGGCGGCGGTGGCGGCGGCGGTGGTGGTGGTCAAGGCCGTCGCGACGGCGGCTCCGGTGGTGCACGTCCGCCGGCCGGAGGCGGTGGCTTCGGCGGCGCACGTCCGGCGAATGCCGGCGGTGGCCGGCCGGCCGGTGGCTCGGGTCTGGGCGGCGCTCGCTCGTCGGGCGGGCCGTCGCGCAGCGGCGGTGGTGGGGGGGGTGGTACTGGCGGCGGCGGCGGCCGTCCCGGCGGCCGCAGCAACGCGCCGAAGCGCTAAACGCAATGGGGAAGCCGCGCCGTCGACCGGTGCGCGCCTGCGTGGCCGGCGGCACCGGCCTGATCGGGCGCGCCCTGCTGGCGCGGCTGGTGCACGACCCGCGTTTCAGTGCGGTGACGGCGCTGGTGCGCCGCGCCGACCAGATGCCCGGCCTGATCGGCGGCGTCAACGGCCAGGTGGCCGACTACGCTGCAATGGGTTCATCCCACACCCTGCCGCCGGTCGACTGGGCCTTCTGCTGCCTGGGCACCACCATCAAGGTGGCCGGCTCGCAGGCGGCCTTCCGGGCGGTGGATGTCGACGCGGTGCTGGCCTTTGCCCGCGCGGCCAAGGCCGCCGGCGCCAACCGCCTTGCGGTGGTGTCGGCGATGGGCGCCGACCCGAAGTCGGCTGTCTTCTACAACCGGATCAAGGGCGAGGTGGAACAGGCGCTGACGGCGCTGAAGCTGCCCCATCTGGTGATCGCGCGGCCGTCGCTGCTGCTGGGCGAGCGCGCTGCGCTGGGCCAGCCCGGCCGCCCCGGCGAGCGTCTGGCCCAAGCACTGATGCCGGCCGTCGGCTGGCTGATCCCGCGCAAGCTGCGGCCGGTCCGCGCCGACGCGGTGGCCGCCGCGCTGGTCGAGGCGCTGGCCGATGCGCCCAAGGGCGTGCAGGTGCTCGAATCCGACGCGCTGCAGGCGCTGGCCGATCAGGCCGATAAAACCGATCTGATCGACTCGCCGGGTTGACCGGCGCCGCGCCTCAGCGCGCACCGCACACCGCGCAGCCCGGCTGCCTGGCCATGCGGATCTCGGTCCACTCCATCGTGCGCGCATCCAGCATCTGCAGCCGGCCGGCCAGTGAACTGCCCACGCCCATCAGCAGCTTCAGCGCCTCGGCCGCCTGCACCGTGCCGATGATGCCCACCAGCGGCGCGAACACGCCCATGGTCGAGCAGCGCACCTCCTCGAAGGTGGACTCGGCCGGAAAGATGCAGGCATAACAAGGCGCCTCGGCCTGCCGGCTGTCGTACACCGACACCTGGCCGTCGAAGCCGATTGCCGCGCCCGATACCAGCGGCTTGTGGTGCGCCACGCAGGCCGCGTTCACAGCGTGGCGGGTGTCGAAGTTGTCGCTGCAGTCGATCACCACGTCGGCGCCCTGCACCGCCGCATCCAGCCAGGGCGCATCGGCGCGCTGGGTGACCGCAATGACCTGCACGTCGGGGTTGATCGCGTTGATCGTGGACCGCGCCGATTCGGCCTTGGGGCTGCCCACGCGCGACAGGTTGTGCGCGATCTGGCGCTGCAGGTTGGTCACGTCCACCGTGTCGTGGTCGACCAGCGTCAGGCGGCCCACCCCGGCAGTGCCCAGGTACAGCGCCACCGGCGAGCCCAGCCCGCCGGCGCCGATCACCAGCGCATGGCTTTGCAGCAATCGCGTCTGGCCCTCGATGCCGATCTCGTCGAGCAGGATGTGGCGCGAGTAGCGCAGCAGTTGGTCGTCGTTCATCGCGGCGAGCATAGCGGCAGATTCGGCGCTGGGCCGGGCGTGAAGAAGCCCGCCAGCGGCGGGCTTTCGCGAAACGGCTGTCGCCGCTTATTGCTTCTCGGCGTCGAGTGCGGCCTTGCGTTCGGCCTGCGTCTTGCTCACCGCCACCGGCTTGCCCTTGAGCTGGTTCAGCGCCTGCAGCAGCGGGAAGTCTTCGGCGCTGCCGAACTCGGGCAGCGGCTTGGGCGGCTCTTTCGTCTTGGCCGACAGCTCCTCGAGCTTCTTGCGCGCTTCTTCGCGGGCCTTCTCGCGGACGACGTCCTTCTTCTCGTCGGCACCGCCCAGGTGCTTCTCGAGATCGGCCTCGCGCATGCGCAGCGCGGCGAAGACGTTGCCCTCGGCGGTTTCGTCCAGCCAGACATCGGGCACGATGCCCTTGGCCTGGATCGAGCGGCCATTGGGGGTGTAATAACGCGCGGTGGTGATCTTCAGCGCGGTGTCGGCCGACAACGGGCGCACGGTCTGCACCGAGCCCTTGCCGAAGGTTTGTGCACCCATGATGGTGGCGCGCTTGTGGTCCTGCAACGCACCGGCCACGATCTCGCTGGCCGAGGCCGAGCCTTCGTTGACCAGCACCACCAGCGGCACGCTCTTGAGCGAAGCCGGCAACTTGCGCAGCGGATCGCTGTTGCCGCGGCGCAGGTAGTACTCGGGCGAGGCCTTGAAGGTGGCGCGTGATTCGGCGATCTGGCCGTTGGTGGTGACCACCACCACGTCGCTGGGCAGGAAGGCCGCCGACAGTGCGACCGCACCTTCGAGCAAGCCACCGGGATCGTTGCGCAGGTCGAGCACCACGCCCTTGATGTTGGGATCGGCCTTGTACATCTCGTCCATCTTGCGCGCGAAGTCGTCGATCGTGCGGTCCTGGAACTGGCTGACCCGGATCCACGCGTAGCCCGGCTCGACCAGCTTGGCACGCACGCTCTGCACACGGATCTCTTCGCGGGTGATGGTCACCGGGAAGGTGCGGCTCTCGGACTTGCGGAAGATGCTGAGCTGCACCTTGGTGCTGGGCTCGCCTCGCATTTTCTTGACGGCCTGGTCCATGCTGAGGCCCTTGACCGGCGTGTCGTCGATGCGGGTGATCAGGTCGCCCGACTTGATGCCGGCGCGGAACGCCGGCGAGCCTTCGATCGGCGAGACCACCTTGACCAGGCCGTCTTCCATGCCGATCTCGATGCCCACGCCGACGAACTTGCCGGTGGTGCCCTCGCGGAATTCCTTCAGCGTCTTCTTGTCGAAGTAGACCGAGTGCGGATCGAGCCCGGCCACCATGCCGCCGATGGCGTCGGAGATCAATTTCTTCTCGTCGACCGGCTCCACGTAGTCGCTCTTGACCATGCCGAACACGGCGGCCAGTTGTTGCAGCTCTTCGAGCGGCAGCGGCGACAGCGAGTTGCGCGCAAAAGCCTGCAACTGCATGGTGGTCAGCGCACCGGCGATGGCACCCACCGCCAGCAGCCCCGCCACCTTGAATTTGCCCGTCATAACCCCTGCCTTGGCCACGTGGGCCCGCCAACGAATCGGATGATCGGCCAGTATATGGCCGCACTTTTGACTGGGAGCCCGCCAGGGGCCTGAAAGTTGCACCTGTTTGAAGGGCATCTGGCACGGCGCGCGGACCTGCGTGGCGCCTGGGCGGCGGCGCTCATCCGAGCCTCAGGCGCCCAGCCGGTCGGCCAGCTCGGCCAGCGTGGCCACCTGATGCTGCGGCATGCCGCGCGGCGGGGGGGTGGCCGGCAGGTCGGGCCGGCGCACCCAAGCCGCCTGCAGGCCGGCATCGAGTGCGCCGTCGATGTCCAGCGCCGGGTCGTCGCCGATGTGCAGCGTGCGGGCGGGTTCGGCCCCAGCACGCTGGCAGGCGTGCACGAAAGCCATCGGCGCAGGTTTGCCCACGCCCAGCTCTCGCGCGCTGACGGCCGCATGGAAGTGGCGGCCCAACCCGGGCACGCGGTGCACGTCGGCATTGCCATTGCTCAAGGCCACGATCGGCCAGCGCGCGGCCAGCCGCGCCAGCGCGGGCAGCACGTCGTCGTACAGGTCGACGCGCTGGCGCTCGGCGAAGAAGACCTCGAAGGCCGGCTCGGCCAGTGCGGGGTCGTCGCCGGCCGCCGCCAGCGCGCGGCGGATGGTCTCGCGGCGCAGCGCGCTCAGGTCGTGCGCCCAGTCGGGCCGGTCTTGAGCCACCACTGCCCGCAGGCCGCGCATCGCGGCGGCATCGTGCATCGCCACGGTGGCGGGGGCCTGCTGCTGCAGCCAGGCCTGTACCGCGGCCTCGGCACGGCGGATGGTGGGCCACACCGGCCAGAGGGTGTCGTCGAGGTCGAGCGTGAGGGCTTGCAGGGTCATCGGCCGCGAATGGTAGGCCAAGCCACCCGGCACCGGGCGGGGCCGCCCGCACGCTAAGCTCGCAGCATGGACAAGACGCCCAACGACCTGACTGCCCGCAACTTTCCCACCGCCGAGGAGGAGGCGCGCGCGCTGGCGCCGCCCTCGCGCTACGGTGGCCCCGAAAGCGCCTACCGGCTGGCCTTCACCGACACCGAGTTCCTGCTGCGCGAGGAATTGCGGCCGGTGCGCATGCAGCTGGAGCTGCTGAAACCCGAGCTGGTGCAGCAGGAACTGGGCATCGAATCGACCATCGTGATCTTCGGCAGCGCGCGCATCCGCAGCCCCGAGCAGGCTGCCGAGGCGCTGGCCCAGGCCCGCAACGGCGGCGAGGCCCAGGCCATCGCCCGCGCCGAGGCCACGCTGGCGATGAGCCACTACTACGGCGAGGCGCGGCGTTTTGCCGGCCTGGTGACCGAGCGCTCGCGCTCGCACCAGACGCCGATCTACGTGGTCACCGGCGGCGGCCCGGGCATCATGGAGGCGGGCAACCGCGGCGCGCACGACGTGGGCGGCAAGAGCATCGGGTTGAACATCGTGCTGCCGCACGAGCAGGCGCCCAACGACTACGTCACGCCCGAGCTGTGCTTTCAGTTCCACTACTTCGCGCTGCGCAAGATGCATTTCGTGATGCGCAGCATCGCGCTGGTGTGCTTCCCCGGCGGCTTTGGCACGCTGGACGAGCTGTTCGAGACGATGACGCTGATCCAGACCGGCAAGAGCCGACCGCGGCCGATCCTGCTGTTCGGCCGCGCGTTCTGGGAGAAGCTGATCGACTTCGGGCACCTGGTCGATACCGGCATGATCAGCGCGGGCGACCTGAACCTGTTCCATTTCGTCGAGACCGCCGAGGACGCCTGGGCCAGGCTGGCCGAGTTCTACGGCTTCAGCGACCCCGACATCGGGCGCGAAGAAACCGCCGGGTCGGTCTGAGCGATGGCCGCCGCGATCAGCCTGATCGGCGCCCCCACCGACATCGGCGCGGGCAGCCGCGGCGCCCGCATGGGCCCCGAGGCCCTGCGCGTGGCCGGCCTGCAGGCGGTGCTGGAAAGCCACGGCCTGCAGGTGGCCGACCGCGGCAACCTGGCCGGCCCGGCCAACCCCTGGCTGCCGCCGGTCGACGGCTACCGCCACCTGGACGAGGTGGTGGCCTGGAACCAGACAGTGCACGACGCGATGCTGGCCGAGTTGCGCAACCAGCGCCTGCCCATCCTGCTGGGCGGTGACCATTGCCTGGGCCTGGGCTCGATCAGCGCGGTGGCGCGGCACTGCCGCGAGGTGGGCAAGAAGCTGCGCGTGCTGTGGCTGGACGCGCATGCCGACTTCAACACCAACGCCCTCACGCCCAGCGGCAATACCCACGGCATGCCGGTGGCCTGCCTGTGCGGCCTGGGGCCGCAGGCCTTGATCGAGATCGGCGGCCAGGTGCCGGCGCTCAACCCCAAGTGGATCAAGCAGATCGGCATTCGCTCGGTGGATGCCGGCGAGAAGCGGCTGGTGCACCAGGTCGGGCTGGAGGTGTTCGACATGCGCTACATCGACGAGATGGGCATGCGCCACACGATGGAACTGGCGCTGGCCACGCTGGATGCGCAGACACACCTGCACGTGAGCTTCGATGTCGACTTCCTCGACCCGGCCATCGCCCCCGGCGTGGGCACCACCGTGCCGGGCGGCCCCACCTACCGCGAGGCGCAGTTGTGCATGGAGATGATCGCCGACACCGGCCGACTGGCCAGCCTGGACGTGATGGAACTGAACCCGGCACTCGACCTGCGCAACCAGACCGCCGAACTGGCGGTGGACCTGATCGAAAGCCTGTTCGGCAAGAGCACCTTGATGCGGGCTTGAGCGGCGGCTCAATCACCCGTCTGACCGTGACTTCCCCGGTCCGCGCCGGGTCTGCATGCAGCCCCCTACCGACGACCACGCTGGAGTTGTACCGATGCGAACCCCCGACAACACCAGCCTGGTCAGCCTGCCGGCCATTGAACTGCGCCGGCTGATCGGCGCCAGACAGCTCTCGCCGGTCGAGCTGCTGCAGGCCTGCATGGCCCGCATCGAGGCCATCAACCCGGCCGTCAACGCGCTGTGCGAGACCGATTTCGAGCGCGCGCTGGCCCAGGCCCGCGTGGCCGAGGCCGCGGTGAAACGCGGCGCGGCCCTGCCGCTGCTGCACGGGTTGCCGGTCGGCGTGAAGGACCTGGAAGACACCGCCGGCCTGCGCACCACCTACGGCAACGTCGGCCACCGCCAGCATGTGCCGACCGCCGACTGCGTGCTGGTGCAGCGGCTGCGTGCGGCCGGCGCGCTGGTCGCCGCCAAGACCAACACGCCCGACCTGGGTGCCGGCGCCAACACCCGCAATGCGGTGTGGGGCGCCACCGGCAACCCGTTCGACCCGACGCGCAACGCCGGTGGCTCGTCGGGCGGCTCGGCGGTGGCGCTGGCCTGCGACCTGCTGCCACTGGCCACCGGCTCCGACCTCGGCGGCTCGCTGCGCATCCCGGCGGGTTACTGCGGCGTGGTGGGCCTGCGGCCTTCGCCCGGCGTGGTGGCCAGCGGCGACCGGCTGCTGGGCTTCAGCCCGCTGCCGGTGCTGGGGCCGATGGCGCGCTCGGTGGCCGATCTGGCGCTGATGCTGGCGGCCATCACCGGTCCGCATGCCGACGATCCGCTGTCGCTGCCGTTCGACAGCACGGCGCTGCACCCGCTGCGGCCGGCCGATCTGTCGACGCTGCGGGTGGGCTTCAGCGAGGACTTTGGCGAAGACTTCGGCGGCTGCCTGGTCGACGACGACATCCGCCGCAGCTTCCGCGCGCGCATCGCCGCCATCGCACCGCTGTTCGCCACCTGCGAGCCGCTGGGTGTCGACCTGGTCAACCGGCTGGACGGCCGCGACGGCGAGCGCAGCAGCGCCGATTTCGCCTTTGACGTGCTGCGCGCCGAGGGCTTTCTGGCCGCCCATGCCGGCGCCGACCGCCGCACGCTGGGGCCCAACCTGGCCGCCAACCTGGCGCTGGCCGAGCACTTCACGCTGGCCGACCGCGCGCAGGCGCATCAGTTGCAGACCCGGCTGCAGCGCCGCTTGGCCGAGGCGATGCGCACCGAGCGTGGCGGCTTCGACCTGGTGATCGCGCCGGTGACCGGCGTCTCGCCCTTCCCCTGGACCACGCTGTACGCCGAATCGGTGCAGGGCCAGGCCACGCGCAACTACTACCACTGGCTGGGGCTGACCTACGTGGTCACGCTCAGCACCCACCCGGCGCTGTCGCTGCCCTGCGGCGTGGACGAACAGGGCCTGCCCTTCGGCCTGCAGCTGATCGGCCGGGCGCAGGGCGACGTGGCGCTGCTGTCGGCGGCGCTGGCACTGGAGTCGGCCACCGCCGGCCAGGCCGGACTGGGCCGGGTGCGGCCCGATCTGGCCCGCCTGCACACGCCGCGGCCCGAGCTGCGCAGCATCGTCACGCACCCGCCGCTGCCGCTGCCGCTGTCCACTTAGGCAGCGCCGCCGACCGGGCGCCGGCCCGCGGCGTTACCCTCGCGGCCATGCACCACACACCAACTTGCCGAAACACGGCGACCCGCGTCCAGCCGCCCCTGCCCAAAGGAATCCACCCATGAGCACCCGCCGCAAGTTCCTGCTGGGCACCGCGGGCGTGGCCGCCGCGGGCACCGCCCTGGTGGTGGGCTGGGGCCTGATGCCGCCGCGCCAGCGCCTGACCGGCAGTGCGCCCTTGCCCACCGCCCCTGGGCAACAGGCCTTCAACGGCTGGGTCAAGGTGGCGGCCGACGACACGGTGACCATCCAGGTGCCCAAGAGCGAGATGGGCCAGGGCGTGATCACCGCGCTGGCGATGGTGCTGGCCGACGAACTGGACGCCGACTGGGCCCGCGTGCGCACCGAGCACCCGCCCATCGATGCGATCTACAACAACATCGCCACCGTGGCCGACGGCCTGCCCTTCCACCCCGACGACCACGGCCTGTTGAAGCGCGGCGCCACCTGGATGACCGCCAAGGCCATGCGCGAGATCGGCCTGATGGCCACCGGCGGCTCGTCCAGCGTGAAAGACCTGTGGTTGCCGATGCGCGAGGCCGGCGCCAGCGCCCGCGCGATGCTGGTGGCCGCCGCCGCCCAGGGCTGGGGCGTGCCGGCCGCCGATTGCCACGTGTCGCAGGGCGTGGTCACGCATGCGGCCTCGGGCCGCAGCGCGCGTTTTGGTGAACTGGCCGAGCGCGCCGCCAAGCTGCCCTTGCCCGACCAGGTTGCGCTCAAGGCGCCGGCCGATTTCAAGCTGATCGGCAAACCGATGCCGCGCCTGGAGGCTGCCGCCAAGCAGGACGGCAGCGCGCGCTACGGCATCGACACCGTGCTGCCCGGCATGCGCCACGCCAGCGTGGTGATGTGCCCCACGCTGGGCGGCCACGTGGCCTCGTTCGACGCCCAGGCCACCAAGGCGATGCCCGGCGTGCTGCAGGTGATCGCCGTGCCGCCGCTGCGGGGGTCGACCGGTGGCGTGGCCGTGATCGCCGGCACCCCCTGGCAGGCGATGAGCGCGGCCAAGGCGGTGGTGGTGCAGTGGGAGCACGGCCCGGCGGCCTCACTCAGCAGTGCCGGCATCACCCAGCAGCTGAAGCAGCAGCTGGCCGAGGACGATGGCTTCGGCTACTTCAAGCGCGGCGACGCGGCGGCCGCGATGAAGGCGGCCGCGCGCACCCTCAGCGCCGACTACGAGGCCCCGCTGCTGGCCCACGCCACGCTGGAGCCGATGAACTGCACCGTGCTGTACCAGCCCGACGCAAATGACGGCCCGCTGGCCCAGGTCTGGGCGCCCACCCAGGTGCCCGGGCTGGCGCGCTATGTGGCGGCGCAGGCGCTGGGGCTGGAGAGCGAACAGGTGGCGATGAACGTCACGCTGCTGGGCGGCGGCTTCGGCCGGCGGCTGGAGGTGGACTTCGTCGCCCAGGCCGCCCACATAGCCCGCAGCCTGCCCGGCCAGCCGGTGCAGACGCTGTGGCCGCGGGAGCAGGACCAGACCCACGACTTCTACCGCCCGCCCTGCGTGGCGCGCTACCAGGCCGGCTTCGATGCGCAAGGCCAGCTGGTGGCCTGGACGGCGGCCTCGGCCGGGCCGTCGATCGTGCAGCAGTTCCTGCACCGCCAGTTCGGCCTGGCCGGCGCCGGGCCCGACAAGACCACCGCCGAGGGCGCCTTCGACCAGCCCTACGAATGGCCTGCCGCGCGGGTGAGCCACCGCATCGTCGACCTGCCGGTGCCGGTGGGCTTCTGGCGCTCGGTGGGCCACTCGCACCAGGCCTTCTTCAAGGAATGCTTTCTCGACGAGGCCGCGCACGCGGCGAAGCAAGACCCACTGGCCTTCCGCCTGGCCTTGCTGAAGAACCACCCGCGCCATGCCGCGGTGCTGCAGCGTGCTGCCGACAAGGCCGGCTGGGGCCAGCCGCTGGCAAGCGCGGCCGACGGCGCCAAGACGGCGCGCGGGCTGGCGCTGCACCAATCCTTCGGCAGCATCGTGGCCCAGGTGGCCGAGGTCTCGCTGGACCCGGCCGACGCCCAACGCATCCGCGTGCACCGGGTGGTCGCGGCGATCGACTGCGGCCTGGCCGTCAACCCCAACGGCATCCGCCAGCAGATGGACAGCGCCATCGTGTTCGGCCTGGGCGCGGCGCTGCACGGCGAGATCACGCTGGACAAGGGCCAGGTGCAACAGGGCAACTTCCACCAGCAGGCGCTGCTGCGGCTGGTGGATTGCCCGCTGATCGAGACCGAGATCATCACCAGCACCGAGCCACCTGAAGGCGTGGGTGAACCCGGCACACCACCGATCGCCCCGGCGGTGGCCAATGCGCTGTTCGCGTTGACCGGGCAGCGCCTGCGCCGATTGCCGCTGAAGCTGGCTTGAAACGGATCATTGCCATGAGCACCCCCCTCCAGATCAACGACGAGACCCACACCGTGGACGCCACGCCCGAGACCCCGCTGCTGTGGGTGTTGCGTGGTGATCTGCAAATGACGGCCACCAAGTACGGCTGCGGCATCGCCCAGTGCGGTGCCTGCACCGTGTACCTGGACGGCGTGCCCACACGCAGCTGCGTGACGCCGTTGTCGGCCGTGGGCGAGCGCAAGGTCACCACCATCGACGGCCTGCAGGGCCGCGAGATCACCGCGCTGCGCGCCGCCTGGACCGAGATCGACGTGGTGCAGTGCGGCTATTGCCAGGGTGGCCAGTTGCTGGCCGCCGCCGCGCTGCTGAAGGCCACGCCCCAACCCGGCGATGCCGAGATCGACGCCGCGATGAACGGCAACCTGTGCCGCTGCGGCACCTATCCGCGCATCCGGGCGGCCATCCACCGCGCGGCCGAGCGGTTGGCGATGGCCGCATGACCGCGCACCGCCGCCCGATCGACCCGACCGCGCCGATGAACCCCGCCGGGCGCTGGCTGGGCCACCCGGTGCAACGCGGTCTTGCTGCGCTGGGGCTGCTGCTGGCGTTGGCCGGGCCCACGGCCACGCAGGCGGCTGGCCCGTCCGCGGCGCCGGCGCTGCTGCGCATTGCCAGCGCCTTCGATCCGCAGACGATGGACCCGCACGGCCTGGCGCTGCTGTACCACTCGCGCGTGGCCTACCAGCTGTACGACGCGCTGGTCAACCGCGATGCGGCCTACCAGCTCGAGCCCGCGCTGGCCACCAGCTGGCAGATGACCGGGCCCACCCGCTGGCGCTTCAAGCTGCGGCCCGGGGTGAAGTTCCACGACGGCGCGCCGTTCACCGCCGACGACGCGGTGTTCTCGATCGAACGGGCGCGTGGGCCCACCTCGCAGCGCAGCTTCACGCTCAAGGGCATCACCGCGGTGAGCAAGGTCGATGCGCTGACGATCGACGTGCAGCTCGACGCGCCCGATGCCGTGCTGCCCGAGAAGCTGTTGCTGATCGCGATGATGAACAAGGCCTGGTGCCAGCAGCATGGCGTGGAGAAAGCGCAGGACTACAACGGCAAGCAGGAGACCTACGCGGTGCGCCATGCCAACGGCACCGGCCCGTTCAAGCTGCTGGCCTACGCGCCCGACGTGCAGGCGCAGCTGGTGCGCCATGCCGATTGGTGGGGCCGCGCCGATGCGCGCAACGGCAACCTGCAGGCGGTCAACTTCATCACCATCAAGAGCGACGCCACCCGGCTGGCCGCACTGACCTCGGGCGAGATCGACCTGGTGCTCGACCCACCTTTCCAGGACGTGGAGCGGCTCAAGCGCGACCCCAAGATCAGCGTGACCACCGCCACCGACCTGGGCACCCAGTACCTGGGCTTCGACCAGGCGCGCGACGAGCTGCTGCACAGTGACCTGAAGGGCCGCAACCCGTTCAAGGACCGGCGGGTGCGCCAGGCCGTGGCGCATGCGATCAACGTCGAGCTGATCGTGCAGAAGGTGCTGCGCGGCCAGGGCACGCCCACCGGCAGCTTCATCGCGCCGCTGGTCGACGGCCATCTGCCCGAACTGGACCGCCGCCTGCCCCATGACCCGGCCAGGGCGCGCGCGCTGCTGGCCGAGGCGGGCTACCCCAACGGCTTCGGCGTGACGCTGGACTGCGTCAACATCGCCTGGCGCGAGGCGGTGTGCCAGGCCTCGGCGGCGATGCTCAGCCAGGTCGGCATCCGCACCCAGCTGCGCAGTTCACCCACCAACCAGTTCTTTCCCAAGCTGAGCCAGGCCACCGCCAGCTTCGTCGAATTCGGCTGGACGCCGGCCACCGATGCCTGGAGCACGCTCAACGGCCTGTTCCGCAGCTTCGACCCCACCGGCGGCGGCACCTTCAACGCCGGGCGCTACTGCAACCCGCAGCTCGACATGCTGATCGACGCGGTGCGCACCGAGCCCGACCTCACCAAGCGCCGCGCCCGCGTGGGCGTGGCGCTGCGCATGATCCACGACGATCTGCCGCTGCTGCCGCTGTATCGCCGCAAGCTGAACTGGGCCATGTCGACCAAGGTGCAGGTGGTGCAGTGGCCCAGCGACACCATCGAGCTGCGCTGGGCCAGGCTGCGCTGAGCCCGCAGCGCCGGCCTCAGCGCGCGGCGGCGAACGCCTCGTCCAACTGCGCCATCCACCCGGCCTTGGCCTGGTCGCTGGCAAAGCTGGCCTCGAAGCTGTTGCGCATCAGCTGCCAGGCCTCTTGCACACCCAGCTGCGGCAGCGCGTCGAAGGTGGCGATGAAGTTGTGATTGATGTAGCCGCCGAAGTAGGCCGGGTCGTCGCTGTTGATCGTGGCGCACAAGCCCGCGGCCAGCAGCGTGGGCAGCTGGTGATCGGCCATGGTCTTGTAGACGCAGAGCTTGATATTGGACAGCGGGCACACGGTCAGCGGCATCCGCGACGCCGCCAGCCGCGCCACCAGCGCCGGGCTTTCGACACAGCGCACGCCGTGGTCGATGCGCTCGACCTGCAGCACGTCGAGCGCGCTTTCGATGTAGGCCGGCGGGCCTTCCTCGCCCGCATGCGCCACCGCATGCAGGCCCAGCGCACGGGCCTGCGCAAACACACGCGCAAACTTCTCCGGCGGGTGGCCACGCTCGCTGCTGTCCAGACCCACGCCGATGATCTGGTCGCGGTAGGGCAGCGCGGCCTGCAGCGTGGTGATGGCCGCGTCCTCACTCAGATGGCGCAAGAAGCACAGGATCAGGCCGGCGCTGATGCCCAGCTGCGCCTGCGCCTGCTGGCAGGCGCGGTGCAGGCCGTTGATCACCACGCCGATGGCCACGCCGCGGTCGGTGTGGGTCTGCGGATCGAAGAACAGCTCGGCATGCACCACGTGGTCAGCCGCTGCACGTTCGAAATAGGCCCAGGCCATGTCGAAGAAGTCGGCCTCGGTCAACAGCACGCTGGCGCCGGCGTAGTAGATGTCGAGAAAGCTCTGCAGGTCGGTGAAGGCATAGGCCGCGCGCAGTGCCTCGACGCTGGGGTAGGCCAGCGCCACGCCGTTGCGCTGCGCGAGCTTGAAGATCAGCTCGGGCTCGAGCGAGCCTTCGATGTGGATGTGCAACTCGGCCTTGGGCGCCGAGCGCAGCAGCGAGCGCAGCGCCTCGCGGTCGATGGGATGGGCGCCAGGCTGGGCGGTCGCCGATGCGTCGATGTTCATGAAGTTCTCCACAGGAAACGCCGGCTTCTCCGGCAAGGCACTTCATTCTGGCGCCCCGCGTGTCGAAGGGCTCGATGCGGGGCCGTGCAGGCGTGGTGGCAGCGGCTGCAGCGCCACGGCAACGCCGGCGGCCGAGGCCGGGTGAAGCAATTCACGAACCCCCGCGACGGCTTGCCCAAAGCACCGATCCGCGGGGTGCGCGCCATCAGCAACCAGCGAATCATCCGAGACATCGGGCCCTTGCGGGCCGGCCCACTTCCGTGAAGGCAATGCCATCCCCATGAAAAAACTTCGCCAGTTCGCCCTCGGCTTGGCCGTCCTTGCTGCGGCCGGCACGGCCAGTGCAGCCGCCGTGACGATCCAGTTCGACAGCCCGATCTTTGCGCCGTTCAGTGGCTACGACGCGGTCAGCATCAAGTTCCCCTCGGCGCCCGGCGGCGTGCTCGCTGATCGCAGTCTGAACGTGGCCGCTGGCCGCTTTCAGGGCACGGCCAGCGACCTGGACGGCATCGCACCCAGCGTCTTCATCGACAGCGTGAGCAATGTCTTCATGTACTGCTACGACCTGTACGAAACCATCGCGGGTGGCAGAACGGTGCGCTACCAGGTCAACTTCGACGGCGAGACCGAGCGCACGCTGGACTTCCTGGGCGCCGTCAACGCGGTCCTGAACACGCAGCGTGGCCAGTCGGGCGACAGCTACGACAAATTTGCCTGGGTCCATCCGACCGACATCTATCAGAGCGCCGCCATCCAGCTGGGCATCTGGGAGAGCCGTTTCGACAGCAGCAGTCAATGGAATCTGGCCGATGGCTTGTTCCAGGCCTGGAACCTCGACGGCAGCGCCGGGGCGACGAATGCTGGCACCGGCAAGACCCACTGGTACATCGAGCAGTTTCTGGCCAGCCGCGATGGCGCCGCGTCGCTGGATGGGCAATTCGCGATGACGCTGGAGGCCAGCGGTGCGCAGGACATGATCACCGGCGACCCCCCGAGCCGCGTGCCCGAACCCGGCTCGCTGGTGCTGACCGGGTTGGCACTGGCGGCGCTGGTGGGCGCGCGCCGCAAGCCCGTGGCCTGATCGCACGCCGACCGCGCGGAAGCACAACCAAAGTGCAGCGGGCCGGGTCATCGACCCGGCCCGCGGTGTTTTCAGGGCCCGCCGGGCGGGCCGTCCATCACTTGTCGCCAGGCACCTTGCCCTCGACCCCCCTGACGTAGAACTTCACGCCGCCCAGGAAGGCATCGTCGGCCACGGCATCCTGGGCCAGCACCACCTTGCCGGTGTTGTCGGCGATGGGGCCCTTCCAGATCACGAAGCTGCCGTCCTTCAGGCCCGCCTTGACCGTCTCGACCTTGGCCTTGATGTCGGCCGGCACGTCGTCGGCGATGCCGATGAAGTCGATCGCGCCCTCCTTGACGCCCCACCAGGCCTGGCCGGTGGCCCATTGGCCCGCCAGCACCTCCTTGGTGGCCTTGATGTAGTAGGGGCCCCAGTTGATGATCGCCGAGCCGAGGTGGGCCTTGGGGCCGTAGGCGGTCATGTCCGAATCCCAGCCGAAGGCGCGTTTGCCCTTGTCCTGCGCGGTCTTGAGCACGGCGGGCGAGTCGGTGTTCTGCATCAGCACGTCGGCGCCGCCGTTGATCAGCGCGGTGGCGGCCTCGGTCTCCTTCGGCGGGTCGAACCACTTGTTGACCCACACCACCTTGGTCTTGATCTTCGGGTTGACGCTCTGTGCGCCCAGCGTGAACGAGTTGATGTTGCGGATCACCTCGGGAATGGGCACCGAGCCCACCACGCCCAGCGTGTTGGTCTTGGTCATGGCGCCGGCGATCACGCCGGCCATGTAGGCACCTTCGTAGGTGCGGCTGTCGTAGGTGCGCAGGTTCTCGGCGGTCTTGTAGCCGGTGGCGTGCTCGAACTTGACGTCCTTGCTGTCGGCAGCCACCTTGAGCATCGGCTCCATGTAGCCGAAGGTGGTGCCGAACACCAGCGTATTGCCCTGGCCCACCATGTCGCGGATCACCCGCTCGGCGTCGGCCGACTCGGGCACGTTCTCGACGAAGCTGGTGACGATCTTGTCGCCCAGTTCGGCCTCCAGCGCCTTGCGGCCGTTGTCGTGCGCAAAGGTCCAGCCGCCATCACCCACCGGGCCGATGTAGGCAAAGGCCACCTTCAGCGGCGCGGGCTTGGGCGCCTCGGCGGCGCTGGCCGGGGCCGCGACGGCGGGAGCGGCTTCTTCCTTCTTGCCACAGCCCACCAGGGCCGCGGTGGCCGCCAGCGTGGACCAGCCGGCCAGCTTGAGCAGGGTGCGCTTCGTCTTGAGCGTCATGGAATCTCCAGGGGTTGATGAAGAACTGAACGAGAAATTATGGTCCGACGCCAGAGGCCATCAGGACCCTGGGAAAAACGGCTTGCCCAGCGAGGCCGGCATGTTGATGCGGATGAAGGCGGGGTTGCGCGAGATCAGCACCAGCACCACGATGGTCGACACATAGGGCAGCATCGACAGCCACTGGCTGGCGATCTGCACGCCCTCGCCCTGCAGGTGAAACTGCAGCATCGTGACGCCGCCGAACAGGTAGGCGCCCAGCAGCAGCCGCGCCGGGCGCCAGGTGGCGAAGGTGGTCAGCGCCAGCGCGATCCAGCCCTTGCCGGCGATCATGCCTTCCACCCACAGCGGCGTGTAGATCACCGAGACATAGGCGCCGCTCAAGCCGCACAGCGCGCCGCCCGCCACCACCGCGGCCAGCCGGATGCGCCGCACCGGATAACCCAGCGCGTGGGCGGACTCGGGCGCCTCGCCCACCGCGCGCAGCACCAGGCCGGCGCGCGAGCGGTACAAGAACCAGGCCAGCGCCGCGGCGCCGATGATCGTCAGGTAGACCATCGGATGTTGGCGGAACAGCGCCGGGCCGATCAACGGCAGATCGGCCAGCCCGGGGATCTGGAACTGCAGCCGGTCGCCGATCTTCTCCTGCGTGTAGCGGATGCCGACAAAGGCCGAGAAGCCGGCGCCGAACAGGCTGAGCGCCAGGCCGGTGGCGTACTGGTTGGTGTTGAGCCAGATCACCAGCAGGCCGAACACCGCCGCCAGCAGCGCGCCCGCGCCCATGCCGGCGCCGAAGGCCAGCAGGTCGCTGCCGGTGTGCACCGCGGTGGCAAAGCCGGCGATGGCGGCCACCAGCATCAGCCCCTCGGCACCGAGATTGACCACCCCCGCGCGCTCGTTG
>MESD01000084.1 GCA_001770815.1 Burkholderiales bacterium RIFCSPHIGHO2_12_FULL_69_20
CACAACCCCCTGCGTCTACGAGGTCCGATCGGCCGCGCACCACCACCGCGTCAGCGGTTTGGTCCATCGCCCTTTGCCGGAAGCTCACCGCCTTGAGCACTGTCAACGAGGCCTTCTCAGGCCGGCGCGAGACTGCACCCGTCGTTGTCGCACATGGAGGTCGCCAATGAACGCATCTGAAAGGACATGGGATGCCGTGATCATTGGTTCCGGAATGGGCGGGTTGGCTTGTGCGGCAGCCTTGTCACGCACCGGGCATCGTGTGCTGGTCCTTGAGCAGCATGGGGTCGCCGGCGGCCAGACGCAGGTGTTCGAGCGCAACGGCTTCACCTGGGACGTCGGAGTCCATTACCTGGGCGAAGTGGCGCCCGGCGGGCCGGCCCGGCACATCCTCGACTGGCTGAGCGAAGGCACGATCGAATTCGCTTCCATGGGTGCGGTTTACGACACAGTGCACTTCCCAGGTGGCGTCGAGTTTCGCTTCTCGCGGCCCGAGGCTGCTCTTCGGCTCGATCTCGTCGAAGCGTTCCCGAATTGCACGCCGCAGATCGACGCCTTCTTCGAGGCGATGCACGCCGCTGTGCACGCGGGCCGCGCGCTCTATCTGCGTCGAGCGATGCCGGGGCTGTTGAGGCGCCTCCTCGGTCGCTGGCATGAAGCCGAGATCGACCGCTGGTGGGGCTGCACGACCGGTGACGTGCTCGGGGGCTTGGTGAGCGATCCGCGACTTCGCGCAGTGCTGCTCACGCGCATGGGCACCTACGGTGGCGATCCGGGTACCTCCAGTTTTGGCATGCACGCGATGCTGTTCAATCACTACGTCAACGGCGCCTTCTACCCCGTCGGCGGTTCACGGGTGTTTGCAGAGAAGCTGGTGCCGGTGGTCGAACGGGCGGGCGGCGAGGTTCGAGTCCGCGCGCATGTGCGCGAGCTTCTCATCGAGGATGGGCTCGTGGCCGGCGTGCTTCTTGAGGATGGCGGCATGGTTCGCTGCCCGAAGGTGGTCTCGGACACCGGCGCGCATAACACGGTAGCCCGCTTGTTGCCGCCGACGATGCGCGACTCGGCATGGGCTCGGGAGATCCTGTCGTTCGAGCCGGCGACTTGCCATGTGGCGCTGTACCTTGGGCTGCAAGGCGACATCCGCACGAACGGGGCCGACAGCTCGAACCACTGGTTTCAAGAGAGCTGGGAAATTGACAGCGGCGTCTGGCACGACCCCGGGGCGCAGTCGCTGATCCCCAGCGTGTTCGTTTCTTTCGCCACGCTGAAGAACCCCGGCCACGATCCCGGTCCGGACCAGCGCCACACTGCCGAAGTGTTGGTGTTCACGGACTGGACGGCCTTCAGACCATGGCAGGACTCAACGCTGGGCGAAAGGCCCGAGGGCTATAGAGCCTTCAAGGAGGCGATCGGGCGCCAACTCCTTGCCCAGTTCACGCGCCACTTCCCGGCGCTTGCACCGATGATCGTTTGCCATGAGATCTCTACCCCGCTGACGATGGTCTCGTACATCGGTTCCGAGCACGGCGCGGTCTACGGCCTTGAGCACAGCGCGCGACGGTTCTTGTCGGACAGCCTGCGGCCGAGGACACCCGTGCCAGGCCTCTACCTCGCCGGCCAGGATGTCTTCTCGGCCGGTGTGATGGGTGCTATGACTGGCGGTGTATTCGCTGCCGCGGCGATCGATCCACGGGTGTTCTCTCACTTGGAATAGTCGTTGACGAGAAGAGTTGGGGCGCGACCCGTTTCGCTTGGGTGCGCCGACGCCTACAGCTACAGCGCGGCGTCGACGCCTATCGCACGCGGACTGGGTGTCACGCGCTGGAACGGCGGCGTCTGGTACTCGGCCCGCACCAGCGCGGCGATCTCCTCTTCGGGCAACCGGGCAACTGCGGCTGGCGCAGCCCGCCGAAGAAGGGGGTCGGCAGCACCGCGCCCGGGTGCTGCAGCGGACGATGAGCGGGTCGACCGCGCGCCGCCGCAGTGCCTCACCCAGCGCCTGCTCGACATGTTCGAAGTAGCTGACCGAGCCGACCGAGGTGAAGCCGAAGAACCCCGAATCAGGAAGACGAGCGGTTTGCTCATGTCGTTGCGGTCGGAAAGCCCACCGTCTGCGACAGCAGCACCTGCTGGTCGTGCGTGAGGCCCAGCGCGTCGGCGATCGCCGCGCGGTCGATCCAGGCCCGGATCACGGTGACGAGGCCGAAACTCGCGGCAAACAAGTAGACGCTCTGCGTGATCGCGCCCGCGGCCACCGATGCGTATGACTCGCGTTGTGCCGCCGGCACCATGCGCATGCGAGCATGGTCGGCGACGTAGACCAGATCCAGCGGCGCCTCGTCGACGAAGTCCTGGTAGCCGGTGACGCGCCTCAAGTCCGCCGCGGCGATGCGCCGCAGTGCGTGCTCGGCCGCGTCGTACAGATAGGCGCCTTGGGGCAGTGCAACATACAGGTCGATCTCCTGCGCATTGATCGCCGATGGCGCGGTGCGGTGCCCGTCGGGCCGATTCACGCCCCACGCTGCCCACAGCAGGTTCGACAGCAGCGGCAGCGGCAACTCGGTGCGCGAGAATTCGCGCCCCGAGCGGCGCCGCTCAAGCGCCTGCATCAGCGGCAGGCCGCCGTCGCGCACTGGTGGCGGCAGCGCGATCGTCACCGCTCCCTCAGCCTGCGCAGGACGCGGCCGCACTAGCCCCATCGTGCCCAGAACCAGCTTCGTCAACGTACTCATAATCAATCCCAACCGCGGCCATCGTGGCGGCGTCACACCGTCAATCTACGGCGCGGCGCCTGTGCGCAATTGACTGCACGCAAGCGCCGTCGATTCGGCACTTCGGCCGCGCGGTCATCGCAGCACTGCGCACAGCGCGCTGAAATCCGCGTGGTGGCGATTGGCCAGCCCTTCGGCCAAGTCGCGCAGCGGCTGCGGCGGCGCTGTCAGTGCGCGCCGCGGCGCCGCGACGAGGGTGGGCGGATCGAACTCGTACGGCATGCGTCATCCCAGCACGCCGCGAAAGCCGCCACTTTGCCCGGCGCCGCCGCCGGTCGGCGATGAACTGCCCCGGGAATCATGCTGGCCAGATGGTCCGAGTCTGCATGTCAAGTGAGATGCCTGGAAGCGGCCCGCGGCCAGCGGCAGGTCTTGGCCGGGACCACCAGTTCGCGGAGCTTGCCGACAGCTGCCGTTGGGCAAACCGGCGATCGAGCTGAAGGACTGCTGTCAGGCCCGGCGACGAACTAGCAGTCCCGGCCAGAAGCGGACTTACCACTTGACGGCAGGATCAGCGCTCGCGAACAGCGTTCGGCGGCTGCATGAACTCGATGGTCGCGCCGTCAGGGCCAACGACGTAGATCACCCGCGTTCCAGCCCGCGCGCCACCCGCGATCGGCTGAGGCGTGCCTTGTGCCTTCCAGCCATAGGTGGCGATCCGCGCCAAGAGCGCGTCGATGTCATCGACCACGAGGGCGAGATGCGCGAAGCCTGGGTCGAACGGCTTGGCCGGTGCGCTTGGCCGATCTACGCCCTGATACTCCAGGAGTTCGATCGTCTGATCTGCCAGCGACACGATTGCGATGCGTACCTCCGCCCCATGCGCACCCGTCACTTGGCCGAGGAACTCGCCCCCCATCTCGCCCGTGCGCACGAGCCGCGCCCCAAGCCCATCAAGCCAAAACCGAAGCGCCGCATCGAGGGAGGCGACCGCGAAGCCGACATGGTCGGCACAGCGCACCTGGAAACTTGCATGCTCGCTCATACGGACGATCCTACCGGCAAAGGGCTGTTCGTCTGCTACGGGTCGGGATGTTGAGCCCAACGCATTGAAGACCCGACGTTCAAGTCGCGGCGGTTCAAGTGGCTGCTGCCGGCGTCGACCGCGAACTGGAAGTCGCGGCCATGAGCCGACGGTGACGACGGGCAGCTTCCTGGCATCCTGAATCGGTTTCAGGTGCTGCAGGGTCGGCTGGCCGGTGATGCGCTGGACGTGATCGCCGAACGCCTGCACCTGAGCGCCAAGACGGTGTCGAACCACCAGACGCGGATCCGGCAGAAGCAGGGGGTGGGCAGTGGGGAGGAACTGCTGCGCTATGCGCAGTAGCACCGGTTGTTCTGAGCCGGACAGCGCCGGGGATGGATGAGGCTCGCGGCGCATCGCATCAGCTGGTCTCTCCGAGACCATCTATGTAGGGGGTGCGCTTGCCGTTCGGCGCTGATACGAGCACTTCAGCGGTCGCTGCGTCACCGAGAACAGTGACACTATCGCGTCGGCCAAGCAGGCCGGACAAGCCACGCGCTCTCGTGAGCGCACTGAGGAGAACGATCTCGTGATGAATGTGAAAACTGGCGTGTTGGCCGCGACCCTCGTCGCAGGGCTTCTCGGTGGGGCCAACGATGCCGCCGCCTATCTGAAGCCACCATCCATCTCGCAGACCTACGGCAGTGGAACGGTCAGCTTTGAGTTCACCTATTTCAACGGGCCGTTCGCGGAGTTCAACAGTGCCGGCACCAACAGCAACGGCCTGCTGAACGGTGCGCCGATCGTGCCGAGCGGCAGCACGGGCATGGCCTATGCCGACGCAGGCGAGACCTACGGGTTCCGGACCGGATCCACCCCGATTGCTGGCGATCCGACGTCCGTCGCCCTGAGCTATGTCGGTGGGTCGATCCCGACCGTCATCAGTTTTCAGCCCCTCAATTTCACGAACCAGCAGGTCGGGGTCCCATTCACGATCGGCCGCTTCACCTTCACCAATGGCCAGTGGTACGGGGCCGGCCAGACGGTAGCGCTCAACACACCCACGGTGCTGGGCTTCACCCTCAAGACGACCGGAACGGGAGGCGCCGCCACCCTTTACACGCAAACCATCGTCGGCGAAATCATGCTGACGGTAAACAACCCGCAGCCGGCTGACTACTCGACCCTCGCCGGCCTGCAGGCGGAAGCCGACTGGATCAGCCTGTCGAGTCCCGTGATCCTGCGGCCCTTCCCGGCCTTCCGGGTGTACGAGAGTTTCGCCAAGCCTGAGGGCGCGACCAACACGGGGTCGGTCGACCTCGTCGCGATCTTCGGCTCGATCTATCTCGACACGTTTGACAATCCGACGGAGGGTGGCTTCCTTACGGCGAGCCCGGTGCCCGAACCCTCAGCCTTGTCGCTGATGGTCTGCGGCCTGCTCGGTCTCAGCCTGCTGCGCCAGAGAAGGCGCTGATCCAGCCCAACCGCCGGGTTTGCCGCCGCGTGGCAACGCGGCGACTCCCGGCTGCCCAGGCTGGCAGCGGCAGCCGTCACTCGCCCTTGTGCGCCAGCCCCAGCCGCTTCACCACCACCCGCTCATGCTCATAAGCCGCGCGCAGCGCGCGGCCGTACTCCTCGGGCGGCAGGCAGGCCGGCTCCTGGTCATAAAGCGCCAGCTCGACGACAAAGGCTGGGTCCTGCATCGCGGCGCGGAAGGCCTGGTGCAACACCTGCACCATGTCGGCCGGCATGCCGGCCGGGCCGGCCAGGCCGTAGGGCGACATGGCGACGATGTTGTGGCCCAGCTCCTTCAGCGTGGGCACCGTGGGTCAGCGCTGCGTGCGCTGCTCGCCGAAGGTGACCAGCAGGCGCAGCGTGCCGGCATCGACAAACGGCGCGAAGCCGTTGCTGTTGACGCCCACCATCACCTGGCCGGCGGCCACCGCCACCATCTGCTCCGACGCGCCCTTGTACGGCACGTGGATGTAGCTGAGACCGCGCTTGCCGAACAGTTCGTACGCATAGGAATTTCAAACTGCCTCTCGAACACCAGAATGACGCATGGGTGGCTGTGGGTGGCTTTCGAGGCCCAAGCCCCGTCAAGGTCGAAGCGCGCTGCGACACGGCAGCTTGTCTTACAAAGCTTTGCGCCTGCATCCCGCGCCTGCGGTGGCCTGTAGCAGCCATAGTGCTGGTTGGGGTTTGTTGTGCAACAGCGGCGCGATGCGATCGAAGCTCGCCTGTGGCAAAGGCCCGAATCAAACGAAACAAGGAACACAGCATGGACAAGTCGATGATCAAGGGTTTGGTGGTGGGTGGCATCGGGATGGTGGTGCTGACTGCCGGCGGTGTGACGGGCTACAAGAGCCTGACTCAGCCTAAGCAGGCCGAGGTGCTGGCCGTCAAGGAAGCCATGCAGACCGTGAGCACGCCACGGGAAAAGTGCGAGCAGGTGGTGGTGCAGCACCAAGCCCCCGTACAGGACGAAAAGCGCATCGCGGGCACGGTGCTGGGCGGCGTGGCGGGTGGCTTGCTGGGCAGCCAGATCGGTGGTGGCTCGGGCCAGAAGGTGGCCACCGTGCTTGGCGCGGCCGGTGGTGCTTATGCCGGCAACCAGGTGCAGAAGGGCATGCAGCAGCGTGACACGAACAGCGCCACCGAGAGGCGCTGCAAGACCGTCAACGTGCGCAGCGAAAAGCTCGTGGGCTACGACGTCACCTACCGCTACGAAGGCAAGCAAGACACGGTGCGCATGTCCTACAACCCGGGCAAGCAGATCCCGGTGGTCGAGGGCAAGCTGGTGCTGGACGAGCCGGCCAAGGGCGGCTGATCAGCAACGGCAGCTCTGGTTTCGGCTTTCCAGCGGGCCGCTGACTGCGAGCCTGCGCCAGCTGATGAGACAGCAACAAGCTGCCCGCCACCACCGTCGGCTGAGTGTGTGAGGTCACGAACGGCCGCTTCGTAGAAGCGAAACAAGACAGGCGATGGCGCGCCGTCCGGCCGCTTTGGAGCAACCCGGCTGGCGGGTTTGGGTCGATGGACCAAACCGCTGACGCGGTGGTGGTGCGCGGCCGATCGGACCTCGTAGACGCA
>MESD01000085.1:0-29113 GCA_001770815.1 Burkholderiales bacterium RIFCSPHIGHO2_12_FULL_69_20
CTCGGCCACGTGTCGCGTGCCGTAGTGGCTGCCGGGGGTGGCATCGCCGGTGGCCGGGGCCGGAATGTCGTCCTGCAGGCCCACCCCGGTATCGCGCACCGTCAGCACCAGGTCGTCGCCCTGCCGGGCAGCGCGCACTTCGAGCCGGCCGCCGGCCACCTGCGGCTCCAGCCCGTGGCGGATGGCGTTCTCCACCAGCGGCTGCAGCAGCAGCGGCGGCACCGGCAGCGCGCGCAGCGGCTCGGGCAGGTCCAGCAGCACCTGCAGGCGCGGGCCCATGCGCAGCGCCATCAGCGCGAGGTAGTCGTCGAGCCGCGCGAACTCGGTCGCCAGCGGATGCAGCGCGCTGCGCGATGCCCCCAGCGTGGCGCGCAGGTAGGCGATCAGCCGGTCGAGCATGGCCTGGGCGCGTGGGGGGTCCAGCGAGATCAGCACCCGCAGGTTGGCCAGGGTGTTGAACAGCATGTGCGGCTCCAGCTGCGATTGCAGCAGCATCAGCTGGCTTTCGGCCGCGGCGCGGCGGGCGGCCTCGGCGGCCGATTGCTCCTGCCGCAGCCGCTCGGTGGCGTAGAAGTACCAGGTGGCGGCGATCGCCGCGATCACGGTGATGGCGATGGCCGGCCGGTTGAGCAGCAGGCCGGGCGTGTGATGGCCGGTGATGGCATCGCCCAGCGCGGTGCCTAGCGAGTAGCCCAGCGCGCTGCCACCCAGGATGCTGGCCAGCATCCAGCGCGGCCCGGGCCAGCGTGAGGGTCGGGCATGCGCGCCCAGCAGCCGCCGCGGCAGCCACAGCGCGAGCAGGATGCGGCTGCCGTCGATGAAGAACCAGGCACTGGTGCCGATGGCCGTGGAGTAGACCCAGGCGGTGAACAGGTTGCCGCGTGAGGCCGGCGTCATGCTCCAGACCAGCAGCGCCACCACCACGCACACCACCTGGGTGCGCAGGCCGCGCTTGCCAAAGGCGGGCCAGGGGCTGGGGTCGGCGCCGAGGGTGGTGGCGGGCAGGGTCATGGGCCGCATTGTCGAGCTGCGGGCAGCCGGGCTGGCGGCCGGGTCACGCCGCGGGCGATGCCGGACCGGCCAGCACGGCCTCGAGTGCCGCCGGATCGTGCCAGCGCATCACCTGCAGCGCCACCCAGGCGTCGTTGGCGGCATAGACCAGTTGCCGCGGCTCCAGCCGCGCATTCGCCCAGTTGGTGGTCGTCACGCGCTTGGACTTGACGAAGCGCTGGCCGAAGGCGATCGCCACCGCGGCCTTGATGCCGATCGAGCGCGGGTAGCCCATGCGGTGGAACACCAGGTCCAGATCGAGGCAGGCCTGCACCTCCAGCCCCAGGCGCTGGCGCAGCTGGCTGCGGTCCTGCTGCAGGCCGAAGCCGACCTTGACGATGTGGGGCGCCGTCAGCACGGTGCGCGCCAGCGCCGTGCTCTCGGCATGGCGCAGCTGCAGCACGTAAGCCCGGGTCGGCGTGGCGAACTGCACCACGTCGGGGCCGCGGCTCTCTTCGCCCTTGACGAAGGTGGGGCGCGATTCGGTGTCGAAGCCCAGGTGGCGGTGGGCGCGCAGGTCGGCCCAGGCCGCCTGATGTTCGGCGTCGCTCTGCGGCACGACGATGTCGGCCAGCCCCAGACCGGGGCAGGGCGGCAGCTCGAGCAGGCGGCTCTTGTCGGGGGGATGCAGTCGGGCCATGGGGCATTGTCGGGCTCGCCCGGCCCGTCGCCAGCGGGGATGTGCGGGGGCGGCGGCGCGACAAGCTGGGCGACAGGGTGCGGCGCTACGATGCCGCGATGAGCACCGCCCCACGCCTGGCCCGCATCGTCCGCACCGCCCGCACCGCCCGCACCGCCCGCGCCGCCAGCGCCGCGTTTGGCGCCGGCGTGCTGGCCGTCGCCTGCGGCCTGGCGGGGGCGCAGCCGGTGGGCCTGCCTTACAGCGCCGCGGTGGCGGCGCGCTTTCCAGCGCCTTCGCAGCGCTACGACGCGCCGGTGCTGGCCGACGACGCGGTGGATTTCACCGCCAACGCCGATCTGGCGGCGCAGATGGCAGGGTTGGCAGCGATGGCGGCGTCGGCGCCCGCGGGCACCCGCATCGAACGCCTGCAGCCCGGCCGGTCGCAAGACGGCACGGCCATCGAGGCGCTGCGCTTCTCGCGCGGCGCCAACCGCCCTGCGGTGCTGCTGGTGGGCCAGCAGCATGGCGACGAACCGGCCGGCGCCGAGGCGCTGCTGATCGTGGCCCGCGCGCTGGCGGGCACCGGACAGGCGGGCGCGCAGCCCAAGGACCTGGGTGCGCGGCCGTCACCGGTGGCCGACTTGGCGGCAGTGCTGGATCGCATCGACGTGATCCTGCTGCCGCGCGCCAACCCCGACGGCGCCGAGTGGCAGCGCCGCATCAATGCCGCGGGCATGGACATCAACCGCGACCACCTGCTGCTGCGCACGCCCGAGGCGCAGGCGCTGGCCGCGCTGGTGCGCAATCAGCGTCCGGTGGTGGTGGTCGACGCCCACGAGCACACGGTGGTGGGCCGCTACCTGGAGAAGTTCAACGCGGTGCAGCGCCACGACATGCTGCTGCAGTACGCGATGACCGCCAACCTGCCTGAATCGCTGGGCCACGCCAGCGAGGACTGGTTCCGCCAGCCCCTCTTGGCCGCGCTGCAGGCCGAGGGTTTGACGGCGGAGTGGTACTACACCAACCCGACCACGCCGACCAACTTGCGCCTGTCGATGGGCGGCGTGCAGCCCGACACCGGCCGCAACGTCAACGGGCTGCGCAACGCGATCAGCCTGCTGCTCGAATCGCGCGGCGTGGGCATAGCCCGGCTGCACCTGGCGCGGCGGGTGCATTCGCACGTGGTGTCGCTGGCCACCGTGCTGCGCCAGGCGGCGCGCCATGCCGACGACCTGGTGGCGCTGCAGGCTGCTGCCGATGCCGAGGTGCGCGCCGCGGCCTGTGGCGGCCGGGCGGTGGTGCAGGCCCAGACCACGCCCACCCGCCGCACGCTGCTGATGCTGGACCCGGCCACCGGCGCCGACAAGCCGATGGAGGTGGACTGGTTCTCGGCGCTCGAACTGCGCGTGCGCACCGAGCGAACCAGGCCCTGCGGCTACTGGCTGGCGCCGGGCCAGACCGTGGCGGTCGACACGCTGCGCGCACTGGGCGTGCAGGTGCAGCAGTTGGCCCGGCCGGCCACGCTGATGACCGAGGCCTGGATCGAGACCGCGCGTGGCGAGATCCCGCGCCCCGACGTGCGCGGCATTGCGTCGGACGGCTTTCGCACCATCCTGCAGCTGGTGGTCGACCTGCGCCTCGAGCCCGCCGAGCTGCCCGCCGGCAGCTGGTACGTGCCGCTGGACCAGCCACTGGGCAACCTGGTGATCGCCGCGCTGGAGCCCGACACGCAGAACAGCTACGTCGCCAACCGCTTGATCGACCGGCTGGACGCCGCGCGGCGCGTGCTGGCACGGCCGCCGGAGGGCGCGCTGGCGCCTTGAGCACCGCCCATATCGCGGCCCCTAGCGCCGCCCCTACCGCCGCCCCTACCGTCGCCCTTACCGCCGTCGGCTGCCGCCCAGGATGGAGCCCAGCACGCCGCGGATGATTTCGCGGCCCACGGCCGAGCCGATCGAGCGCACCGCCGAGGAGGCCGCGGCTTCGGCCAGGCCCGGCCGGCGGCCACCGCGGGGCCCGGTGCTGCCGAACACCATGTCCTTCAGGCCGTCCATCAGCCCGCCGCCGCCTTCGGCCGCCGGCGCGCTCACGCTGCCACCGCGCGCCGCCGCCTGCGCCTCTTCGGCCATGCTGCGGTCGCCGCTGGGCGTCGCGGCGGTACCGGCGGCGCGGGCCTTCAGCATCTCGTGCGCCGAGTCGCGGTCGACCGTCTTCTCGTACACGCCAGCCACCAGCGATTGGGCAATCAGCGCCTGGCGCTGCGCCGGAGTGATCGGCCCGATCTGGCTGCCCGGCGGGTGCACGAACACGCGCTCGGTGACGCTGGGCCGGCCCTTGGCGTCGAGAAAGCTCACCAGCGCCTCGCCCACCGCCAGCTCGGTGATGGTCGTCTCGATGTCCAGCCCCGGGTTGGCGCGCATCGTGGTGGCGGCGCTCTTGACCGCCTTCTGGTCGCGCGGGGTGAAGGCGCGCAGCGCATGCTGCACCCGGTTGCCCAGCTGGCCCAGCACGGTGTCGGGCACGTCCAGCGGGTTCTGGGTGACGAAGTAGACGCCCACGCCCTTGCTGCGCACCAGCCGCACCACCAGCTCGATGCGCTCGAGCAGCACCGCCGGCGCATCCTTGAACAGCAGATGCGCCTCGTCGAAGAAGAACACCAGCTTGGGCTTGTCCAGATCACCCACCTCGGGCAGCAGCTCGAACAGCTCACTCAGCATCCACAGCAGGAAGGTGCCGTACAAGCGCGGTGCGTTCATCAGCTGGTCGGCGGCCAGGATGTTGATGACGCCCATCGGCGTCTTAGGGCTTTGCCCGGACGCCGATGCGCCCCCTTGGGGGGCAGACCCCGAAGGGGTCGTGGGGGCCTGTGACACATCCACCGTCTGCATGAAATCGCTGATGTCGAGCATCGGCTCGCCGAAGAACTGGTCGCCGCCCTGCTGCTCGATCTGCAGCAGCCCGCGCTGGATCGCGCCGATGGAGGCCGCGCTGACGTTGCCGTAGCTGGTGGTGAACTGGCTGGCGTTGTCGCCCACGTGTTGCAGCATGGCGCGCAGGTCTTTCAGGTCCAGCAGCAGCAGGCCCTGGTCGTCGGCGATCTTGAAGACCATGTTGAGCACGCCGGCCTGCGTCTCGTTGAGCGCCAGCATGCGCGACAGCAGCAGCGGCCCGAAATCGCTGACGGTGGCGCGCACCGGGTGGCCGGCTTGGCCAAACACGTCCCACAGCGTGGTGGGGCAGGCCAGCGACTCGGGCGTGGGCAGGCCACGCTCGGCCAGCACCGCGGCGATCTTGGGGCTGAGGTGGCCGGCCTGGCTGATGCCGGTGAGGTCGCCCTTCACGTCGGCCATGAACACCGGCACGCCGATGCGCGAGAAGTGCTCGGCCAGCGTCTGCAGCGTGATGGTCTTGCCGGTGCCGGTGGCGCCGGTGATCAGGCCGTGGCGGTTGGCCAGGGCGGGCAGCAGTTCGCAGCGGATATCGCCGTGCTGGGCGATGGGCAGGGGGTCGGCCATGGTGGGGGACTGCGCTGGGAGTGGGTGGTGGCTCGCAGTCTAAGCCGGGTCGCGCTGACCGAGGCCCACCCCGGAACCCACCCGGTAGAATCCCGGGTGGTCTGAAAAGTCAGCCGCCCGCCAGCCTGCAGGCCCGGCGCTCCCCGAACAGCAGCAACTCCCGAGATTTCCAGAGGACTCCATGGCCGGACATTCCAAATGGGCCAATATCCAGCACCGCAAGGGCCGCCAGGACGAAAAGCGTGGCAAGGTCTGGACCCGCATCATCCGCGAGATCACGGTGGCGGCGCGCCAGGGTGGCGGCGATGTCGGCATCAACCCGCGGCTGCGGCTGGCCATCGACAAGGCCAAGGCCGCCAACATGCCGGCCGACCGCATCAAGTACAACATCGACAAGGCCTCGGGCGCGCTGGAAGGCGTGAACTACGAAGAGATCCGCTACGAGGGCTACGGCATCGGCGGCGCGGCGATCATTGTCGACACCATGACCGACAACCGCGTGCGCACCGTGGCCGAGGTGCGGCATGCCTTCAGCAAGTACGGTGGCAACCTGGGCACCGAAGGCTCGGTGGCCTTCCAGTTCAAGCACTGCGGGCAGTTCATCTTTGCGCCCGGCACGTCCGAAGATCAGGTGATGGGCGTGGCGCTGGACGCCGGCGCTGAAGACGTGCTCAGCGACGACGAGGGTGCGATCGAGGTGCTGTGCGCGCCGCCCGACTACGAGGCGGTGAAGCACGCGCTGGAGGCCGCCGGCCTGGTGCCCGAGGTGGCGGGCGTGACGATGCGCGCCGAGAACAGCATCGAGCTGACCGGCGAGGACACCCAGCGCATGCAGAAGCTGCTGGACGTGATCGAAGACCTGGACGACGTGCAGGACGTGTTCCACAACGCCGAGATGGCTGAAACCGAATGAACGTTCTCGTGATTGGCGGCGGCGGGCGAGAGCACGCGCTGGCCTGGAAGCTGGCGCAGAGCCCACGGGCGCAGCAGGTCTTCGTGGCGCCGGGCAACGGCGGCACGGCACGCGACGGGCGGCTGAAGAACGTGCCCATCACCGATGCGGTGGCGCTGGCCGATTTCGCCGAGGCCAACAAGATCGGCCTCACCGTGGTGGGCCCCGAGGCGCCGCTGTCGGCCGGCGTGGTCGACGTGTTCCGCGCCCGCGGGCTGCGCATCTTCGGGCCCAGCAAGGCCGCGGCGCAGCTGGAGTCGTCCAAGGCCTTCGCCAAGGATTTCATGGCGCGGCACGGCATCCCCACCGCGCACTACGCCACCTTCACCGACGCCGCGGTGGCGCATGCCCATGTGGATGCGGTGGGCGCGCCCATCGTGATCAAGGCCGATGGCCTGGCCGCCGGCAAGGGCGTGGTGGTGGCGATGGACCTGGCCCAGGCGCATCAGGCCATCGACTTCATGCTGCTCGACAACCAGCTGGGCGTGGTGCACAACGCCGGGGCCGATGGCCAGGCCGTTCCGCGGGTCGTCATCGAAGAATGCCTGCAGGGCGAGGAAGCCAGTTTCATCGTGCTGGTCGACGGCAAGAACGTGCTGCCGCTGGCCAGCAGCCAGGACCACAAGCGCCTGGGCGATGGCGACACGGGTCCCAACACCGGCGGCATGGGCGCCTATTCGCCCGCGCCGGTGGTCACGCCCAACGTGCATGCCAAGGCCATGCAGGAGATCATCCTGCCCACCGTGGCCGGCATGGCCAAGGACGGCATCGTCTTCACCGGCTTCCTCTACGCCGGGCTGATGATCGACGCCCAGGGTCGGCCCAAGACGCTGGAGTTCAACACCCGCATGGGTGACCCCGAGACGCAGCCCATCCTGATGCGCCTGAAGAGCGACCTGATCGACGTGCTGCTGCATGCCACCGACGGCACGCTCGACAAGGTGGAACTGGAGTGGGACCGCCGCTTTGCGTTGGGCGTGGTGATGGCCGCAGCCGGTTACCCGGCCGATCCCCGCAAGGGTGATGCCATCACCGGGCTGCCGGCCGACGCCGACGATGCGGTGGTGTTCCATGCCGGCACCGCGCTGGACGATGGCAAGCTGCAGGTCACCGGCGGGCGCGTGCTGTGCGTCACCGCGCTGGGCGATTCGGCCAAGCTGGCGCAGCAGCGCGCCTACGATGCGCTGCGCGGTATCCACATCGACGGCGTGCAGTACCGCCGCGACATCGGCCACCGCGCCATCAAGCGCTGATTGGCCGGCGCAGACCGGCCGCAGGAGACAGCCATGAACACCCAGGCGGTACGCGACTACCTGCTCGGCCTGCAGACCCGCATCGTCGAGGCGATGCAGCGGGCCGATGGTTCCCCTTTCACCACCGATGCCTGGGTGCGCGGCCCCGAAGAGCGGCTGCAGGGCGATGGCCGCACCCAGCTGGTGGAACATCCCGACGACGACGGCGGCCTGCTCGAGCGTGGTGGCTGCAACTTCAGCCACGTGAAAGGGCCGCAGCTGCCGCCCTCGGCCACCCAGCACCGGCCTGAGCTGGCGGGCGCGCCGTTCGAGGCGATGGGCGTGAGCCTGGTGTTCCATCCGCGCAACCCGATGGTGCCCACGGTGCACATGAACGTGCGCATGTTCGCCGCGCTGCCCGCCGGCAAGGAACCGGTGGTGTGGTTCGGCGGCGGCATGGACCTGACGCCTTACTACGGGCAGGAAGACGACGCGCAGCACTTCCACCGCAGCTGCCACGACGCGCTGGCGCCGTTCGGCGATCAGCTGTACCCGCGCTTCAAGACCTGGTGCGACGAGTACTTCTTCCTGAAGCACCGCAACGAGCCGCGTGGCATCGGCGGCATCTTCTTCGACGACTTCGGCGAGCTGGGCTTCGAGCGCAGCTTTGCGATGCTGCGTGCGGTGGGCGATGCCTTTCTGCCGGCCTATATGCCCATCGTCGAACGCCGCCGGCACCTGCCGTATGGCGAGCGCGAGCGCGATTTCCAGGCCTACCGGCGTGGCCGCTATGTCGAGTTCAACCTGGTGTTCGACCGGGGCACCTTGTTCGGCCTGCAGTCGGGCGGGCGTACCGAGAGCATCCTGATGTCGATGCCGCCGATCGTGAAGTGGCGCTACGACTGGAAGCCCGAGGCTGGCACGCCCGAGGCGCGGCTCTACACCGATTTCCTGCGTCCACGCGATTGGCTGGGCGAGCACCGGCTGGCCGGGGCTTGATGCGCGCTGCGCGTTTCGGCTTGCTCGGCGGCAGCTTCGACCCCCCCCACCTGGCGCACCTGGCGCTGGGCCGCATGGCCGTGCAGGCGCTGGCGCTGGACGAACTGCGCTGGCTGCCGGCCGGTGCGCCGTGGCAGAAGGCCGGGCGCACGATGGCCGCGCCCGAGCACCGCGCCGGCATGTTGGCCGCCTTGCTGGACGACGAGCCGCATTGCGTGATCGACACCCGTGAGCTGCAGCGCATGGGCCCCACTTACACCATCACCACCGTGCGCGAGCTGCAGGCCGAGCGGCCCGACGCCGACTGGTTCTTCATCCTCGGCCAGGACCAGTACGGTCGTTTCGACACCTGGCGCGACTGGCCTGAACTGCTGCAGCGGCTGACGCTGGCGGTGGCCGCGCGCGACGGCCAGGCACCGTTGCCCCCCGCCGCGCTGGTGGCAGTGCCGCACCGCGTGGTGGCCCTGCCGCTGCCGCGGCTGGACATCGCCGCCAGCGACATCCGTTCACGGCTGTCTGCCGGGCTGCCGGTGACGGCGCTGGTGGGCGAGGCCGTGGCCGGCTATATTGATCAACACCAGCCCTATCCTCGGGGCGCAGCACAGGGCAACAGGCACTGAATGGACATCCGCAAACTGCAACGGGCCATCGTCGATGGACTCGAAGACGTCAAGGCCCAGGACATCCTGGTCTTCAACACCGAGCATCTCTCGCCGCTGTTCGAGCGCGTGATCATCGCCAGCGGCACCAGCAACCGCCAGACCAAGGCGCTGGCCTCGGGCGTGCGCGACGCGGTGCGCGCCGCCGGCTTCCCGGTGCTGGCCACCGAGGGCGCCGACAACGGTGAATGGATCATCGTGGACTGCGGCGCCGCCGTGGCCCACATCATGCAGCCCAGCATCCGCGACTACTACCGGCTCGAAGAGATCTGGGGTGGCAAGCCGGTGAAGATGAAGATCGGCGGCGATGCGCCGCGCGGCCTGGTCAAGGCCTCCGCGCCCGAGGACGACGACGCCCCGGCGATGGCGCCCGAACGCCGGGCTGCCGCCAAGAAGGTGGCGGCCAAGAAGACGGTGGCCAAGAAGTCCGCGGCAACCCGGCCGGTGCCGGCCAAGAAGGTGGTGGCCAAGACGGCGGTGCAGCGCACCACCTCGGACCGGCCGGCCGCCAAGAAGGCCGCGGCCGCCGAGGCCGAGCAACGCAAGACGGCTGCCCGCAAGACCGCCGCCAAGAAGACCGCTGCCGGCAAGATCGTGGCTGGCAAGACTGCGGTCGGCAAGGCCGTGGCCGCCAAGACCCCGGCGCGCAAGACGGCAGCGCCGGCCGGCGCCAAGGTGCGCACCATCGTCGTCAAGCCGCCAGCACGCAAGACAGTGGCGGGCAAGACGGTGGTGGGCAAGGGCGCTGCGGCCAAGCCGGCGGCACGTGGCGCTGCCGCGCCGCGCGCTGCCGCTGCGCCGCGCACAGGCGCCAAGCCTGCCGCGCGCCCGGTGGCCAAGCGCGCCGCCAAGGTCGGCCCCAAGCGCGGCTGATCGCCGCGATCTCCGATGCGCCTGGTGCTGGCGTCGGTCGGCCAACGGCCGCCGGCCTGGGCCGAGACGGCCTACGAGGACTTTGCCAAGCGCTTTCCGCCCGAGCTGCGGCTCGTGCTGAAGGCGGTGAAGGCCGAGCCGCGCACCGCGGGCAAGACCGCCGCGCAGATGATGGCAGCCGAGGCGGTCCGGCTGGAAGCCGCCGTGCCCAAGGGCGCACGCCGCGTGGTACTGGACGAACGCGGCGCCCGCCTGACCACCGTGCAGTTGGCAGATCGCCTGCGCTTCTGGCTGGGCGACGGGCGCGACGTGGTGCTGCTGGTGGGTGGGCCCGACGGGCTCGATCCGGGCCTGAAGGCCAGTGCCGACGAGAACCTGCGCCTGTCCGACCTGACCTTGCCGCACGCCTTCGTGCGCGTGCTGCTGGCCGAGGCGCTGTACCGCGCCTGGAGCCTGACCACCGGCCACCCCTATCACCGGGAATGAGCGTGCACGCCTCCATCTACCTGGCCTCGCAGAGCCCGCGCCGCCGCCAGTTGCTCGATCAACTGGGCGTGCGTCACGAGTTGCTGCTGCCCGACCCGGGCCCCGACAGTGCGCGTGCCGAGGCACTGGAGGCGGTGCTGCCAGATGAGCTGCCGGCGGCCTACGTGCAGCGGGTGACTGCACTGAAGCTGAAGACGTCGCGGGCGCGGCTGAAGCGCCGTGGCCTGCCCGACGCGCCCATCCTGTGCAGCGACACCACGGTGGCGCTGGGCCGGCGCATCCTGGGCAAGCCGGCCGATGCCGACGAGGCCCGCGCCATGCTGTCGGCGCTGTCGGGCCGCAGCCACCGCGTGCTCACCGCCGTGGCACTGGGCGTGGGCCGGCGCACGCTGTCGGCGCTGAGCATTTCGCACGTGCGTTTTGCGCCGTTGAGCCCCGCGCTGATCGGCGCCTACATCGCCAGCGGCGAGCCCTTCGGCAAGGCCGGCGCCTATGCCATCCAGAGCCAGCTGGCGGGCTGGATCGCCCATATCGACGGCAGCTACTCCGCTATCATGGGTTTGCCGCTCTTCGAGACGGCCCAGTTGTTGAGACAAGCGCGCGTGAGCTTCTAGACGCCTTCACCGCGCCAGAAGAAGACCACCGCGCCATGCACGACATCCTGATCAACTGGACCCCGCAGGAAACCCGCGTCGCCCTGATCGAGAACGGTGCGGTGCAAGACCTGCACATCGAGCGCGCGCTGGAGCGCGGCCTGGTCGGCAACGTCTATCTGGGCAAGGTGGCGCGCGTGCTGCCGGGCATGCAGAGCGCCTTCATCGACGTGGGGCTCGAGCGCGCGGCCTTCCTGCATGTGGCCGATCTGCACGGCGGTGGCCACCATGTGCCGAAGCACGACGTGGCGGTGCAGGTGCCCATCGAGCGCCAGGTGTTCGAAGGCCAGACGCTGATGGTGCAGGTGATCAAGGACCCGATCGGCACCAAGGGAGCCAGGCTCTCAACCCAGGTGAGCATCGCCGGTCGCATGCTGGTGTTCCTGCCGCAGGACACCCACATCGGCATCTCGCAGAAGATCGGCTCGCCCGAGCTGCGTGAGCAGTTGCGCAGCCGCATGCAGCAGCTGACCACCACCACCGACGGCAGCTCGCCCGGCGGCTTCATCCTGCGCACCAACGCCGAAGATGCTTCGGACGAGGAACTGGCCGACGACATCGCCTACCTGCGCAAGGCCTGGGCCGCGATCCGCGCGCAAGGCATGAGCCAGCCGCCCGGCACGCTGCTGCATGAAGACCTGAACCTGGCCCAGCGCGTGCTGCGCGACATGGCCAGCGATACCACGCAGACCATCCGCATCGACAGCAAGCTGCAGTTCGATGCGCTGAAGGAGTTCGGCAACGCCTACACGCCGAGTTCAGCGGCCAAGCTCGAGCTGTACAAGGGCGAGCGGCCGATCTTCGACCTGTTCGGCATCGAGGAAGAGATTGCCAAGGCGCTGGCCCGTCGGGTGGATCTGAAGAGCGGCGGCTACCTGATCATCGACCAGACCGAGGCGCTGACCACGGTGGACGTCAACACCGGCGGCTTCGTCGGCGCGCGCAATTTCGACGACACGATCTTCAAGACCAACCTCGAATCGGCCGGCGCCATCGCCCGCCAGCTGCGGCTGCGCAACCTGGGCGGCATCATCATCGTCGACTTCATCGACATGGTGCGCGACGAGCACCAGGCCGCGGTGCTGGCCGAGTTCAAGAAGCAGCTCAGCCGCGACCGCACCAAGGTGACGGTGAGCGGCTTCACCCAGCTGGGCCTGGTGGAGATGACGC
Organism: Burkholderiales bacterium RIFCSPHIGHO2_12_FULL_69_20; assembly: GCA_001770815.1. Taxonomy (GTDB): domain Bacteria; phylum Pseudomonadota; class Gammaproteobacteria; order Burkholderiales; family Burkholderiaceae_C; genus Pseudaquabacterium. Next base: position 12,212 of record MESD01000085.1, read on the forward strand.
GCAAGCGCACCCGCGAAAGCCTGGCCCACATGCTGTGCCAGCCTTGCCCCACCTGCGAAGGACGCGGCCAGGTGAAGACCGCGCGCAGCGTTTGCTACGACGTGCTGCGCGAGATCCTGCGCGAGGCGCGGCAGTTCAACCCCAAAGAGTTTCGCGTGGTGGCCAGCGCGGCGGTGGTGGAGATGCTGCTCGACGAAGAAAGCCAGCACCTGGCGGGCCTGAGCGACTTCATCGGCAAGCCGATCTCGCTGAGCACCGAGCCGTCGTTCAGCCCGGAGCAGTACGACATCGTGCTGATGTAGCGCGCTGGTGCGGCTGCTGGTGCCGCTGCTGGTTCAGCGCCTGGCGCTGCCGCGCAGCGCCACCACCAGCACGCTGCCCGCCGCGCCCAGCGTGGCCAGCACCAGCAGGCCCAGCGCCCAACCCAGCCACACCAGCGGCGCCAGCCAGGCCAGCAGGCTCGGCGCCTGCACCAGCAGCGATTCGACCCACGGCCCCCAGGCCGTGAGCCAGGCCTTCAGCGCGGTGATCGAGGCCATCGGCAGCAACTCGGCCAGCCAGGCCGGGATACGCCACTGCTCCAGCCAGGCCATCCAGGCGCCCGTGCCGCCGGCGCCCCAGTCGGGGCCGATCAGCAAACGGCTGAGGCCCCAGCACGCCAGGCTCCAGCCGGCGGCCATCACGGCCATCGTTCCCCACACCACCACGTGCCACATCCTGCAGATCCTTCGTGCGTGTTGCACGTCCGGGTTGAACTGGCCGTTGGAGTTGGAAGCGGCCGGCGGGTTCAATCGGTGTTGCCTGATGTCGTTCGGCAACGCCCGGATGCCCCAAGCCCCATACTCAACATCCACTCTGCTTCCACGAAGCTGCCCGCTCGGGCTTCGCCATCCGCGATGCCCGGCTACCTCACGAAGCAAGAATCCATCGCCGTTGCCGGCGTGGACGATCTGGTGATCCGCTCGCTGCTCGACCGGCAGCAGTTTGCCGATCCGGCGGGCGAGGCCGCGCAGCGTGGCATCTCGTCGGCAAGCTGGCCGATGTTCGGCCTGCTGTGGCCGTCGGGCGCGCATCTCGCCGCCCGGCTGGCGTTGCGGCCGGTGGCCGCCGGCGAGCGCATCCTCGAGATCGGCTGCGGGCTGGCCCTGGCCAGCCTGGTGGGCCACCGGCGCGGTGCCGATGTCACGGCCAGCGATTGCCACCCGCTGACCGAGGCCTTCCTGCTGGAGAACCTGCGCCTGAACGGCCTGCCGCCGATGAAGTACCGGCGCGGCCAATGGGGCCTGGTGCCGCGGTTGGCGCCGGGCAGCGCTGCGCCGTTGGGCGCCGAGGTGCAGGGTGAGTTCGACCTGATCATCGGCAGCGACCTGCTCTACGAGCGGGATGCCGATGCCACGCTGGCCCTGTTCATCACCCAACACGCCGCTGCAGCGGCCGAGGTGTGGATCGTCGACCCCGACCGCGGCAACCGGCCGTCGTTCAACCGCGGCATGGCCGCCAAAGGGTTCGACCGCGCCGAGCAGCGCCTGTTGGCGTCGCTGCCGGTGGGCGCCGGCACCTTGCCTCACTACAAGGGCCGCTTGCTGGTCTATCGCCGCAGCGGCGCGGCGGCCGTGCCAGCCTGACGCCACGGCGCCGGCGGCTTCGCCGCGCCTCCCAGCGGCGGCGCCCAGGCCCGCCGGTGCCGGGTGATCGTCCGGGCGCGATGGACTTCAGCCGGCGGTGGGTGTGGCCGGTGTCTGCAGATCGTCCTGCAAGCCCCAGTGCTCGACGGCGGCCATCAGCAGGCTGGATTCGCCGTCGGCCAGGTGCTGGTCTGCATCCACCACCTGGGTGCAGAGTTGCCATACCTGGCGGCGCAGTGCCGGGTCTTCGATCTCGGCCAGCAGGCTGTGCAGGGTGTGGGCATCGACCCGGCAGGCAGCGGCCCAGCCGCCGTGGGCGGTGGCCAGCACGTCCTCGCAGAAACCGTGCACCACGCTGTGCAGTTCGGTGCGGTCCAGGCCCAGCTGGGTGTGGATCTGCATGCGGTCGAGCAGGTCGAGTTCCTGCCGGCTGAGGTGGCCATCGGCCAGCAGTGCCATCGCGACGATGCGGCCGGCGGCATGGGGGCTGTTGGGAGGGTAGTGGCGCATGATGGTGGGGCTCCGGGTGAATGTGGCGAAGGTCAGTCGTCCGAGCTGCCGAAGCCGAACAGGCTCAGCAGGCTGGTGAACAGGTTGAAGACCGAGACGTACAGGCCGACGGTGGCCAGCACGTAGTTGGTTTCGCCGCCGTTGACGATGCGGCTGGTCTCGAACAGGATCAGCCCGGCCGACAGCAGCGCCACCATGGCCGACACCGCCAGGCCCAGCGCCGGCATCTGGAAAAACACCGCGCCCAGGCCCGCCAGCAGCGCCACCACCATGCCGGCGAACAGGAAGCCGCCCATGAAGCTGAAGTCGCGCTTGCTGCTCAGCACGTAGGCCGACAGCGCCAGGAAGGTGGCGCCGGTGGCGGCCAGTGCCAGCACGATGGTCTGGGCGCCGCCGGGCAGGCTCAGCGTCCTGGCCAGCACCGGGCCCAGCGTGTAGCCCATGAAGCCGGTCAGCGCAAACACCGCCGGCAGTGCCCAGCCGCTGTTCTGCAGCTTGTGCACGGCAAACAGCAGGCCAAAGTAGCCCACCAGCGTGATCACCAGGCCCGGCGCGGGCAGCTGCAAGGCCACGCCGGCGGCGGCCACCGCGGCCGAGAAAAGCAGCGTCATCGCCAGCAGTGCGTAGGTGTTGCGCAGCACCCGTTGTGTCTGGCCAGGCAGCACCGCACCGGCCGTGCCGCGGCCGACCTCGGGCAGGCTGCCGGTCGGGTACGGGGCGGCGGTGGCCGGTCGGTTCGGGGTGTTCAGGGGGTTCATGGCGAAGGTCTCCGGGGTGGGTTGAGGTGGGTCGGGGGGTCAGCGGTTGCGGCCGATCGTCGGCAGATCGGTCAAACCGGTGGCGCGGGCGGTTCGGGGGATGCGGACCGGGCGGCCGCGCTGCAGCTTGCGGCGCAGCACTTGGGCGGCGCGGGCCAGCGCGTCGTCGATGGCGGTGCGCCAATCGTGTGACGCGGCGGTGATGACCACGGTGCCGCCGGCATCGGTCCTGACCGCGATCTGGCAGCGCTTGTCGACGCCGCCGCGTGGGCCGTTGACGTCCGACAGCCGCAGCCGGGCGTGCGCCACCAGCGTGCCGAGCCGGCGCAGCACGAATGTCATGCGGCCCACCGCCAGTGCGCGCAGGGGTGCGGCCAGCGGGTCACGGGATTCGAAGGTCACTTGCATGGGGCACTCCATCGAGTTGAGGGAGACTGGATGATGGTGCCGTCAACATTCTTTAAAAAGCAGATAATCATTGACTGAAATTTCGTAAAAACAGGAATATGAGCCTCGACTTCAGCTATCGGCACCTGTACTACTTCTGGGTCGTGGCCCATGAGGGCGGCATGGCCCGGGCCGCCGCCCGCCTGGGCATGGCGGTGCAGACCGTGAGTGCCCAGGTGCGCGAGCTCGAACGCTCGCTGGGCCAATCGCTGCTCAAGCCCGCCGGCCGGGGCCTGGCCCTGACCGAGGCGGGCCAGGCGGCACTGCGCCAGGCCGACCAGATCTTTGCGCTGGGCGAGCAACTGCCGGCCATCGTGCGTGATGCGGTGGTCGCGCCGCAGGTGCGGTTGGTGGTGGGCATCTCCGACGGCCTGCCCAAGCTGGTGGTGCGGCGCCTGCTGGAGCCGGTGATGCACACGCCGCACCTGCGCCTGCTGTGCCACGAGGACGAATTTGCCCGCCTGCTGGCCGATCTGGCGCTTCACCGGCTCGACGTGGTGCTGGCCGATCGGCCCGCGCCGCCCAACCGCAACCTCAAGGTCTACAGCCATGCGGTGGGCAGTTCGGCCCTGGCCTGGTACGCGCCGCCGGCCCTGGCGGACGAGGCGCGGTCCGGGTTTCCGCAGTGCCTGGCGCGCCTGCCGGTGCTGCTGCCCACGGCGCACGCGGCGGTGCGCCAGCGTCTGGACTTGTGGTTCGAGCGCCAGGGCATCCAGCCGATGGTGGTGGGTGAGTTCGAGGACAGCGCGCTGCTGGTCACCTTTGCTGCGGCGGGCATGGGCCTGTTCGCCGCGCCCGCGCTGGTGCACGACAAGCTGGTCGAGCGCTACGAGGTGCAGCGCGTGGCCGATGGCGGCGGGGTGGAAGAGCAGTTCTTTGCCATCGCCACCGAGAAGAAGGTGCTGCACCCGCTGGTGCAGCGCCTGCTGCCGGCGCGCGGCTGAGCCGGCTCAGCTGGCGCGCTGGCCCAGCGCCAGCCGCAGCCCCAGCGCCACGAACAGCGCACCCACGCCGCGGTTCAGCCAGCGGCCGACGCCTTGCATCGCAGGCCGCTGCGCCAGCCGCTGGCGCAGCGCGCTCGCCGCCGCTGCGATCATCAGGTTGACCACGGTGCTGTTGACCACGAACACGCCGCCCAGCAGCACGAAGGCCAGTGCCGGCCGCGCGGCATCGGCGGCGATGAACTGCGGCACGAAGGCCAGGAAGAACAGCGCCACCTTGGGGTTCAGCGCGTTCGTCAGGAAGCCCTGCCAGAACAAACGCCGCAGCGCGCGAGCGGCCTGGGTTGGGTCGCCATCGGTGGTGGCCGATGCGGTGGCCGATGCGCCGCGCAGCAGGCCCAGCCCCAGCCAAACCAGGTAGGCCGCGCCGATCCAGCGCAGCACCGCAAAGGCGGTGGGCGATCCGGCCAGCACCGCCGACACCCCCAGCGCCGCGGCGGCAATGTGCACCCCGCAGCCCGCGCTCACGCCCAGCGCCGCGGCGGCGCCGGCCTTGAAGCCCTGCGCCGCACTGCAGCGCACCACCAGTGCCATGTCGACGCCGGGGGTGATGTTGAGCAGCAGTCCGGCGCCGATGAACAGCGGCAGTTGCTGGATGCCGGCCAGCAGATCGGGCAGGGCCACGGTCGCTCCTTCAGCGCAGCGCCAACGCGCCCACCACGGCGCCGGCGGCGATCAACCACATCGGGCTGATCCTGCTGGCAACCGACAGCGCCACCGTGCCCAGCACCAGCGCCACGGCCATCGGCTGGTGCCGGGTGGGCGCGGTCAGCACCCAGCCGGTGGACAGCAGCAGCCCCAGCGTCAGCGGCGTGAGGCCGGCGGTGAAGGCGCGCAGCCCGATCGAATCGGCACGCCGCCGGCCATAGCGGCCCACCGCAAACGCCAGCAGCGACGACGGCCCCATGATGCCCAGCATCGTGGCCAGCACACCGGCCACGCCGGCCACATGCCAGCCCATCACCGCCACGAACAGGATGTTGGGCCCCGGCGCGGCCTGGGCGATGGCCACGCCGGCGGTGAACTGCGCATCGTCCATCCAGCCTTGCTCGCCGACCAGGTAGCGCTGCATGTCGGGTGCGGTGGTGATGGCGCCACCCACCGCCAGCAGCGACAGCACCGAGAAGTGCAGCCACAGCGCCAGCAGGTCGTCCCAGCCCAGGCCGTGCGTGCCCAGCAGCGCGGCGATGCTCATGGTGCGGTGGTCTCCAGCGCGCGCAGTCGGCGCCAGGCCAGCACCGTGCCCAACGCGCCCAGCCCCAGCACCACGCCCACCATCGGCCAGCGCAGCCAGCCCACCATCACCGCCGTGGCGGCGCCCAGCGCGGCACACAGCGGCAGGCCCAGCGGGTTGCCGCCCACCGTGCGCGCCAGCTTCACCGCGGTGGCGATGATCAGCCCCGCCGCCACCGCGCCCATGCCACGCAGCGCGCCGGCCACCCAGGGGTTGTCGGCATGCTGCTGGTAGGTGGCGGCCAGCACCAGCACGATGAACATGGGCACCAGCAGCAGGCCGGCGCAGGCCGCCAGCGCGCCGCGCCAGCCCAGGTAGCGGTCGCCGAAGATCAGCGCCATGTTGATGATGTTGGGGCCGGGCAGCACCTGGCTCAGCGTCAGCAGCTCGACGAACTGCTGCGGGCTCTGCCAGCGCTCACGCTCGACCAGCGCGCGGTGGGCCACCGGCAGCACGCCGCCGAAGCCCTGCAGCGCCAGCCGGTTGAAGACGCGGAACAACTCGCCGCAACTGCGCGGGCAGCGCAGCGCGTCCGGTGCATCGGCCGGGGCGGTGGTGGTCTCAGCCACCATGGGTTTGCGTCGGCGCCGGCGGCGCTTTCTGCCGCAACAACGGCCGCAACATCTGCCGCCCCGCCCACAGGCTGAGCGCCAGCGCCGCCAGCATCCAGCCCAGCCCCATCCAGTGCAGCGGGCCGTAGCCGCCCTGGGCCATCACCGCGCCGCCGCTGGCCGCGCCCAGCGCCTGGCCGGCGAACATCGCCGACGAGTTCAGCGCGATCAGCGCCGGCGCCAGCACTGGCGCGGCGGCCACCAGCCGGGCCTGCTGGCCGGCGTTCGACGCAAAGCAGCCCAGCGCCCAGGGCATGCTCACCAGCATCATCAGCGCCACGCTGCTGCCCAGCGGCCACAGCAGCAGCGAGACGGCCATGCAGCCCAGCGTCAGCGCCACCGCGCGGTCGGCGCCGATGCGGTCGATGTGGCGGGTGAGCAGCAGGTTGCCGGCCAGCCCGACCGCGCCGAACCACAGGAACAGCAGGCTGATCTGTGCCGGCGACGCGCCCAGCACCTGGCGGTAGTAGGGCGCGAAGTAGCTGAACAGCGTGAACTGCCCGGCCGCGCTGAGCACGGTGACGAAGACGATGGCCATCAGCGCGGGCTGGGTGAACACGCTGGCCCAGCTGGCCCACGACAGCGCGGCCGGACGCACGCCGTCGGGCATCGCGCGCCACACGCCCACCGCCGCCACCAGCGCCAGCAGCCCCACGCCGCCGAAGGCCCAGCGCCAGCCCCAGGTCTCGCCGATCCAGGCCGACAGCGGCATGCCCAGCACCGACGCCAGCGACCAGCCCAGCAGCGCGAAGGTGATCGCCTGGCCGCGCTGCGCCGGCGGCACCATCACGCCCAGCGCGGCGGCGGCCTGCGGCGTGAACACCGCCGCCGACAGCACCGAGATGGCCCGCACCGGCAGCAACGCCGCAAAGCTGGGCATCAGCGCCGACACCCCGTGCCAGGCCCCGAACCACAGCAGCGACAGCGTCAGCAGGCGGCGCCGGTCGATGCCGGCCACCACCGCGGCCAGCAGCGGTGCGCACAGTGCGATCAGCACCGCCGCCACGCTGATCAGCTGGCCGGCCACCGCCACGCTGACCTGCAGCGAGCGCGACAGGTCGTTGAGGGTGCCCGCCGTCACCATCACGCCGCAGCCGATGGTGAAGTTGCCGAACAGCAGCGCCCAGCGCACGCCGGTCAGCGGCCGCGCACCCGGCGCGGCGGTGGGGCTCAACGGATCACCTTGAGCGCCTCGGGGTTGACGATGTTGCTCGGCTCGCCGCGGATGAAGTTGATGACGTTGTCGAAGGCCGAGCCGAAGTACAGCTCGTAACTGTCCTGCTCGACATAGCCGATGTGCGGCGTGCAGATGGCGTTTTCCAGCCGCAGCAGCGGGTGGCCCTGCAGGATGGGCTCGGCCTCGAACACGTCGATCGCGGCCAGCCCGGGACGGCCCTTGTTCAGCGCCGAGACCAGCGCGTTTTCTTCGACCAGCTCGGCGCGCGAGGTGTTGACGAACAGCGCGGTGGGCTTCATGCGCGCCAGGTCGTCGAGCTTGACGATGGCGCGGGTGGCGTCGTTCAGACGCAGGTGCACGGTGAGCACGTCGCACTGCTCGAAGAAGGCCTCGCGGCTGGGCGCGGCGGCCAGGCCGTCGGCGGCGGCGCGCTCGCGCGAGGCCTCGCTGCCCCACACCACCACCTGCATGCCGAAGGCGCGGCCGTAACCGGCCACCAGCTGGCCGATCTTGCCGTAGCCCCAGATGCCCAGCGTGCGCCCGCGCAGCACCAGCCCCAGGCCGAAGTTGGGCGGCATCGACGCGGCCTTGAGCCCGCTCTGCTGCCAGGCGCCGTGCTTGAGGTTGCCGATGTACTGCGGCAGCCGGCGCATTGCCGCCATGATCAGCGCCCAGGTCAGCTCGGCCGGCGCCACCGGCGAGCCGGTGCCATCGGCCACCGCGATACCCAGGCGGGTGCAGGTCTCGACGTCGATGTGCGAGCCCACCTTGCCGGTCTGCACGATCAGCCGCAGCTTGGGCAGCTTCTCGAGCAGCAGGCGCGGAAAGTGCGTGCGCTCGCGGATCAGCACCAGCACCTCGGCATCACGCAGGCGCACCGAGAGCTGGCCGATGCCCTTGACCGTATTGGTGAAGACCTTGGCGTTGTAGGGCTCCAGCCGGGTGGCGCAGCGCAGCTTGCGCACCGCGTCCTGGTAGTCGTCGAGGATGATGATGTTCATGGTGTGGCCGCAGATTGTGCCGCGTCCGCAGGCAGGCCACCCCCGAAGCGGCTGCGGCCCTTAACATCCGCCGCCTCACCACCTCACCAGGTTTGCCCCATGACGATCTCCCTGCATTCGGCCTGCGTGCCGCTGTTCAACCGCCAGCTCGGCGCGCTGCTGCACTGGCTGGACAAGGCCGAGGCCCATGCCACGGCACGCAAGTTCGACCCCAACAACTACCTGCAGCTGCGCCTGGCGCCCGACATGCTGCCGTTCATCGCGCAGATCCGCATCGCCAGCGACGCAGCCAAGGGCTGCGTGGCGCGGCTGGCCGGCGTCGAGCCGCCGAAGTTCGAGGACAACGAGACCACGCTGGCCGATCTGCGCGAGCGCGTGCGCAAGACGATCGACTACGTCAACTCGGTGCCGGCCAGCGCGATCGACGGCAGCGAGGAGCGCGACATCGTGATCCCGATGCGCACCCGCGATGCGCTGCAGTTCAAGGGCCAGTTCTTCCTGCAGCACTGGGCGCTGCCGAACTTCTTCTTCCACATCACCACGGCGTATGCGCTGCTGCGCCACGGTGGGGTGGAACTGGGCAAGGGCGACTTCCTGGCGGTGTACTGACGCCTGCAGCACCTGCGCGGCCCGCGGTGGCCACACAGGACCACACCGGGCAGGCTACAACCGCATGCCGAAGGCCAGCAGCTCCCCGTTGTCGGGGAATACGCTGTCGAGCACGCGGTGCAGGTCGTTGCGCACCCGGCGGCTGTACTCGTCCTGCGATTCCAGCGCGGCGAATACCGCGCCGCGCAGCAGCCACAGGTCGACCGGCTCGTGCGCGTGGCGCACCTGATGGCGCAGCCAATCGCCGCGCATGCCGTCCAGCGTCTCGATGGCGGCCATGAATTGGTGCTTCAGGTCGACGAACGATCGGCGTGCGGCGATGCGCGCATGCCGGTCGTGCGGCAGGCCGGGCCCGGGCAGCACCGGCGCGGGCGAGGCGGCGCTGAAGTACTGGCGCGGCGCACCCGACCGCGACCCCGTCCGCGCGGCCGTCTGCACGGGCGGGTTCATGCGTCCAGTGCCATCAGGGCCGAGCGGGGGGCGCGGGTCGGAAAGTGACGGTTCAGCCGGGCCAGGCGGCGCTCGGCCTCGCCCTGGTCCAGCGCCACCGCCACCTCGCCATACAGGCTGGAGCGCAGGTGCCACATCTCGCGCAGCGAGCGCGCGCGCTCGATGCGGTCCATCAGGTCCATGGCCGGATCACCCGGCACGTCGCTGAGGCTGTCCTGGAACTCGCGCTTGACCAGCGCCAGCCGGTTCACCGGCCGGGCCGGCTCGGGCAGCCAGGGCGCCACCTGCTTGACTGTCCGTTCGGTGAAGCGCTTCATGCGGCCGCGCCACGACAGCGACGACGGCCACAGCTCGGGCGGGCACACTTCGGTGCGGGTGTGCATCAGGCTGCTGGACGGCGCCGCCGGGCGGCGGGCCACCAGGCGGAACATCCAGGAAGGAAGCGTGACGTGGAGCGGGTTCATGACAGCAATGTCGGCAGCGTGGGATCAAGCTGAAGCCATTGTTCGATGCCACCCAACCCGACGATGACGCGAACAGCGGCCTGAAGCCGGGGCACTTCGGCACCGGGCGCAGGCCCGGGTGGTCAGGCGCACGCCGGCTGGTAGGCTTGGGTGAACCGTCGCGCGCATCCCGTCCAAAACAAAGGCCTCCAGGGCCCGGAGACTTCCATGATCGGCAAATGGCTTCGCCGCCTGCTCACCCTCATCCTGCTGCTGGCCGTGGCCGCTGCGCTGGCGGCCTGGGTTTACGGCCAACGTGTGCTGCCGCAGACCGAGGGCACGCTGGCGCTGCCCGGCGCACGCGCCGAGCTGCAGATCCTGCGCGATGTGCACGGCATCCCCACCATCCGCGCGGCCAGCGTGCGCGATGCGATGTACGGCCTGGGCGTGGCCCATGCACAAGACCGGCTGTGGCAGATGGAGACGCACCGGCGCATCGGCGCGGGCCGACTGGCCGAGGCCTTCGGCGAGGGCGCCGTCGACACCGACCGCTTCCTGCGCATGCTGGGCGTGCGGCGCGTGGCGGCGGCGCAGTGGGCGCAGGTGTCGCCGGCCTCGCGCGAGGTGCTGCAGGCCTATGCCGATGGCGTCAACGCGGTGATAGCCAGCCTGCGTGCACGGCCGCCCGAGTTCGTCATCCTGGGCCTGCAGCCCGAGCCCTGGACACCCGAGGACAGCCTGGCTTGGGCCATCATGATGGCCTGGGACCTGGGCGCCAACTGGAACACCGAGCTGATCCGCCTGCGCCTGTCGCTGAAGATGCCCAAGGAGCGCATCGACCAGTTGCTGCCGCCCTACCCGGGTGATGCGGTGCCCCAGACGATGGACTACGCGGCCTTCTACCGCGGCCTCAAGCTCGATGGCCAGCAGGCGCTGGGCGAGGCCCCGCTGCTGCGCCTGATGGCCGCCGCGCCCGAGAGCGAGGTCGAAGGCACCGGCTCCAACAGCTGGGTGCTGGCCGGCAGCCGCACCACCACCGGCAAGCCCATGCTGGCGAGTGATCCGCACCTGAAGCTGTCGACGCCGGCGCTGTGGTACTTCGCCCGCATCGAGGCACCGGGGCTGAACCTGGCCGGCGCCAGCATGCCGGGCCTGCCGGGCATGGTGATGGGCCAGAACCAGCACATCGCCTGGGGCTTCACCAACACCGGGCCCGACGTGCAGGACACCTACCTCGAGCGCATCAAGCCCGACGATGCGACCCAGTACCAGACGCCCGACGGCTGGGCGCGCTTCGAGACCCGGCAGGAGGTGATCAAGGTGAAGGGCCAACCCGACGTGCAGCTGACCGTGCGCGCCACGCGGCACGGCCCGGTGCTGTCGGACGCCGCGGGCGCGGGCCTGGGCGACGACACCCAGGGCACGCTGGGTGCCAAGGACAAGCCGGCCTATGCCGTGGCCTTGCGCTGGACCGGGCTGGACGTCGACACCGACATCATGGCCACCACGCTGGCGATGAACGCCGCCGATTCGGTCGAGGCCTTCCTGCGCGCCAGCGCGGCCTGGGTGGCGCCGATGCAGAACATGGCGGTGGCCGATACGGCCGGCCACATCGCGCTGACCTCACCCGGCCGGGTGCCGCGGCGCAAGCCCGAGAACGACCTGTCGGGCCTGGCGCCGGCACCGGGCTGGGATGCACGCTACGACTGGGACGGCTTCCTGAGCGCCGAGGTGCTGCCGCTGGTGCGAGATCCGCAGCGCGGCTTCGTGGCCAATGCCAACCAGCGCGTGACGCCGCCCGACTACCCGCACTTCATCACCCACCATTGGGCGCTGCCGTTCCGCCACCAGCGCATCGAGCAGATGATCGAGGCCCAGCCCACCCACAGCCTGGCCGACCTGCGGCGCATGCACGGCGACCAGAAATCGCTGGCCGTCAGCCGCCTGCTGCCACGCCTGCTGAAGGCGCAATCGGCGCACCCGCTGGCGGCAGCGGCGCAGCAGCAGCTGGCCGGCTTCGACGGCACGATGGCCGCCGACAAGGCCGCGCCGCTGATCTATTGGGCCTGGCACCGCCAACTGGCGCAGCAGGTGCTGAGCGACGAACTGGGCGCGCCGTTGTTCGACCGCCTGCTGGGCCAGCGCGGTTACTTCGACTCGATCGAAGGTGTGCTGGCGCGCGACGACGCCTGGTGGTGCGACGACAAGGGCAGCAGCGGGGTGGAGGTCTGCGCCGATCAGGTCAACCGCGCCTTCACCGCCGCGCTGGACGAACTGCAGGTGTTGCAAGGCACCGACCCGGCCGCCTGGCAATGGGGCAAGGCGCACGTGGCGCGATCGGAGCACCGACCGTTCTCGCGGGTGAAGGCGCTGGCCCGGTGGTTCGAGGTGCGCACGCCGGTGGGCGGTGACACCTACACGGTGAACGTGTCGCGCGTCAGTCTGAAAGCCGACGCCAGCACCGGCGAATACTACCTGGACGAGCATGGCCCCAGCCTGCGTGGCCTGTACGACCTGGGCGACCGCAGCCAGTCGACGGTGATCCACAGCACCGGGCAGAGCGGCATCGCCTGGTCGCCGCTGTTCCGCAACTTTGCCGAGCCGTGGCGCAAGGTGGAGGGCGTGCCGCTGTTCGTGCCCGCCGGTGCCGCCCAGCAGACGCTGGTGATCCAACCCGCGAAATAAGCGGCCAGCCGACCAGCCGACACGGCCGCCGGCCTTGGGGCGCGCGACCCTAAACCGATCCGTACAGCAGCTTGCGCTGCGCGGTGTAGGCCCACCAGGGTGCGGGCGCCGCACCACGCATGAAGTCGGTGGCGGCCATGAAGGTGTCGAGCACGCAGGGATCTTGCCGTTTGCCGCTGTGCGCGCACAACGCCTGGTACAGCACGAAGGCATCGCGGTGCGCCAGTTCACGCGGGTGGGCGATGCCCAGCGCGCGCAGATCGGCGGCCATCGCCGGGCCGATGTTGGGCAGGTCTTCCAGCCGCTGGCAATCGGCGGGCGAGGCGGCCTTGGGGGCCTTGAGCGCGGCCGTTGCCGCGGTGAAGGACGGGGCAGGGCGGGCCGCCATCGCTACATCATCATGTTGTTGCGGATCAGGCCGACGGCGATGCCTTCGAGCTCGAAGCCATCACCGGCACCCACCACGATGGGTTGGAAATCGGGGTTCTCCGGCATCAGCTTGATGCCATGGCCGGTGCGGTGCAGGCGCTTGACGGTGACATCGTCGCCGAGGCGGGCCACCACGATCTGGCCGTGCTTGGCCTCGCTGGCTTTTTGCACCGCCAGCAGGTCGCCGTCCATGATGCCGGCATCTCGCATGCTCATGCCGCGCACACGCAGCAGGTAGTCGGGCCTGCGGGCGAACAGCGTGGCTTCGACGACATAAGTCTGGTCGATGTGCTCCTGCGCCAGGATCGGGCTGCCAGCGGCCACCCGGCCCACCAGCGGCAGCGTGAGCTGCATCAGCCCGGGCAACGGCAGCGAGAATTGCTTGTTGCGTGATTCGTTCAGCGCGCGCAACGTGTCCGAGCGCAAGCGGATGCCGCGCGAGGTGCCGCCCACCAGTTCGATCACGCCCTTGCGGGCCAGCGCCTGCAGATGCTCTTCAGCGGCGTTGGCCGACTTGAAGCCCAACTCGGCGGCGATCTCGGCCCGGGTGGGTGGCGCGCCGGTGCGCTCGATCGCGCTTTGCACCAGATCGAGAATCTGCTGCTGGCGGGCGGTGAGCTTGGGGCTGTCTTCGGAACGGTAGTCCATCATGTGAGCGCCTGAGGTTTCATCCAGTGACTGTATTTTCATCCAGATAGGGCCCAAATGCCAAGCACTTTGCCAAGCACTTTGACAACCACCGCGCCGATCGCCTCACCGGGCACCGTCGTGATCCTGGGCACCGGCGGCACCATCGCCGGCACCTCGGCCACTGCCGGCGACAACGTGGGCTATACCGCCGCGCAGCGCACGGTGGCCGATCTGCTGGCCGCCGTGCCGGCGCTGGCGGCGCTGCCCATCGAGGCCGAGCAAGTGGCCCAGCTCGACAGCAAAGACATGGACAACGCCACCTGGCAGCGACTGGCGCAGCGGGTGGCGCAGCACCTGGCGCGGGCCGACGTGGTGGGCATCGTCATCACCCACGGCACCGACACGCTGGAAGAAACCGCCTGGCTGCTGCAGCGTGTGCTGGCGCCAGCCAAGCCGGTGGTACTGGTGGCGGCGATGCGCCCGGCCACCGCGCTGGCCGCCGACGGCCCGCAGAACCTGCTGGATGCGGTGGCGGTGGCGCGCACGCCCGGTGCACGCGGTGTGGTGGCGGTACTGGCCGGGCGGGTGCATGCCGCCGCTGCGGTGCGCAAGGGGCACACCTACCGCACCGATGCCTTCGACTCGGGCGACGCCGGGCCGCTGGGCGTGGTGGAAGAAGGCGTGCTGCGCCGCTTCAGCGACTGGCCGGTGGGCACCCCGCTGGGCCTGGACCGGCTGGCCGCCGACACCAGCGGCTGGCCCTGGGTGGAGATCGTCACCAGCCACGCCGGCGCGCGCGGCGACGGCGTGCGCGCGCTGGTGGCTGCCGGTGTGCAAGGTCTGGTGGTGGCGGCCACCGGCAACGGCACGCTGCACCAGGCCCTGGCCGCGGCGCTGGACGAGGCCGCCGCCGCCGGCATCCCGGTGTGGCGCAGCACGCGCTGCGCTGCGGGCGTGCTGGTGGGGCACGACGTCGGGCCCGCTGCGGCGATGTCGCCGTGGCAGGCCCGGGTGGAACTGCTGCTGCACCTGCTGCAGGCGTGCCGCAGCGCCGTGTGAGCGTGCAGCCCGCGGCCGGGCCGGAACCGATCAGACGACCGTCAGCGTGACGTCGATGTTGCCGCGCGTGGCATTGCTGTACGGGCACACCTGGTGCGCGGCGGCCACCAGCGCCTCGGCGGCGGCGCGCTCGAAGCCGGGCAGGGTGATGGCCATCGCCACCTGGATGCCGAAGCCGCCGGTGATCGGGCCGATGCCGACTTGCGAGGTGATGCTGACGTCGTCGGGCACCTTGAGTTTCATGCCCGCGCCCACCGCCTTCATCGCGCCGATGAAGCAGGCCGAATAACCCGCGGCGAACAGTTGCTCGGGGTTGGTGCCAGCACCGCCCGCGCCGCCCAGCTCACGCGGGGTGGCCAGGTCGATCTTCAGTGCGCCGTCGGACGATGACGCGGTGCCGGTGCGCCCGCCGGTGGCGGTGGCGGTGGCGGTGTAGAGAACTTTGTCGAGGGCCATGGGATGTCCTTGGGGTGATGGTGGAGGAACTTGCCCCGGCTGGGGCGGTGAGGGCGCAGCGGCCTAAGCGGCCGCCTTCGAGAACGCAGTGAGCTGCTGGCGCAGTTGCTTGAGCTGCCCGGCCAGGCCGGCGATCTGCTGCAGATCGCAGGCGGTGGCGCAGGCGATGGCCTGCGGCACGGCGCGGGCCTGGGCTTTCAGGTCGCGGCCGGCGGCGGTCAGGCGCAGCAGCACGCGCCGCTCGTCGGCCGCATCCCGCAGGCGCTGCACCAGGCCCAGCGCCTGCAGGCGCTTGAGCAGCGGCGTCAGCGTGCCCGAGTCGAGCGCCAGGCGATCGCCCAGCTGCGACACCGTGATGCCCTCGCCCTCCCACAGCACCAGCATCGCCAGGTACTGCGGGTAGGTGAGGCCCAGCGGCGCCAGCAGTGGCTTGTAGGCCTTGGTCATCGCCAGCGAGGCGGCGTACAGCGCGAAGCACAGCTGGTGGTCCAGCGCCAGCCAGGCATCAGCCGGATCGACGGCGGGCTGGGGTGGCGTGGCGGTTGAGGCGGGCTGACGGCGCGGCATGGGCATAAATGTAGTTGGCAATTAAATTGCACACAATCTATAAGGACATGCTCGATTTGAGCAGGCGTCGGAAGCGGCCCTGCCCAGCCGGCACAATGCGCCGGCGCAAGCGGCCTGGCCGCCCGGCCGTCAGGCGCCTGTTGGTGGCGCACGGCCCGCATCCTGCTGCCCTTCGCCCCTTTCCTGGCCCATGACCGAGACCGATGCCCGTGCCGTGCTGCTGCTGCGTGCCTTCGAGGCGGCGGGTGGCGTGCCGGCCGACGATGCGGCCTGGGCCGGCCGCGAGGCACGGCGACAACTGGGTGATGCCGCCGCCCCGCAGGCCTGGCTCGCGCGGCGTGCGCAACTGGGCCTGGCACGGCTGGCCGAGCGTGATGCGCCGCTGCGGCCCACGTTGGCCTGGGCACAGCGGCCTCCTGGCGCCGGGGCGCTGGTGGCGCTGACGGGCCTGGCGACGGTGCTGGGCATGCTGGGTGAATCGCTGGGCGCTCAGCGACACATCAACCTGCTGGCGCCGCCGCTGCTCGGGCTGCTGGCGTGGACCGCGCTGGTCTACCTCATGTTGATCGTGCGCGGGCTGGTGGGGCGCCGCGCCGCCACGTCAACCGCGCCGTCGTCCAGCACCGCCCTGCGGTCGGCGGGCACGCGGCTGTACCGCTGGGCGATGCAGCGCCTGCACGGCGGCGCCGATGCCGCGGGCCCGGCTGCCCAGGCGTTGCAACGCTTCGGCGTCGATTGGGGCCACGTCGGTGCGCCGTTGCGGGCCGCACGCGGCGCGGCGGCGCTGCATGCCGCCGCTGCGGCGCTGGCGCTGGGCGCCGTGGCCTCGATGTATGCACGCGGCCTGGTGTTCGACTACCAGGCCGGCTGGGACAGCACCTTCCTGCAGCCAACCCAGGTGCGCCAATGGCTGGGCTGGCTGCTGGGGCCGGCGTCGGCCGTCGCCGGGCTGCCCTTGCCGGATGCCACGGCGCTGGTCGGCCTGCGCTTGTCGACCGGTGGCGGCGAGGGCGCCGCGCCGTGGATCCACCGCTGGGCGCTGACGTTGCTGGCCGCGGTGGTGCTGCCGCGAACGGGGCTGGCCGGCGTGGCCTTCTGGCGCGCGCGTCGGCTGGCCGGCCAGGTGGTGCTGCCCGATGACGAATCGCTGCGCCAACTGCTGCACGGCGCCGGTGGTGCCGCGCCGCCCACCCGTGGGGTGCGGGTGCTG
>MESD01000085.1:29138-55717 GCA_001770815.1 Burkholderiales bacterium RIFCSPHIGHO2_12_FULL_69_20
TGCCCGGCGCCAGGCGGCGTTGGGCCCCGCGCTGCAAGCCTGGCTGGGCCCCGGTCTGCAATGCCAGGTGCAGCCCTCGCTGCCGCTGGGGGCCGAGGATCACCTGCCCACCTGGTTGCCCGCGGCGCTGCGCCCGGTCGACGCCGCGACGCCACCCGCAGGCACGAGCGCGCCGGCCGAACTGCTGGTGCTGCTGTTCGCGCTGACTGCCACGCCCGAGCGCGAGACGCATGGCGCGCTGGTCGCGGCCCTGACCCAGGCCCTGGCCGCGTGGCCCGCACCGCGGCCGCTGCTGCGCGTGGCGGTCGACGAATCGGGCTTTCGCCAGCGCCTGGGTGGCCCTGACGGCGTGCAGCGCCTGGCCCAGCGCCGCGCAGCCTGGGAGGCGCTGCTGATCGGCCAGGGCGTGGTGCCGGGCTTCGTCGATCTGTCCGCCACCGTGCGTGCCGAAGCGTCATGACCCCCGCCACCCTGTCGATCAGCCTGGTGTCGCACACCAACGTGGGCAAGACCACGCTGGCGCGCACGCTGCTGGGCCGCGACATCGGCGAGGTGCGCGACGAGGCCCATGTCACCGAAGTGGCCGAGCCGCATGCGCTGGTCGAATCCACCGCGGGCGACCGCCTGCTGCTGTGGGACACGCCCGGCTTCGGCAACAGCCAGCGGCTGGCGCAGCGCCTGGCGCAGGCCGGCAATCCGCTCGGCTGGGTGATGACCGAGGTCTGGGACCGCTGGCGCGACCGCGCCTTCTGGGCCAGCCAGCGCGCCATCCGCCATGTGCTGGAACAGGCCGACGTGGCGCTGTACCTGGTCAACGCCGCCGAGGCGCCCGAGGACGCCGGTTACCTGGCCCCCGAGCTGCAGGTGCTGGGCCTGCTGGGCAAGCCGGTGATCGTGCTGCTCAACCAGCTGGGCCCGCCCGGCAGTGCGGCCGACGAGGCGCTGCAGGTGCAGCGCTGGCAAACCCATATGGCCAGCCTGCAGGCCACGCCCGGAGCAGCCACCGTGCATGCGGTGCTGCCGCTGGACGCGCTGGCGCGCTGCTGGGTGCAGGAGGGCGTGCTGCTGCGCGCCGTGGCCGATGCGCTGCCCGCGGCGCAGCAGCCGGCGATGGCGCGGCTGACCGATGCGTGGCGGCAGCGCCAGCGCGCCACCTGGCTGGCCGCGATGGCGGTGCTGGCCGAGCGGGTAACGCGTGCCGCGCTCGACACCGAGCCGGCCGCCGCCACCGGCTGGCGCGCGCCGCTGCAGGCCGTCAAACTGCTGGGCGCGGCGCTGGGCGCCACGCTGGGCGGAGCCGATGACGATCGCCCGCCCGACCCGGCGATGACGCGCCTGGCCACCCGGCTGGATGCCGAGGTGCAGCGCAGCACCGCCGAGCTGATCCATCTGCACGGCCTGCGCGGTGATGCCAGCGGCGAGGTGCTGGCCTTCCTGGCCCGCGACTTCGCGCTCCGTCAGCCGGTCAGCGAAGGCAAGGCCGCGCTGTGGGGCGGCGTGGTGGCCGGTGCGCTGGCGGGGCTGAAGGCCGACATCGCCACCGGTGGCCTGACGATGGGTGGCGGCCTGCTGGCCGGCGGTGTGCTGGGGGCGCTGGGCGCGGCCGGCGCGGCGCGGGGCATGAACCGCATCCGCGGGCTGAGCCAGCCGCTGCTGAGCTGGGACGACACGGTGATGAATGCGCTGCTGCCATCGGCCCTGCTGGCCTACCTGGCGGTGGCGCACCATGGCCGCGGCCGCGGTGATTGGCAGCCGTCCACCCCGCCGCCGGCCTGGGGCGAGGCGGTGCAGGCCGTGCTGGCCGGGCGGCAGGCCGAGGTGGCCGCACTGTGGCGTCGACGCCAGGCGCTGTTGAGCGAGGGGCATGCGATGGGCGATCCCCCGGCCAACGCCTGGCAGGCCGATTTGCAAGCGTTGCTGGCCGACACCAGCGCAGCGCTGCTGGCGCGGCTGTACCCCGAGGCCACGGCGCTGGCCGGTCTGTCCATCGGCCGTTCGGCCGATGGCGGCGCGGTCGACAGGTCCGGCGCGCGCCCGTAGAGTGGGCTGCATCCCCACCCGACCTAGCACCCCATGAACCGACTGGCCCGCTGCCTGGCGCTGCTGTGCCTGCTGTGCGGCGCCGCCGCACCCGCGTGGGCCGCCGGCCCCGAGGTGGTGACCATCCCGCTCGGCTTCAGCAACGCCTACCTGATCAAGGCGCCGCGCCCGGTGCTGGTGGATGCCGGCGGCAAGCACGACGGGCCCGCGTTGCAGGCCGCGCTGCAAGCCGAAGGCGTGGCGCTGAGCGACCTGGCCGCGGTGATCGTCACCCATGGCCATTCCGACCACGCTGGTGGGGTGGCCGCGATCCAGGCGCTGGGCGGCAAGGTGGTGGTGCTGGGCCAGGGCGATGTGCCGATGGCGCACGCCGGCCGCAACGGCGAGCTGGTGCCCGTCAACCTCACCGCCCGGCTGCTGAAGCTGTTGCCGCTAGATCCGCGCTACACGCCGTTTGCGCCCGAGGTGGTGGTGGTCGCACCGCTCGACCTGTCGCGCTTCGGCATCGCCGGCCAGGTGCTGCAGATGCCCGGCCACACGCCGGGCTCGCTGGTGGTGCTGCTGGCCGATGGCCGCGCCTTCGTCGGCGACATGATGCTGGGCGGCTGCCTGGGCGGCGCGCTGTTTCCGAGTCGCGCTGGCGAGCAGTACTTCCAGTTCGACCAGGCGCGCAACCGCAGCCAGATCGTCGAGCTGTTGCGCCGCCCGGTGCATACCTTCTACCTCGGCCACGGCGGGCCGGTGAACCGTGCATCGGTGCTGAGCGGCTTCGACCTGGCCGATCCACGCCAGCCCTGAGGCCGGCGCGGTCCAGGCCTGGCCGCCCGGCCTCAAGCTTCGCCGGTGATCGCCTCGATCTCGCCCTGCAGCGCCAGCCAGCGCTCTTCGAGCATGGCCACCTCGGCGCTGAGGTGGTTCAGGCGCCGGCCGGCTTCGGCGATGTCGGCGCCGGACAGCTGGCCGCCGGCCATCTGCGCTTCCAGCGCGCTGCGCTCGGTGCTGAGCTTCTCGAGCCGGTCGTCGATCTGCTGCACCTCGGCGCGCAGTGGCCGGGTGCGGTTGGCGATCTGGTTGCGCAACTGGCCGGATTGCTTGCGGTCCTGCGGGTTGTCGCGGCGGAAGGCGCCCGGCGCGCTGGTATCGGGCGCGCTGGCGCGGGCCACCGCCTTGGGGCTGGCCTGCGGCGCGGCGGTGACCTTGGCCACGGGCGCGGCGGCCACCACCGGTGCGGCGCTGCCCGGCACCGGCGGCGGCGGCATGCCTCTGGCATTGGCGCGCGACACGTCCAGCAGCCACTTCTGGTAGTCGTCGAGGTCGCCGTCGAAGGGCAGCACGCCGCCCGAGGTGACCAGCCAGAACTCGTCGCACACCTCGCGCAGCAGCGAGCGGTCGTGGCTGACCAGCATCACCGAGCCCTCGAACTCGTTGAGCGCCACGCTCAGCGCCTCACGGGTGTTCAGGTCGAGGTGGTTGGTGGGTTCGTCCAGCAGCAGCAGGTTGGGCTTCTGCCAGACGATGGTGGCCATCACCAACCGTGCGCGTTCACCGCCCGACAGCGTGCCCACCGTCTGGTGCACCATGTCGCCGACAAAGCGGAACTGGCCCAGGAAGTTGCGCAGGTCCTGCTCGCGCGCCTCGTTGCCACTGCTGCTGCCGCCTTCACGCAGCTCGCGCGCCAGCCGCACCATGCGCTGCATCGGCGTGTCGTCCTCGCGCAGCAGGTCCAGCTCCTGCTGGGCGAAGTAGCCCACCGACAGGCCCTTGCCTTCGGTGAACTCGCCGCCCAGCGGGGCCAGCGCATGGGCGATGGTCTTGACCAGCGTCGACTTGCCCTGGCCGTTGGCGCCCAGGATGCCGATGCGCTGGCCGGCCATCACGCTGCGGGTGATGTGGCGCACGATCACGATCGGTGCCGTCGAAGCAGCGGCCCCGGCGCCGGGCCGCCCCAAGGCGGGGCCGACCCCCCCGGGGGGAGTGTCGCCGTACGCGGCGACCGGGGGCGCCGGGTAGCCGCACGACAGCTCGCGCATCGTCAGCATCGGGTTGGGCAGGTTCTGCGGCTGGCGGAATTCGAAGTCGAACTCGGCGTCCATCAGCACCGGGCCCAGCTTGACCATGCGGTCCAGCGCCTTGACCCGGCTCTGCGCCTGCTTGGCCTTGCTGGCCTTGGCCTTGAAGCGGTCGATGAACTTCTGCAGGTGGGCGATCTTCTCCTGCTGCTTGCCGAAGGCCGCCTGCTGCTGCTCCAAACGCTCGGCGCGCATCGCCTCGAAGCCGCTGTAGTTGGCGCCATAACGCGTCAGCGCCGCGGCATCCAGGTGCACCGTCACCTTGGTGATCGCGTCGAGAAACTCGCGGTCGTGGCTGATCACGATCATCAGCCCCTCGTAGCGCTTGAGCCAGTTCTCCAGCCAGACCAGCGCGTCCAGGTCCAGGTGGTTGGTGGGCTCGTCGAGCAGCAGCAGGTCGGCCGGGCACATCAGCGCACGCGCCAGTTGCAGGCGCATGCGCCAGCCGCCCGAGAAGCTGTTGACCGGCGCGTCGAGCTGGCTGGTGTTGAAGCCCAGGCCCAGCAGCAGCGCTTGCGCCCGCGCCGGTGCGTCGAAAGCGCCGGCGTGCTCCAGTTCGACATAGGCATCGCCGATGGCGTGGCCGTCTTCCGAGGCCTCGGCCAGCGCCAGCCTGGCGCGCGCGTCCACCAGCGGCAGATCGCCGTCGAGCACGAAGTCGGTGGCCGGCTGGTCGGTCTCGGGCATCTCCTGCGCCACCTGGCCGATGCGCCATTTGGCGGGCATGTCGAAGTCGCCCGCGTCGGCCTGCAGCCGGCCGGCGATCAGCGAAAACAGCGACGACTTGCCGGCGCCGTTGCGACCGACCAGGCCCACCTTCTCACCGGGGTTCAGCGTCACGGTGGCGTCTTTCAACACGACCTTGACGCCACGGCGCAGCGTCAGGTTTTTTATCTGGATCATGGGGTCGGGTTCAGTGTGAGCAGGGTGTCGCGGGTGACCAGCAGCACCTGGTCGTCGCCGGCGCTGGTGGGCAGCCACACCACGTCGAGCGTGGGAAAGGCGGCTTCGAAGTGCGGCCGTTCGTGGCCGATTTCCAGCACCAGCACGCCCTCGGGCGAGAGGTGGTCGGGTGCCTGCAGCAGCAGGTTGCGGATGAAATCCATGCCGTCGTCGCTGCCGGCGGCATTGCCGTCGAGGGCCAGCGCCGGCTCGGCGCGGAACTCGGCGGGCAGCGCGGCCATCGACGCGCGGTTGACGTAAGGCGGGTTGCACAGGATCAGGTCGTAGCGCCGGCCCGCCACCGCGGCCAGGCCGTCACCCTGCAGCAGCGTGATGCGGTCGGCCAGGTGGTGGCGGTCGACGTTGAGCCGTGCCACGGCCAGCGCATCGGCGCTGAGGTCGGCGGCGTCCACGGTGACGTCGGGCCAGGCCATCGCGGCCAGCACCGCCAGGCTGCCGTTGCCGGTGCACAGGTCCAGCACCCGCTGCGTGCGGTCGCTGAGCCAGGCGTCGATGCTGCCCTCGGCCAGCGGTTCGGCGATCAGCGAGCGCGGCACGATCACGCGGGGGTCCACCGTGAACGGCACGCCCTGCAGCCAGGCCTCGCCGGTGAGGTAGGCCGCGGGCTGGCGGGTGTTGATGCGCTGCTCGATCAGGCCGGCGGCAGCGGCCGCTTCATCGGCCGAGACGGCCCGCTCGGCCACGTCGTCCAAACCGTCCAGCGGCAGGCCCAGGCGCCACAGCACCAGCCAGGCGGCCTCGTCGAAGGCGTTGCTCGTGCCCTGTCCAAATGAAACGCCCGCCTCGGTGAGGCGGGCGCTGCTGCGCTCGATCAACTCGATGACGGTCATGTCAGCAGAGATTCCAGGGTGCGGCGGTAGATGTTCTTCAGCGGCTCGATGTCGGCCACCCGCACATGCTCGTCGATCTTGTGGATGGTGGCGTTGATCGGCCCGAACTCGACCACCTGCGCGCAGATCGGCGCGATGTAGCGGCCGTCGCTGGTGCCGCCGGTGGTGCTGAGCACCGGCGTGGCGCCGGTCTCGGCGTGGATGGCGGCGGTCAGCGCCGCGCTCAGCGTGCCGGGCCGGGTGAGGAAGGGCGAGCCGCTCAGCGTCCAGACGATGCTGTATTCGAGCTTGTGATGCGACAGCAGCGCGTTGACGCGGCGCTTCAGCTGCTCGGGTGTCGATTCGGTCGAGAAGCGGAAGTTGAAGTCGACCACCACTTCGCCCGGGATCACGTTCAGCGCGCCGGTGCCGGCGTGGAGGTTGCTGATCTGCCAGGTGGTGGGCGGGAAGAACGCGTTGCCTTCGTCCCACTCGGTGGCGGCCAGTTCGGCCAGCGCCGGTGCCAGCAGGTGGATCGGGTTGCGTGCCAGTTGCGGGTAGGCCACGTGGCCCTGCACACCCTTGACCGTGAGCCGGGCCGACAACGAGCCACGCCGGCCGTTCTTGATCATGTCGCCCAGCCGGTCGACCGAGGTGGGCTCGCCGACGATGCAGCAATCCAGCCGCTCGCCGCGGGCTTTCAGCAGCTCGACCACGCGCACCGTGCCGTCGATCGACGGGCCTTCTTCATCACTGGTGAACAGCAGTGCCAGGTGGCCGGCATGCTGCGGCTGGGCCCGCACGAACTCCATCGCGGCCACGGTCATCGCGGCGATCGAGGTCTTCATGTCGGCGGCGCCGCGGCCGTAGAGCCGGCCGTCGCGGTGGCTGGGCACGAAGGGGTCGCTGGCCCAGGCCGACAGCGGG
Source organism: Burkholderiales bacterium RIFCSPHIGHO2_12_FULL_69_20 (assembly GCA_001770815.1). Lineage (GTDB taxonomy): Bacteria > Pseudomonadota > Gammaproteobacteria > Burkholderiales > Burkholderiaceae_C > Pseudaquabacterium. Next base: position 35,947 of record MESD01000085.1, read on the forward strand.
CCGGTGGGCACCACGTCGGTGTGGCCGGCCAGCACCACGGTGGGCCCGGGGCGGCTGCCGCGGTGCACCGCCCACAGGTTGGTCACGCGTGCGGCATCGGGCCCGCAGACCAGCGTCTCGCAATCGAAGCCCAGCGGCGCGAGCTGCTCGATCACCAGCGCCTGGCAGCCGGCATCGTCGGGCGTGACCGAGGGGCGGGCGATCAGCGCCTCGAGCAGGCGCAGCGTGGGGCGATCGTCGTGTAGGGCGTCGGACATGTGCTGGCTCATCACGTTGGCAGGCTGGGAAAACTGCCGCCGCGCCGCGGGATGAAGCCCTCGGGGATCACGTCGACCACGAAGTCGGTGAATTCGGGCTCGTCGAACTCTTCGGATCGGGGTGCCGCGCGTGCGGCCGAGGGCGCCTGGTTGTCCAGCCGCCACAGCAGGTTGGTGACCGAATCGCTGTGCGCCAGGCCTTCGTCGCGGCTGATCTCCTTGCTGGCGATCAGGTACGCGATGGCCTCCTCGAAGCTGCGCGACCCCTCGGCCATCGACTTCTCCATCGCCTCTTTGACGCCGGGGAAATCACCCTTCTCGATCAGCTCGGCCACCAGGTTGGTATTGAGCAGCACCTCCACGGCCGGGATGCGGCCACCCACCTCGGCGCGCAGCAGGCGCTGCGAGATGATGGCACGCAGGCCGGCGGCCAGGTCGCCCAGCAGCACCGGCCGCGCCTCGGGCGAGTAGAACGACAGGATGCGGCCCAGCGCATGGTGGCTGTTGTTGGCATGCAGGGTGGCCAGCACCAGGTGGCCCGACAGCGCGTAGCTCAGCGCCGCGCTCATGGTCTCGCGGTCGCGGATCTCACCGATCAGGATGCAATCGGGCGACTGGCGCAGCGCGTTCTTCAGCGCAATCTGCAGCGACTCGGTGTCACGCCCCACCTCGCGCTGGTTGACCACGCACTTCTTGCTCTGGAACAGGAACTCGATCGGCTCCTCGATGGTGAGGATGTGCCCGGCCAGCGTGCGGTTGCGCAGCTCCAGCATCGACGCCAGCGTGGTGCTCTTGCCCGAGCCGGTGGCGCCCACCATCAGGATCAGCCCGCGCTTCTCGAGCACCAGCTGGCTCAGCACGTCGGGCACCTTCAGCGATTCGAGCGCGGGGATCACGTGCGGGATGTGGCGCACCACGCCGGCGATCGAGCCGCGCTGCTTGAAGGCCGAGATGCGGAAGCTGCCGACACGGTCGATGGCCACCGCCAGGTTCAGCTCGCCGGTGTCGTCCAGTTCTTCCAGCTGCTGCGGGCTCAGCACCTCGGCCAGCAACTGGCGCGGCTGCTGCGGCGTCAGGATCTGGTCACTCAGCTGCATCATCTGGCCGTGGATCTTGATCAGCACCGGCATGTTGGCCGACAGGAACACGTCAGAGGCGTGGCGTTCGGCCATCAGCCGCATGACCCTCTCCATGCGACCGCTCATCTTGGCTCCTGTTCCTTCATGGCGCGCTGGCTGTCGATCAAGGACGCAGGAGGTCGTTGATGCTGGTCTTGCTGCGCGTCTGCGCGTCCACGCGCTTGACGATGATCGCTGCGTACATGCTGTACGGTTGGCCAGTGGCCGCTGTCTTGGGCAGGTTGCCGCTGACCACCACCGACCCGCTGGGCACGCGCCCGTAGCTGACCTCACCCGTCTCGCGGTTGAAGATCGGCGTGCTCTGGCCCAGGTACACGCCCATGCCCAGCACCGAGTTCTCTTCGACGATCACGCCTTCGACCACCTCGGAGCGGGCGCCGATGAAGCAGTTGTCCTCGATGATGGTGGGGTTGGCCTGCAGCGGCTCCAGCACGCCGCCGATGCCCACGCCGCCCGACAGGTGCACGTTCTTGCCGATCTGCGCGCACGAGCCCACGGTGGCCCAGGTGTCGACCATCGTGCCTTCGTCGACGTAGGCGCCGATGTTGACGTAGCTGGGCATCAGCACCACGCCCTTGCCGATGAAGCTGCCGCGCCGCGCCACCGCCGGCGGCACCACGCGCACGCCGCTGGCGCGGATCGCGGCCTCGTCGATGTGCGAGAACTTGGTTTGCACCTTGTCGAAGAAGGTCAGGTCGCCGGCATGCATCGCCACGTTGTCGTTGAGGCGGAAGCTCAGCAGCACCGCTTTCTTCAACCATTGGTTGACCGTCCACTGGCCCACGCCGCTGCGCTGCGCCACACGCAGCCGGCCGGCGTTGAGCTCGGCAATGGCATGGTCCACCGCGTCGCGGATCTCGGGGGCGGCGGCGCTGGGGCCGAGGCTGGCGCGGCCTTCCCAGGCTTGGTCGATAACGGTTTGCAGGGCAGCGGTCATGGCGGGCTTCAGGGGGTGGTCAAGGATCGGGTGAGGGATCGGGTGAACTCGGCGATGCGGTGGGCGGCTTCCAGGCATTCTTCGGTGCCCGCCACCAGGGCCATGCGGATGCGGCCGCTGCCGGGGTTGTGGTGGTGCGCCTCGCGGGCCAGCAGGCTGCCCGGCAGCACCACCACATTGTATTGAGCGAGCAGTTGCCGGGCGAAGCCGATGTCGTCACCCCCCGGAACCGCCGCCCACAGGTAGAAGCCGGCATCGGGCAGGGCCACGTCCAGCGCTGAAGCCAGCACCGGCGTCACCTGGGCGAACTTGGTGCGGTACAGCGCGCGGTTGGCCACCACATGGGCCTCGTCGTTCCACGCCGCCACGCTGGCGTTCTGCACCACCGGGCTCATCGCCGAGCCGTGGTAGGTGCGGTAGAGCAGGAAGTTCTTGATGATGGCTGCATCACCCGCCACGAAGCCCGAGCGCAGCCCGGGCACGTTGCTGCGCTTGGAGAGCGACGTGAAGGTGATCAGGTTGCGGAAGTCGCTGCGGCCCAGCTGCACCGCGGCCTCCAGCCCACCCAGCGGCGGTTGATCGCGGAAGTAGATCTCGGAGTAACACTCGTCGCTGGCGATCACGAAGCCGTGTTGGTCGCTCAGCGCAAACAGCTGTTCCCACTCGGCCAGCGGCATCACCGCGCCGGTGGGGTTGCCCGGCGAGCAGACGTACAGCAGCTGGGTGCGGGCCCAGGTGGCGGCGTCGATCTGGCCCCAGTCGGCGGCGAAGTTGCGGCTGGCGTCGCTGTTGGCAAAGGCCACCTCGGCCCCGGCCAGCAGCGCCGCGCCCTCGTAGATCTGGTAGAAGGGATTGGGACAGACCACGGTGGCGCCGGGGCGGCTGGCATCGACCACCGTCTGCGCGATGGCGAACAGCGCCTCGCGTGAGCCGCCCACCGGCAACACCTGCGTGGCCGCATCCACCACCACGCCGTAGCGGCGCTGTATCCAGCCGGCAAAGGCCTCGCGCAGCCGGGGCTCACCGGCGGTGGGCGGGTAGATCGCCAGGCCCTTCAGGCCGGCCATCAGCGCTTCCTCGATCAGCGCGGGCGTGGCGTGGCGCGGCTCACCGATGCCCAAGCCGATCGGCCGCAGCGCCGGGTTGGGCGTGATGTCGCGGGTGAGTTCGCGCAGGCGCTCGAACGGGTAGGGGTGCAGCTTGCCCAGCAACGGATTCATCGCCCGATTATCGCGGCCCGCTGCGGGCTTGCTGCGGGCATGCCGCTGGGTGCAGTGCACCCGCAGCCGCCTGCCCCGACAATGCGGCCGCACCATGTCCAGCCCTGCGCCCCTTTCCGCCTTGCGTGTGCTGTCGATCATCCCGCCGATGACCCAGCTCAACACGCCTTACCCGTCGGCGCCGTACCTGACCGGCTTTCTGCGCGCGCAGGGCGTGGCAGCGGTGCAGGAGGATCTGGCGCTGGCGCTGGCACTCCGCCTGCTGTCGCCGGCGGGTCTGGCCGATCTGCACGCCTGCATCACCACGCTGCCCGAGGCCCAACGCACGGCGCGGGTGGTGGCCTTCGACGAGCAGTTCGACCGCTACGCCGCCACCATCGCGCCGACCATTGCCTTTCTGCAGGGCCGCGACGCCACGCTGGCGCACCGCATCGGCAGCCGGCAGTTTCTGCCCGAGGGCCCGCGCTTCGCCTCGCTGGACGTCTACGAAGACCCGGACGATCCCGAAGGTGGTGATCCGATGGCCTGGGCCTTCGGCGCATTGGGGATGCAGGACCGCGCGCGCCACCTGGCCACGCTCTACCTCAACGACCTGGCCGACGTCATCCGCGAGGCCGCCGATCCGCGCTTCGAGTTCGTGCGCTACGCCGAGAGCCTGGCGCAGAGCCAGGCCACGTTCGGCCCGCTGGCGTTGGCGCTGGCCGCGCCGCCCACGCTGGTCGACACCCTGCTGCGCGAGCTGACCGCAGCCGCGTTGGTGCGCCACCGGCCCACCGTGGTGCTGTTGTCGGTGCCGTTCCCCGGGGCGGTGTACGCGGCCTTCCGCATCGCGCAGGCGATCAAGGCCATCGACCCGGGCATCGTCACGGTGCTGGGCGGCGGCTTCGTCAACACCGAACTGCGTGAGCTGAGCGAGCCGCGGGTGTTCGATTTCTTCGACTACCTCACGCTCGACGCCGGTGAGCGCCCGCTGCTGGCGCTGCTGGCGCACCTGCAGGGCCAGCGTTCGCGCAGCCGGCTGGTGCGCACCTTCGTGCGCGAGACCGACGCGGCCAGCGGACAGCGCGTGGTGCGCTACATCAACTTCGTCGAGCCCGATGTGCCGTTTGCCGAGGTGGGCACGCCCACCTGGGACGGCCTGCCGCTGGACCGTTACCTGTCGCTGCTGGACATGCTCAATCCCATGCACCGGCTGTGGAGCGACGGCCGCTGGAACAAGCTGACCGTGGCGCATGGCTGCTACTGGAAGAAGTGCAGCTTCTGCGACGTGAGCCTGGACTACATCTCACGCTACGACGCGGCCAGCGCCGAAACCTTGGCCGACCGCATCGCCGCCATCGTCGCCGAGACCGGGCAGACCGGCTTTCACTTCGTCGACGAGGCCGCGCCGCCCAAATCGCTGAAGGCCTTGGCCGCCGAGCTGCAGCGCCGCCAGCTGGCGATCAGCTGGTGGGGCAACATCCGTTTCGAAAAATCCTTCACGCCCGCGCTGTGCCAGCAACTGGCCGACAGCGGCTGCATCGCCATCAGCGGTGGGCTGGAAGTGGCCAGCGACCGGCTGCTGGCGCTGATGAAGAAGGGTGTGTCGGTCGACCAGGTGGCGCGGGTGACCAAGGGCTTCTCCGACGCCGGCATCCTGGTGCATGCCTACCTGATGTACGGCTTTCCGACCCAGACGGTGGCCGACACGGTGGACGCGCTGGAGTACGTGCGCCAGCTGTTTGCCGAGGGCTGCATCCAGTCGGGCTTCTTCCACCGCTTCGCCTGCACCGTGCACTCGCCGGTGGGCCAGCGGCCGCAGGACTACGGCGTGGAACTGGTGCCGCTACCCCCGGTGAGTTTCGCCAAGAACGACATCGCCTTCATCGACCCCACCGGCACCGATCACGACGCGCTGGGCCTGGGCCTGAAGAAGGCGCTGTACAACTACATGCACGGCATCGGGCTGGACGAGGACGTGCGCCGCTGGTTCGACTTCCACGTGCCCAAACCGCGCGTGGCCAAGGGGCGCATCAACAAGGCCCTGGCGGGCTGATCTTCAGCCCACGGTCACAGCCAGCCGATGCAGTTGGGCGCGCCGCAGCGGCACTTCAGCGTGCCCTCGTGGTGTGTCTCGCCGTAATTCACGGTGATCTCCTCGCCCGGCGTGATGACCCGCAGCGCATAGAACTCGATGCGCCCGTCGCGGATGGTGAGCCGCGCGTTGGGGGTGCAGGCGTGGTTGGTGAAGCGCATCGGATCCGCGCTCTTCGAGGCATCGATCGCCTTCTTGTCCGAGATCTCCACGATCATGATGCGCGCCTTGCCGGCGGCGCGGCGCCGGGCCTCGGATACGCTGATGCTCTCGCCGCGGATCTCGCCGATCTTGCGGTGTGCCGGGATGGTCTCGGCCGCGAAGGCACCGAAGCCATCGATGCCGCTCTTGTGCACCGCCACGTCGTACTTCTGGTAGGCTGGGCGCTCGTGCGTGGGGCCAGTCGGCACCTCGATGGCGCGGGTGCTCAGCCGGGTCATGGCTTGGCAGACCAGGTCTTCAGCGCCGCCAGCGTGTTGCTGACATGGCGGTACGGGTTCAGGCTGGTGTACTGGTAGACGATGGTGCCGTTGGGCGCGATCACGTAGCTGGTGCGGTTGGAGTAGTCGGGCTTGAAGGCCAGCACCGCGTCGTAGGCCTTCATCACCGACTTGTCGGCATCGGCGCCCACGGCAAACTTGTTGCGGCATTCGGTGGCCGAGAAGCGCTTGAGCGTGTCGATGTCGTCGGCCGACACGCCGATCACCGTGGCGCCCAGCTGCTTGTACTGGTCGATCGCCTCGGCGAACTGGTGCGCCTCGATGGTGCAGCCGATGGCAAACGCTGCCGGAAAGAAGTACAGCACCACCGGCCCGGATTTCAGCGCCTCGGCCAGGGTGAAGCGGAAGGCGTTGCCCGCCTGCGCCGCCTCGATCGAGAAGGCCGGCGCCTTGTCGCCGACATCCAGTGCGGCCAACGCGGCCGACGACGTGCCCGCCAGCGTGCCCACCAGCACCAGCCGGGCCAGCACATGACAGCAGGATGACAGGGCAGGGGCGTGCTTCATTGCGTATCCTTCAGCCCGATGAACAGGGGCGCAGAAATCGAACGTGACCAGGGGCGGGGTGTTGAACCTCGCCGGAATGATACGCACCACACCCTGCGCTGGCTGCTGCTGTGGGCATGCCTGGCGCTGCTGCTGCAGGGTGGCTGCGCCAGCCTGCCCACGGAGGTGCAGCGGGTGCCCTCGACGGCGCAACGCGCGGTGGATGGCACGGCGCTGAGCCGCATCGCCCGGGCCTCGTCGCCCGATGACGAGCTGAGCGGCTTCCGTCTGCTGCCGACCGGCCCGTTTGCGCTGGACACGCGGCTGACGCTGCTGCAGCGCGCCGAGCGCTCGATCGACCTGCAGTACTACGTGCTGCAGAACGACATCACCGGCCGCTACCTGATGCGCGCGCTGCGCGACGCGGCCCAGCGCGGCGTGCGGGTGCGGCTGCTGGTCGACGACCTGTTCACCGCTGACACCGACCATCTGCTGCGCAGCCTGGCCGCCCACCCCAACGTCGAGGTGCGGTTGTTCAACCCGTTTCCGGCCGGTCGCACGCAGATGCTGACCCGCTTCATCGGATCGGCGTTCGACTTCCACCGCGTCAACCGGCGCATGCACAACAAGCTGATGATCGTCGACGGGGCGATGGCGGTGGCGGGTGGGCGCAACATCGCCGACGAGTACTTCATGCGCCACGAGCTGGCCAATTTCGTCGACCTGGACGCCTTTGTCATCGGCGAGTTGCTGCCCCACCTGCAGGACTTCTTCGACGCCTACTGGAACAACCCGGTGGTGTTTCCGGTGCAGGCGCTGGTGCCGACCACTCAGACCCCCGCCGAGCTGCGCGCCGATTTCGAGCGTTACACGGGGCCCGACACCACGCCGGCGCCGGTGATGCCATCCGCTGGCGCCACCGACGTGCTGGGTTACGGCCCCATCTCCGAAGAGCTGGCGTTCGGCCGGCTCGGGCTGGTGTGGGCCTTCGCCACCGCCTACGCCGACCCGCCGCACCGCCTCAAGGGCATGGGCGCCAGCTACGGCCTGGTGCCGCTGGAAGACGTGGAATCGGTGGGCTACAGCGTGCGCGACATGATGCGGGGCGCGCGCCGCTCGGTGGTGCTGACCTCGCCCTACCTGATCCCCGGCGAACGCGGCATGGCGCTGTTCGCCGGGCTGCGCGAGCGCGGTGTCGACATCAAGATGCTGACCAACTCACTGGCCGCCACCGACGAGCCGCTGGTGCACATCGGCTACCGCAAGTACCGCCGCCCGCTGCTGGCGATGGGCGTCGATCTCTACGAGCTGAGCCCGGTGCGCGTCAAGCGCGCCAGCCGGCTGGGTTTCATCACGCCCAGCCAGGGCCGGCTGCATGCCAAGTCGGTGGTGGTCGACCGCAGCAAGGTGTTCATCGGCTCGATGAACTTCGACCCACGCTCGGAGAAGCACAACACCGAGATGGGCCTGTTCATCGACAGCCCGCAGCTGGCGCGCGAGGTGCTGCGGCTGATGGATCTGGACAAGCTGCAGGCCTCGTTCCGCGTGGTGATCGCCCCCGACGGCGGCCTGCGCTGGCTGGCCAACGACGACGAGGGCGAGGTCAGCTTCGACCGTGAGCCCGAGGTCGACTTCAATACGCGCCTGTGGCTGGAGCTGCTGGCGCCGCTGGCGCCGGAGGAGTTGCTGTAGGGCTTTGTGGCGTATCGCAAGAAATCCAGCAAGAGCTCACCATGACACTTCGCAGACGCATTGTTCGCCTCGGCCTCATCCTCGTTGGCTGCTCGCTGTCGGCGCAGATCACCGCCTCGGAATCGTTCCTGGAGGCGCCGGGCCCAACGGGGCCCTGGAAGGGGACCTTGCTCGCGCCGCGTTCGACGTCTGTCCCGGTCGTTTTGATCGTTCCCGGCTCCGGACCGACCGATCGTGACGGCAACAACCCGGGCGGCATCAAGGCTTCGTCGTACCGACTGCGCGCTGAAGGGCGTCGACGCGCTGGCGCAAGGCCGTCGCATCGACACCGCAGGCCTGCATCCGGCGTTGCAGGGCTTGTTTGACCCTGCGGTGCAGGGTTACCTGATCAACGCGTTCGCCTACGATCCGGTTCGCGAGCTCTCGGGCTACTCCAAGCCGGTGCTGGTGCTCCAGGGGCAGCGTGACATTCAAGTGGGTGAGGCGGATGCCCTGCTGCTCAAGCAGGCCAATCCACGAGCCAGTCTTGTGCTTCTACCCAACGTGAACCATGTTCTCAAGTTCGTCACCTCCGACGATCTGGGTGCAAACCTGGCCACGTATGCCGACCCCGCACTGCCGCTGGCGGCTGGGGTGGTCGACACCATTGCGGCGTTCCTGACCGGCAAGGCAGGCTGCCCCCAGAAGTGATACCCGAAGGGCGAGCAGCAAGCTCTGGGGAGCGCTCGCCCGTCAGCGTCACAGATCCTGCCCCACGTCGATGCGGTTGCCGTCGGGGTCGGCCAGCACGAAGCAGCGCAGGCCGAAGTCGGCATCGCGCAGGCCCATGACGATGCGCACGCCGTGGGCGACCAGGTGGTCGTACAGCGCGGTGGCGTCCGACACCATCAGGTGTGCCACGTTCTGGTGGGTGGCGCGGTGCTGCCGGTCGAGGTTGAGGTGCAGCTCGGCGGCCTCTTTCTCGAGGATGACGAAACCCACCGGTTCGCCGTTCTGAAACACCTTCTGGAAGCCCAGCACGCCGCAGTAGAACAGCAGCGCGCGGGGCAGGTCGGACACCGACACCATCGGGGCCACCCGGCCGAAGCGCACGCCGTGCGGCGTGGGCAAAGGATTGTTCATGGTTCGCTCGCTCAAAGTCAGACCCGTGGCTCGGGCGCCCGGCGGTGCAGGCGCTTCGGACAGCGTCTCGGTGGGCGGAGCGGTGTCCGCTGAGGCAAATGAGTCTATCCGGCCGCGGCTGGCGCTGCCGACACCGCCAGCTGCCGCTCGGCGCGCCACGCCGCCAGCCCCAGCAACACGCCCAGCGCGGCGGCACCGGTCGTCACCCAGCGTGCCGAGGCCCATTGGCCACTGGTGGCCACCACCGCGGCGATCAGCGGCGTGCCGATGAACTGGCCCAGTTGCGAGCCCTGCATGATCAGCCCCTGCAGCGCGCCGATCTGCCGCGGGTTGCGCGCCAGCAGCGCCGAGCTCGACATCACCGCCGCCGGGATCACGCCGCCGATGAACGACAGCGCCACGCACAGGCCGTAGCGCTGGCCATCGGGCAGGGCCTCGTTGAACAGGCCCAGGCCGCACAGGCCGGTGAGGGTGTGGGCCACGGCGATCAGCCGACCGCGTGGCATGCCGCGCTGCACCAGCGCGCCGCCGATCAGGTTGCCCGGTACGTTGGCCAGCAGCATCACGCAGGTGAGCAGCGCCACCCAGCCGGCGCTCAGGCCGCGTTGCTCCTTCAGGAAGGTGGGCAGCCAGACGATCAGCGCAAAGTGCTGCAGCGCCCACAGGCCGAAGGCCAGCGCCAGCAGCCAGGGCAGCGGCTGGCGCAGCACCGCCAGCGCCGGGCCGGCCGGTGCCGCATGGCTGGAGCCACCGGCCGGCGCATACCAGGCGCGCTGAAACCAGGCGGCCGCAGCGGCCACGGCCAGCACCGCAGCGGCGGCCGCCCACAGGCCGCGCCAGCCGGTGCTGGGCAGCAGCAGTGGCGACAAGGCCATCGCCAGGCCGGCACCGGCGGGCATGTAGCTGCTCCACACGCCCAGCGCAAAGCGCCGGTCGGCCGGCGCGGTGGCCGCACTGATCAGCGCCGGGCCGGCCACCGACACGGCCAGGAAGCCCGCGCCCTCGAAGAGGCGGGTGGCCATCAGCAACTTGAAACCCGCGCTGGCCGACAGGGATGGCACCGCCAGCGCCCCCAGCGAGGCCAGCGCGCTGACGCCCAGCCCGCCCAGCACCATGCGCAGCGCGCCGATGCGCCCGGCCGCCAGGCCGAAGCCCAGCGCGGCCACCACCGCCAGCGTGGTCAGCATCGACGACACCCAGCCGGCCTGCACCAGGCTGAGGCCCAGCTCGTCGCGCAGCGTGGGCAGGGCCAGCGGCACCTTGCCCACGTTCATCGCGATGGCCACGCCGGCCAGCGCGGCGGCCAGCACCGCGGGCCAGTGCGTGGAGGCTGCCGTGCCCGGCGCGGGGGCCAGGCTCACCCCAGCAGCCCGCGCTCCATAGTCATCGAGGGCAGGTCCACCGCCGGCTGCGGCTTCCAGCCCTTCTGGCGGTGCTCGGCGATCACATTGGTGTAGATGCCACCGCGCACATACCACTTGGCGGTGATGCGCACGAAGCGCGGATCGGTGGCGGCGACGAGGTCGTCGAGGATGGTGTTGGTGACCTTCTCATGGAAAGCGCCTTCGTTGCGGTAGCTCCAGAAGTACATCTTCAGGCTCTTCAGCTCGACGCAGCGCTGGTCGGCAATCATGTCGATGGTGAAGTGCGCAAAGTCGGGCTGGCCGGTCAGCGGGCAGTGGCAGGTGAACTCGGGCACCTGGAACTGGATGACGTAGTCGCGCCCGGGCGACGGGTTCTCGAAGACCTGCAGGTCCTTGCTGGGTGCGCTGGGCGGGTTGGCCGGCATCGGCCGCTGGTTCAGTGCGGGGGCCTTTGCTGGGGTGGTCGCCGGCGCGGCGGCAGCGGTGTTGGGCGCTTTGGGGGCTTTCTTGGCCATGGTGCGGCGGGCTTTCTGGAGGGGGCGCGATGGTATCATCCAGGCCGTCAGCCGCCCCGCCAGGCGCGCAATAAGTCCATACAAATCAAATACTTGCAGCGACAGTCCCCGGACCTGCCGGCTGCGGACCCAAGGCCTCTTCCCCGCGCATGCGCCTGAATCAGATCAAGCTCTCGGGCTTCAAGTCTTTCGCCGAGCCCACCACCTTCCAGCTGCCCGGCCAGCGGGTGGGCGTGGTGGGGCCCAACGGCTGCGGCAAGTCCAACATCATGGACGCGGTACGCTGGGTGCTGGGCGAGAGCAAGGCCAGCGAGCTGCGTGGCGAGAGCATGCAGGACGTCATCTTCAACGGCAGCGGCCAGCGCAAGCCGGCCAGCCGCGCCAGCGTGGAGCTGGTGTTCAGCAACGAGGATGCACGCGCCGGCGGCCAGTGGAACCAGTACGCCGAGATCGCGGTGAAGCGCGTGCTCACGCGCGACGGCACCAGCAGCTACTTCATCAACAACCAGCCGGTGCGCCGGCGCGATGTGCAGGACGTGTTTCTCGGCACCGGCCTGGGCCCACGCGCCTACGCCATCATCGGCCAGGGCACGATCAGCCGCATCATCGAATCGCGCCCCGAAGAGCTGCGCTTGTTCCTCGAAGAGGCGGCCGGCGTCAGCAAGTACAAGGAGCGCCGCCGCGAGACCGAGCACCGGCTCCGCGACACGCGCGAGAACCTGACCCGCGTCGACGACATCCTGCGCGAGCTGAACGCCAACCTCGACAAGCTGGAGAAGCAGGCTTCAGTTGCCAACCGCTACCACGCGCTGCAGGAGGCCGGCACCACCAAGCTGCACCAGCTGTGGTTCCTGAAGCACCGCGACGCCGCCACCGAAGAAGCCCGCGTGGCCGCCGCGGTGAGCGAGGCCACCCTCGCGCTGGAAGCCCGGCTGGCCGAGCTGCGCCACGTGGAGGCGGCGCTCGAGACCGTGCGCCAGGACCACTACGCCGCCAGCGACCATCTGCACACTGCGCAAGGCTCGCTGGCCGAGGCCGCGCTGGAGGTGAGCCGGCTCGAAGAGCGCATCCGCTACGTGGTCGAAAGCCGCCAGCGCGTGCAGCAGCGCCTGGCCGATCTGCAGACGCAGACGGGCCAGTGGCAGCAGCGCCGCGACGAGGCGATGGCCGAGCTGGAGACCATCGCCGAGCAGATCGCCGCCGCCGAGGAGCAGGCCGAGATCGTCGCCGCGCAGGCCGAGGACCAGGCCGCGCAGCTGCCGGACGTGGAGGATGCGGTGCGCGCCGCCCAGGCCCGCGCCAACGAGCAGCGCAGCCAGGTCAACGCGGTGCAGCAGCAGATCCAGGTGCTGGCCGCCGACAGCCGCAACCTCGAAGAGCAGAGCCGCAGCCTGCGCAGCCGCCGTGAGCGCCTGCACACCGAGCGCCGCGCGCTGGCCGCGCCCGACCTGCAGCGGCTGAACGAGCTGCGCGCGCAAAGCGATTCGGCCGATCAGACCAACGCCGTGGCCGAAGCCCGGCTGCACGAGCTGCAGGATCAGGTGCCGGTGCTCGAAGACCAGCGCCGCGGCCAGCAGCAGGCCGCCAATACCGAGAGCGCCAAACACAGCGACATCAGCGCGCGCCTGTCGGCGCTGCGTGCGCTGCAGGAGAAGGTGCAGACCGAAGGCAAGTTGAAGCCCTGGCTGGCCAAGCATGGCCTCGATGGCCTGGTCGGCTTGTGGACCAAGCTGCACATCGAGCCCGGCTGGGAGACCGCGCTGGAATCCGCGCTGCGCGAGCGGCTGAGCGCGCTGGAAGTCGGCCGCATCGACACCGTGCGCGCCTTCGCCTCCGACGCACCACCGGCGCGGCTGGCCTTCTACACGCCGCCGACCGCGCCGATCGCCAACACCCATGCCACGCTGCCGCGGCTGAGTGACCTGCTGCGCCTGGGTCAGAACGGGGGCCTGGCCTCGGACACCAACGGGCTGCAGGCGCTGCTCAACGACTGGCTGGAAGGCGTGTACACCGCGGCCAGCCTGGACGACGCACTGGCGCAGCGCAGCCAGCTGACCCATGGCGAGGTGATCATGACCCGCGAGGGTCATGCGGTCAGCGCGTTTGCGGTGGCTTTCTACGCACCCGATTCCGAGCAGGCCGGCCTGCTGGCCCGCGCGCAGGAGATCGAGAACCTCGACCGCCAGCAACGCGCCCAGGCGCTGATCAGCGACGAGGCGCGCAGCGCGCTGGTGCGGGTGGAAGCCGCCTGCACCGAAGCCAACCTGCGCCTGGTGGCGGTGCGGCGTGAGGCCGCCGAGGCCCAGACCCGCGCGCACCAGCTGCAGGTCGAACTGCTGCGCCTGACCCAGCAGGCCGAGGCCACCCAGGCCCGCAGCGGCCAGCTCGACGAAGAACTGGCCGAGCTGGACGGCCAGCTCGAAGGCCTGCAGGAGCGCCGCGCGCTGGGCGAGGCGCGTTTCGACGAACTCGACATGCAGCTGGCCACCACACAAGAGCGCCACGCCGAGCTGGAAGAAGCGGTGATCAACGCCGAGCGCCGCTTGTCCGACGCCCGCGAGCAGGGCCGCGCCCTGGAGCGCCAGGCGCAGGAAAGCCAGTTCCAGGCGCGGGCGCTGGCCGCGCGCCGGGGTGAGCTGCAGCGTTCGATCGAAACCGCCGAGCAGCAGGCCGCCGCCAACGCGCAGACCGGTGAGCAGCTGGAACTGGAGCTGGGCACGCTCAACGATGCCGCGGCCCAGGCCGGCTTGCAGACCGCGCTGGCCTTGAAGCTCGAACGTGAGCAGGCGCTGGGCGCGCAGCGCAGCCGCTATGACGAGCTGTCGGCCCAATTGCGCTCGGCCGACGAGCAGCGTTTGGGCTTCGAGCGCAGCCTGCAGCCGCTGCGCGACCAAATCACCAAGCTGCAGCTCGAAGCCCAGGCCGCGCAACTGGGCGGGGCGCAATACCTCGAGCAACTGACGGCGGCCAATGTCGACCTGGCGGCGCTGGGCACGCTGATCGACGCAGGCCAAGTCAAGCTGTGGGGCCTGCAGGGCGAGATCGACCGCATCAACCGCGAGATCGCCGCGCTGGGGGCGGTCAACCTGGCTGCGCTCGACGAGCTGACCGCCTCGCGCGAGCGCAAGACCTTTCTCGATGCGCAGGTCGCCGACCTGACCGACGCCATCGGCACGCTGGAAGACGCGATCCACAAGATCGACCTCGAAACGCGTGACCTGCTGGGCAAGACCTTCAACCAGGTCAACGAGCATTTCGGCCGCATGTTCCCCAGCCTGTTTGGTGGCGGCACGGCGCGGCTGCAGATGACCGGCGACGAGATCCTCGACGCCGGTGTGCAGGTGATGGCCCAGCCGCCCGGCAAGAAGAATTCGACCATCCACCTGCTGAGTGGCGGCGAGAAGGCGCTCACCGCCATCGCGCTGGTGTTTGCCATCTTCATGCTGAACCCGGCCCCGTTCTGCCTGCTCGACGAGGTGGACGCACCGCTGGACGACGCCAACACCGAGCGTTATGCCAAGCTGGTGGCCGAGATGAGCCAGAAGGGCACGCAGTTCCTGTTCATCAGCCACAACAAGATCGCGATGGAGATGGCCGAACAACTGATAGGCGTGACGATGCAGGAGCAAGGCGTCTCGCGCATCGTGGCGGTGGACATGGACGCGGCCGTGGGCCTGGCGGAGGCCGTTTGATGAACCTCGACTTCACGCTGATGGAAGGCCTGGCCGCGGTGGGCGGGCTGGTGCTGGTGGGCCTGGCGGCGCAGGGCCTGTGGAAGACCCGCAAGGCCAGCCCGCGCCAGGCCGAGGCGCCTGATGCGGCCCGCGTCGAGCCGTCGATGCACGGTGCGCTGGCGCCGGCCTCGGCGGCCACGGCCGAGGCGGTGGCCGAGGCTGCCGCGCCGCTGGGCGAGCTGCGCCCGGCCGCACCGCGCAAGACGGCCCGGCTCGATCCGCTGATCGACGCCATTGCCACGCTGGCGCTCGAAGCCCCGGTCACCGGCGAGCTGGCACTGGTGCACCTGCCGCCCTCGCGCCGCGCCGGCAACAAGCCGTTCCTGATCGAAGGCCTGAACGCCGGCACCGGCGAGTGGGAGCTGCCCGCCGCCGGCCAGCGCTACGGTGAATTCCAGGCCGGCGTGCAGATGGCCAACCGCAGCGGTGCGCTCAACGAGATCGAGTACTCCGAGTTCGTGCAGAAGCTGCAGGCCTTTGCCGACGGCGTGGGTGCGATGGCCGAGCTGCCCGACATGCTGGACGTGGTGGCCCGCGCCCGCGAGCTCGACGCCTTTGCCGGCGACCACGACGCGCAGCTGGCCATCACCCTGCGCGCCAACGGCGCGGCCTGGAGCGTGGGCTACATCCAGCAGAGCGCGGGCAGGCACGGCTTTCTGCCCGGCGTGCTGCCCGGCCGGCTGGTGATGCCCGGCGCCGAAGACGGCGCACCACCGGTGCTGGTGCTGGGCTTCGACTCGCAGGTGGCACTGGCCGACGACCCCGGCGTGGCGGCGGTGCGCGAGGTGCAGCTGAGCCTGGACGTGCCGCAGACACCGGAAGGCGCCGAGCCCTTCCCGGCCTGGCACGAGGCCGCGCGCCTGCTGGCCGCCGACATGGACGCGACCATGATCGACGATTCGGGCCGGCCGATCACGCTGGCGGCGTTTGCCACCATCGGCGAAGACCTGAAGCTGCTGTACCGCGCGCTCGAATCACGCGACCTGGCGGCGGGCTCGGCCGCGGCGCGGCGGCTGTTCAGCTGACGGGCACCGCGGCGGCGGGCAGTGCGGTGCGCGGTAGGGTGCGCGATACCTCGCGCATCAAGACAAATTCTTCCGCTGCGGTGGGGTGCACCGCGATCGTGCGGTCGAAATCGGCCTTGGTGGCACCGGCAGTCAGCGCCACCGCCAGGCTCTGCACGATCTCGGGCGCGTCGGCGCCGGCCATGTGCACCGCCAGCACGCGGTCGCTGTCGGCGTCCACCAGCAGCTTCATCGCGGTGCGCTCCACGCCACCGATGAAGGCCTGCTTCATCGGCCGGAAGTCGGTCTCGAAGACCTTCAGCCGGTGGCCGGCGGCCAGCGCCTCGTCCTCGGTGGGCCCCACGCTGGCCAGCGGCGGCAGCATGAACACCGCGCTGGCGACACGGCTGAAGTCGACCGTGCGCGGCGTGGGGCCGAACAGCGTGTCGGCCAGCGCGCGGCCCTCGGCAATCGCCACCGGCGTGAGGTTCTTGCGGTTGGTCACGTCGCCGATGGCGTAGACGCCGGGCAGGGCGGTGCGCATCTGCTCGTCCACCGGCACGGCGCCTTGATCGTCCAGGGCCAGCCCCAGCCCGGCGGTGTTGGGCCGCCGGCCGGTGGCGTTGAGCACCCACGGGTAGTCGCTGGCGCGATCGTCGGCCAGCACCAGCCGCAGGCCGTCGGCCAGTCGCTCGATGCGTTGTGGCAGCACGCCCGGGTGCAGTTCAACACGGGCGGCCTGCAGCGCGGCGGCGGCGGCCTTGCGCAGCATGTCGTCGAAGCCGCGCAGCGGCAGCGCGGCGCGGTAGTACAGGGCCACCGGCACGCCCAGCCGGGCCAGCATGCTGGCGAACTCGACGGCGATGAAGCCGCTGCCGATCACCGCCACGCGCGCCGGCAGGGCGGGCAGGTCGAGCAGGTCGTCGCTGGTGGCGCAGTGTTCGATGCCGGGCAGGCTGTCGCGCACCGGTGCGGAGCCGGTGGCGATCAGGATGTGCTTGGCGCTCAGGTTGCGATTGCCCACCCGCACCCGGTTGGCGCCGGCCAACTCGCCCCAACCTTCGATCAGCGTGACGCCCGAGCCGGCCAGCAGCTGCCGGTAGACGCCTTCCAGCCGCGTGGTCTCTGCCGCCTTGGCGGCCGCCCAGCGGCCCATCTCGAAGGGCGCTTCGGGCACGTTCCAGCCGTAACCACGCGCCTCGCGCAGGCCGTCGCCCAACTGGGCCGCGTACATCAGCAGTTTCTTGGGCACGCAGCCACGCAGCACGCAGGTGCCGCCGACGCGCGCGCCTTCGACGATGGCCACCTTGGCCCCATGCAGCGCCGCGCGGCGCGAGGCCGCCACGCCGCCCGAGCCGGCGCCCAGCGTGATGAGGTCGAAATCATGGGCCATGGGCGGTTGCTCCGTTGCGGTGAAGGGCTGCACTGTCGCACGGCTGGCGCCCCGGCGCGGCCCTCTACACTCGACGCCCCTGCCGGTCGTGCCCCCGCCTTGACGTGAACCGCCCTGACACCCACCCCGCCATCCCTGACCCCGGTGATGCTGCTGCCCGGGCCGCGCGGTTGCGCGCTGCACTGCACCACCATGCCCACCGCTACTACGTGCTCGATGCGCCCGAGGTGCCCGATGCCGAGTACGACCGGCTGTTTGGCGAACTGCAGGCGCTGGAGGCTGCGCATCCCGAGTTGCTGACGCCCGACTCGCCCACCCAGCGCGTGCTGGGCCAGCTGCTGGCGGGCTTTGCGCCGGTGCGGCATGCGGTGGCGATGTTGAGCATCCGCACCGAGACCGACACCGAGGCCAGCGGCGCGATCAACTTCGATGCCCGCGTGCGGCGCGAGCTGGGGCTGGGCGACGAGGCACCGCCGGTGGTGTATGCGGCCGAGCTGAAGTTCGACGGCCTGGCCATCAACCTGCGTTACGAGCAAGGCGTGCTGGTGCAGGCCGCCACGCGGGGGGATGGCGAGACCGGCGAAGACGTCACCCAGAACATCCGCACCATCGGCCAGATCCCGTTGCGCCTGCAGGGCAGCGCGCCGCCGGTGCTGGAGGTGCGCGGCGAGGTGTTCATGCGGCGCGACCAATTCGAGCGGCTCAATGAACGCCAGCGCGAACGCGGCGACAAGACCTTCGTCAACCCGCGCAATGCGGCCGCCGGTGCGGTGCGCCAGCTCGATCCGGCGATCGCAGCACGGCGCCCGCTGAGTTTCTTTGCCTACGGCCTGGGCGAGGTGCAGGGCTGGGCCCAGCCCGACACCCACAGCGCCACGCTGGATGCCATCGAGGCCTTCGGCCTGCCGGTGTGCGCCGACCGCACCGTGGCCAACGGTGCCGACGGACTGGTGGCCTTTCATCGGGCGATCGGCGCGGCGCGCGACGCGCTGCCCTTCGACATCGACGGCGTGGTCTACAAGGTCAACAGCCTGGCGCTGCAGCAGCGGCTGGGCTTCGTCACCCGCGAGCCACGCTGGGCGGTGGCCCACAAGTACCCGGCGCAGGAGCAGATGACCACGCTGGAGCGCATCGAAATCCAGGTCGGCCGCACCGGCAAGCTCACGCCGGTGGCCAAGCTGGCGCCGGTGTTCGTGGGTGGCACCACGGTGAGCAATGCCACGCTGCACAACCTGTTCGAGCTGCGGCGCAAGGGCGTGCGGGTGGGCGATACGGTGATCGTGCGCCGCGCCGGCGACGTGATCCCCGAGGTGGTGGGCCGGGTGCCGGGGCCGCGCGCCGGCTACGTGCCCAACTTCCGCATGCCGCGTATCTGCCCGGTGTGCGGCAGCGCGGCGCGGCGCGAGCTTGGTGGCATGGACTACCGCTGCACCGGCGGCCTGTTCTGCGGCGCGCAGCGCAAGCAGGCGATGCTGCACTTTGCCGGCCGCCGCGCGATGGACATCGAGGGCCTGGGCGACAAGCTGGTCGACCAACTCGTCGACAGTGGCCTGATCCGCACCTTGCCCGAGCTGTACACGCTGGGCGTGGCCAAGTTGTCGGCACTCGACCGCATGGGCGAGAAGAGCGCGGCCAACCTGGTGGCCGGGCTGGAGAAGAGCAAGCAGGCCACGCTGCCGCGCTTTCTCTACGCGCTGGGCATCCGCCAGGTGGGTGAGACCACCGCCAAGGACCTGGCGAAGCATTTCGGGTCGCTGGACCGCATCATGGACGCCAGCGTCGAGCAACTGCTGCAGGTGCCCGATGTCGGCCCGATCGTCGCGCAAAGCATTCGCACCTTCTTCGACCAGCCGCACAACCGCGAGGTGGTGGAACAGCTGCGCGCGGCCGGCATTCATTGGGCCGAAGGCGAGGGTGCGGTCGACAGCGCCGCACCGCAGCCGCTGGCCGGCAAGACGCTGGTGCTGACCGGCACCCTGCCCACGCTGAGCCGCGACGAGGCCAAGGCGCTGATCGAGGCCGCCGGTGGCAAGGCGGCGGGCTCGGTGTCGAAGAAGACCAGCTTCGTCGTGGCCGGCGAAGAAGCCGGCAGCAAGCTCGACAAGGCGCGGGAGCTGGGCGTGCCGGTGCTCGACGAGGCGGGCCTGCGGGCGTTGCTGGCGGCACCGTCAGGCGGTGCCGCAACCGAGATGACCGCCAGTGACTGAGTGCGGCTCTCTCCCAATTCGCGACGGGCAGACATCGGCTCGTTGCGGACGTTGCGACGGTCAGCTCCATCGCCGTCAAGTTCCGCTGCGGCCGGGCCGAGGCCGCGGGGCCGTTCAGGGCTTGGCAC
>MESD01000086.1 GCA_001770815.1 Burkholderiales bacterium RIFCSPHIGHO2_12_FULL_69_20
CCTGACCAGCGCGGCAGCGGCCTCCGGCGAACCGTTGAGCCAGGCATCGACGTCCTCCAATTCGATGGGCACCACGGACCGCTTGTCCTGTCGGCCGGACCCGAGCTTCGGGTCCGGCTTGTGCATGCGGTTCATCAACGGGTGGATGTCGGCGTTCAGCGTCAGCATCGTTTCTCAACAGTGGTGGCCGTTACCGTCAACGCTCGGCGCGCTTCAGGGCCATCTATCCGAAGGCCATCACCGATGGGGCGATGGCCGAGCGGTGCAGCGCGATGATCGCAGAGTCTTCAGGGCGAACGGCGCGTACTGTCCCGGCATTGGTCATTCAGCGTTTGTCCGACGCCGGTGCAAGGCAACGACCCGGGCTGCACCGCGGTCCTGTTCGATGGCGAGTTGCCGCCGGAGCCCTTCGTTGACCGACGCGAGCGTGCGCAACTCGGCGAAGAGTTCGCCGTTTTCGGCCCGCAACTGGCCGCACTTCTTGCGCTCGTCCTCCAGCGCCGACTTCAGAGCCGTCATCTCGTCTCGCTTGTGCCGTCCGGCGAGGCCGCGGATGGTGGAGGCGACATCGGGGTAGCGGTTATGGATGAGCGCCGGTGTCACGCCGACTTCCCTCGCCACCGCGGTAATCGTCACGCTGCCGTCGGTGCGGCACACGCGGTCGATGGCGGCAAGCAGCTCCCCGTGCATGCTGCCGTCTTTGCGGTGTTCTCCCTTGTCGTCATGTCTTGCCATCGACGGCTCCCGAAGAAGGTTGCCAGCCCAGCGTATGCAGCACTGCCTCCGAGCGCTTCAGATCCCGAGCCACGCGCTGCACTGTCGCCGGTCCGAGCGCTGCGGCCTCCTCAAGCAACTCTGTCTGGTGGGCGTGTAGCGCCCGCCAGACGGCGCGCTGCCCTTCGTCGATGACTGCGTCGGCACACCCGGCGCAGCGAGTCGGCTCGTACAGGCCGGCGCCACCGCAACCGTCGTCTTGCGCGAGGCACCACGCATGACCGGTGCTACGGATGGTGACGACCTCGGCGGTCTGGCGGATCATCGCCGCGCGATCAGGGAAGTCATGTGCGCGCATCTTGACGATCTTCTCGCCGGCACGCCCAGCCAGCGGCTGATCGGCGTTCAGCCAGCCTTCGACGAGCTCGACCTTGCGGTTGGCGATCTCCGCGAACAGGTCTTCGTAGAGGGCGTCGTCCTGCATCGGGTTGGCGGCATACAACTGCGTCATCGACAGGCTCGAGTGCTTGAACTGTTCCTTGAGGAAGAGGAGATTGCCCAGCCGGTGGCGTGCGAAGGCCCATGCGTACGTTTTGCGCAGTTGGTGCGGTCGAAGCTGCCAGTCCACGCCCGCGTGCTCGGCCAACCTCTGCAGGCGTTCGCCGCAGGCCAATCCCGACAGCGCCCGGATCTGCCGGCCTGCTCCACCGCGTCCGAGGAACAACCGCCTGGCATCGGCGAGCGCCTCGCCCCTTCGACGTAACGCCTTGGCACCTTGCGCCGGCTGGGCGAGCAACGCCTGCAACTCCGCCCTCAGGGGTTCGGACCAGCGTTCCATGACGGCCAGCACCCGGTGGCCCAGGACCGGCATGAGGTACTCGACGCGACCCTTCTTGGTCTTGTGCTCGATGCTGCTCACCCAATGCATGGTCACATCGTCTCGCACCTCCGTGCGTGCGGCGCCGACCTCGATGCCGACGATCTCCTCGCAACGCATACCGGTCAGCAGGCCGATGACGAAGAAGCACACGTCGCGCACGCGGTTCAGACCCACGTCGTAGCCAGTCAGCCGTTCCCCGCGGTCTCTCTCGTCCAGCACAAGGTCCGCACCCGCCAGCACCCGTTCCGCCGCCATGAACAGCGTCTTCAGCACAGGTTCGGGAACCACCGGCGTCATCCCTTGTGGCGGGCCGCTGCGCACCCAGTTGGCCTGCGCGGTGGCGGAGGAACCGGGCCAGGGCGTGAACGACAGGCCTGCAGGTGTGCCGAACCTGTGAAGGATCTCGATCGCCGTCAACTCCTTGGCCAGCGTGGCGGCCTTGACCCGGTCCACCGCGCTTCGTTGGTGCATGTAGCCAGCGAGATGGACGGGGCGGAGCTCCTGCCAGCTGCCGATCCCCGTCATGGCGAGGTAGTTCGCCAACATCCGCAGCTTCTGTACGAGGTGCAGGACCGAGCGGACCACCGGCCGGCGCATCCCTGGCAGGCCTTCGGTCCAATAGCGGTAGGTCACCGCCTTGCACTCGGCACGCATCCATGGCGGGATCGGCCGCCAGTTGATCTTCTTGCCTGACGGCAAGACGTTGGACTGCTGGAAGTACGGCCACAGCTCCCACCGATCGTCGCCATAGCGGCTCAGGACGACCTCCCGCCCCGCGTCGTCGAGGACCGAGCTGATCACGGTGGTGTCGCACGGGTAGACGTTCGCGTGCGCAGGCGCTGGCAGCAGCGCTTCATGGGTCGCCATGCGTCCTCCCGGTCATGCGTGCGTACTGGCTCCAGAACTTCAGGGGCCGCACGCGGGCTTCTTCCTTGGCCTGTTCGACCAGTGCCTCATCGAACTTATCCAGCGTGAACGCGTCGATCTGCGTGCGCAGCAACAGGTAGTGCTCAGCCCAGTCGCTGCCACGCGCTGCGCGGCCTTCGGCCTGCAGGAACCAGTAGAAGCTGAACAGCCGGTGCAGATCCTGCCGGCTGCCGACGATGGCGAAGCTCCGGCAGCCCAGGCAACTGAGGAAGTCCGTGCAGTGCGCTCCATCGCCTGGCGCGCGATGCCCTCGTATCGTGTCCACGCAGTTGCCCACCGGCGTCGGCTCCAGTGGCAGGGGCTGAGTGCCGCGGTAGGTGTCGGCCAGCGCCTCGCCGACGAAGGCCGCGTTGCGGCGCATGTCGTCGGTGACCCGGAGGTAGCTCTGCTCGGCGACCGCCGGGGTGTGCCCCATCAGGGCCGCAACGGTGAAGAGATCGCCATTGCTCAGCCTCCACAGCCGGTTCTCCATGGTCTTGCGCAAGCGCGACGTGTTCAACGTCAGCGCTGAGCCATCGTCGGCCTGCAATGCGTGCCGCTGCACGAACGTGCCGACGTTGTAGCCCAGTGCACCCTCCGTCAGGCAGCAGATGCTGCCGGCGTTGACCTGTGCGGTACTGCGGTACAGCCACACCTTGTTCGCCCACTGCGCCGGCGCCTGCCGCAGCAGCGGCTCGGTACGCCGCAGCACCTCTTCGAAGAGCGCCGCGCCGTCCAGGGGCACGGCCGATGGAATCGCCAGGTCGCGCTGGTAGCGCAGCGTCTTGACGTGCGTGGCGTTGCCCCGCCGCTTGTACGCCCGCATGAGCCGCATACGCGGCATGAACGGGTGGGGCTGCAGGCAGTCGCGCCCCAGTTCCAGCAGCGGCGACGTGTTCAGCCCGGTGCGCATCGCCAGAGCCAACGCGTAGACCGCCAGCGCCTGGCTCTCGCTTGCCTGCAACCTGCCCGTGTGCAGGTCGATGATGTCGCGCCGCAAGGCATCAGCCAGGCGCGAGCGCTCGGCCAGGCTCAGTGGCGCGCAGCCCTTCTTCCCGCCCGAGGCGTCCGGGAACGGGTTGCGCGGGAACAGCTCATCATCATCGTCGACGATCTCGCCGCGGTCCTGAAGTGCGCGCAGCACTGACTTGACGTGCGTGTAGACGTTGCGCTGGCTGACCTTGGCCAGGCGAGGGTGGCAGGCGAGCCAGTCGACGAACGAGCTCACATGGCCCGGGCGAAGCGCGGCCGGTGTCGTCGGCGGTGCAACCGAGATCGCGGCGCGCAGGTACTCGAAGAAGTAGCGCAGCGCCTTGCCGTAGGCCGTGACGCTGCTCAGGGAGACCGTCTTGCTGTCGACGAACGTCTGCAACTGTGCGGTGCAGGTCAGCACCCACGCGTCGATCCCCCGTGCCAGCCAAGCCGACAGGTCGGCGCAATGCGCATGTTCGGCGCCGGGCACCTTCACGCGGGCCGTGCGCTCGCCTGCAGTCAGCGGTATCGGCGTCTTCAATTGCTCGAACGACTTGCGACGGCGGCTCATGTTGGGGCCTGGGGCCGGAACAGCGCGTCGATCTCGTCCTCGTGCTGCAGCACAAGGTCTGTGTCGAGTTGGTTGATGAGGTGCAAGTAGACCGCGGTGGTGACGACGCTGGAGTGACCCAGGCGGTCACGGACATAGAGCAGAGGGTCGCCCTGGTGGCTGGACTGCCGAAGGCGCCACAGGGTGTACGTGGCGTAGGTGTGGCGCAGCATGTGCGGGCGCACGTAGAAGCCGACGCGCCGCTGCAGCGCGGCGAAGAGATCGGTGAAGGCGGTGTTGCCGTACCGGCGTCCGCGCTCGGTCAGGAAGACGGCGCCGCAGTCCGGTGCCGGTGCCGCCGCATCGGCGCGCACGCGGCGGTGGCGCACGACGTACCACCACAGGTCCTCCATCAGGTCGGTAGGCACGTCGATGGATCTCGCCCGGCCGTGCTTCAAGGACATGTGCTGCGGGTCGAGACGAACCCTGATCGTGCGCCGGCCTCGCAGGTCGGTGCGCCTGTCCGGGTTGCACAGGTAACTCATCGGCAGCGATCGGCACTCGACCTGACGCAGGCCGCAGCGCACCATGAGTTCGAACATCAGTCGATGCGTCGGGTTGGGCAACTGGTCGAGGCAAGCCATCACCTGGTCCATCGTCAGGAACTGCGGCACCGCGACCGGCTCGGGCAACGCGGCCCGCAGTGCTGTCGTTGCGCGGGCGTCGTGCTGCACGTGCGCCAGGAATCCCGGTTCACGTGCCGTGCGCATGACGCGGGTTCTGTACGGCAGGCGTTCAATGAACCCGTGCTCCCGTGCCCAGGCATAGAAGCGGGCAATCAGCCGCAGTCGGCTGTTGATGGTGCGCGGCTGCAGGCCAACCTCCGCACGGGACCAGTCGCGGTAGCGGTCTAGGTGGCTGGGCATGCCGCGGGCAGGCAACTCGCTCCAGCCCAACCGGTTCGCCTCCAGGAAGGCGAAGTAGTCGTAGAGGTCCCGGCCGTACTTGGCCCACGTGAGCGGGCTCTGGGCGCGGCCGTTGGCCGCAAGTTCGTCCCACAGGAACGACTGCGCCGGCTCGACGGCGTGACCGTCGGTGCCCACCAGCAAGGGCAGGCCCTCGTACGAGCGGCCTTGAACGACGAGGCTGGCGTCAGCCAGCACGAGCCTCATAGCCGCAGTGCCTGCAGCCGGCGCACGGCGCCCTTGAAGTCGATGGCGACCAGGTGCATGGCCAGATCAATGGCGCCACCGCCGCCCGTCCGCGCGCGGGTGTCCCAGAACTTGGGGTCGGTCAGCAGCAGTTCGAACTCGTTGCCATCGACCGTGACGTGCCAACGTGAGGTCGACGCGTCCTTGACCGGCTTGAAGGTCTGGTCCTGCTTGGCATGGTCGGCGATCGCGGACACGGCGGTTGCCGCGTCGAGGCTGCGCCAGCGCGCCAGGACGGCACCGTCGATTCGCATGCTCCCTCCCCCCGGCCCCCTCCCGCTACTCGCCTCAGAGTGAGGCCGAGCTACTCGTCAGGGACCGGATGCGAACCTACCGCGGGCGCCTCACTGAGTAACGGTCGGCGCCCCTAAGATCATCGTGTAGCTCTCGACGACTTCACCGGTGGTCTTGTCCGTCCAGGTGTTCCACAGACCAGCAAGACCCCAGGGTGCCCCGTCGGCGCGCCGGAAGCGCCACCAGACGTTCTTGCCCGACTCCCAGTTCGGTTCGTCGAACGACACCGCGGGGATGATGCAGCGCTTGCCGTAGCTCCACGAACTCTTGAAGGACGCCTTCGTGGTGATCTCCTCGAAGCGGGCGTTGTTGGTCGAGTAGGTCAGCTTGGCCGTCTTGGCGAACCAGGGCACGAGCCCCCACTGGCCGATGACCAGTTCGCGGCTCAGCGGTTTCTCCCTGTCGGCGCGCAGGAACGGACCCGGCGCCCGTGGAAACACTTCGGCGGCACGCCAGGGCTGACGGGCACCGACATGCCAGTAGCGTTCCATGTCGCCGGCCTCGGGGGACACATACCGATTGCACATGCCGGCATCGTACCGGCCGGCGCATCAACCGTTGCTGCGCATCGTCTGCCCCGGTGCCCCGCTTCTGCCTGCGGCGTTTGGACTGTCGAGGTCCTCGAAGCGCGGATCGCCTATCTGCAGCCACAGCCAGCGTCGCACTTCCCGCAGGGACTTGCGACCGAATCCCGGCACCTGCAGCAGCCGTTCACCACCCGGCACAGCCAGGTAGGCGTCACGCACGAGTGGAACTGTCGTCCAGCCCTGCCGTTCGAGCAGATCACGCGTTCGCCGGCCGAGATAGTCGAATGCCTCGGGTCTGCCGCGCTCCAGGCCCTCAGCCGCCGCGACGATCTGCCGGATGCGCTCGACACTCAGGCCGTGATTGGGCGCGATGTCCTCTGCCGGCTCGCCGGCCCTGCTGGCGCTCACGATCCGCGCGTTCCGCGGCGCTTTCGTGAAGGCGCCGCGGTGGCCGACGTGAGGCCCTGCCCTGGTTAGCGCAGGTGATGGCGGTTCGGGCACCGATCGACCGGTGGGACTCTGTTTCGTCGGCATGTGCTCAGGCCCAGCGTGGGAGGTCGATGCTCTCCCAATCGCCGTCGCCCTGCAACATGGGGAAGTGGTTCCGGCTGCGGCACTCGGCCAGGCGTCGCATGGCGCGCCGGAAGTCCTGATGACCGCGCCGCAGGAAGGCATCGCTGGCCCGGTACACCGCGACCGTGTTCGGCG